>JABDHA010000064.1 GCA_013285705.1 Acidobacteriota bacterium
GCTCCAGCGGGTCTGGTCGAAGAAGTGGATGGCGATGTGGAGGATAAAGCCTACACGGTCGCCGATGGAGGTCTTATCGATCTGGTTTTCCGGAGTGACGAACGACCAGTAAACGAGAAGTGGGCGGCCCACGATATTTTCGCGCGGCACAAAACCCCAGTAGCGGCTGTCAAGGCTCACGGGGCGATTGTCGCCCATGGCGAAATAATGGCCCTCAGGGACGACCAGGTCGTCTCCTTGAACATGGGTAGGAAGCTCGACGGCCCATTCGGCGGTTACGTCAGCGGCTTGGGAGGGAGCTACTGAGGGAAAATCGTCCCGGTAGGGGAAATATCCGTCATCTCCCGGCTTGGCGGCCTGCGGCTCGTCCTGGGGCTGTCCGTTTAAGTAAACGATGCCGTTCCGCAGATGGATGCGGTCGCCGGGGACGCGCTTGACGAGGAAAATATGTTCGCCATTCGGCTCGGTCGTTGGCTTGTAGAAGACGATGATGTCGCCGCGCTTAATGTTGCGATAGTGCACGAACGGAGCCCATTTTGTCGGGGGCGCGAGCGTCGAGCGGTCCACAACGACGTGGTCGCCGATGAGAAGCGTCTTCTCCATCGATGCCGAAGGGATTTCGAAATTCTGGAAGATGAAGGTGAGCGCAAATAGCCCCAGCACGAGCACGCTGCAGATGGAGGCAATGAACTCAAGGGGAGTTTCTTCGTGGTGCGTGTGTTTCTTTTCGGACTGCTTTTCCAGAATCTGTTCCATATCTTTCTGTCGTAAATCCGCTACCAAATGATGCGAAACATACGGTCCCAGCGCGCAAAATCGACAACGCTGTTTACCGGGTCCTTATCGTGTCCGAGTCTATCACCCGGCAGGTCCGGCACATCCGTGGTAGAGGGTTGGCGGAGTGAGAAATAGATGAGAAAGGGGCGACCGACGATGTTTGGACGGGGCACAAATCCCCAGTACCGGCTGTCGCGGCTGTGGTTGCGGTTATCCCCGAGGACGAAGTAATGGTCCGGCGGGACAGTGAGGTCGCCGTTCTGCACGTCGTGACGCATTTCCATCCACCAGCCGGTATCGACGCCGGGATCGGTGTAGAGCATGGTGGGGAATTGGTCGCGGAAATTGTCTGAGTAGGATGCTTCGTAGACGGCGTAGGGCTCGGTCACGGGCTGGCCGTTCAGGAAGACCTGTCCATCATGGAGATGCACATGGTCGCCGGGAACGGCGATGACTCGTTTGACGACGTGGTCCGTGGGGTCGATCGGGAAGTGGAAGACGACAATGTCGCCGCGCTGGATTTGTCGATAGGGAAGCAGCCAGCGCCAGATTCCGGGCGGCGCATAGATCATTTTGTTGACCAGCAGAAAATCGCCCACCAGCAAGGTGTGCTCCATGGATTCTGAAGGAATGCGGAAGGGCTGCACGACGAAGGTCAGCACGAAGAGCGCAATGACGATGATGGAGAGCAGGGAACGGCCCGTGTCGAGCACGGTGGGATAGACGACATGGTGTGTTGCTGGAGCCGTCTTCCGAGTTCTGGGAGGCGTTTCGAACTGCGGTTCGAGGTGGGGCTCGGTCTGCGTCCCGTTCTGTGTCCCGGTTTGGGGCAGAGAAGGAATGTCAACGCTGGTGGCGAAGGTCGGGCGAATCTCACTCATCGACTGCCTCCTTCGCTTCGGCGGCCGTCAACTTCACCATGGCGCGACGGGCTGCTTCCTGCTCGGCTTTCTTTTTGGTGCTGCCCATGCCACGTGCCAGGGCTTTGCCCGTGGTGCCATTATCGGAGAAGCGGACTTCGACCAGAAAGCGCTTGCGATGGTCGGGGCCGCTTTCTGCTTTCACAATGTAAACAGGCTGGCTAGCCTTATGGGCCTGCATGTATTCCTGCAACGCCGATTTGTGATCCCCGATGCTGCGGCCTTCGAGCAGCTCGGTTTGCAGCTCCATGACGGAGGGGGCGATGATTTCGCGTTCGACGAAGGTTCGGGTGATTTCGAGTCCGGCGTCGAGATAGAGGGCAGCAACGACGGCCTCGATGGAATTGGCCAGCAGGGCGTTCTTTTTGCGGCCGCCGCTGCGTTCTTCGCCCCGGCCAAGCAGCAGATATTTGCCCAGCTTAAGGCGCGCGGCTACCGTTCCGAGATGCTTGCGGCTGACCAGAGCGGAGCGCAGACGGGTGAGCTCGCCTTCGCTGAGCTCGGGAAAGCGTTTATAGAGCGATTCAGCGACCAGAAGGCCGATGACGGCGTCGCCGAGGAATTCCAGTTGTTCGTTGTCTTCAGGCGCGGTCTGACCGGCTTTATCCCCTTCGGTGAGATGGAATTCGTGGGCAAGGGAGCTATGCGTGAGGGCCTGGACGAGCAACTGCTCCTGCCCGAACTTGTGTCCGAGAGCGCGTTCGAGCGTTTGGATTGCCGATTGCCCCATGGATGCGACAGCCTTCTTTTACTTTAGACGATTTATAAGACGCACTTCAAAGGCGCTGCGTTGAGTCGAATGGGCCAGTGGCTATCAATTATGGGGTGAAGGCAGGTGGTTCCGGGGTCCAATTCGGGGTCAATTCGCTTTCAGAGCAGCGTTTTCGGAGGATTCAATCGCCTCGGGCTGGTTCATGACGGCGGCCGCAGCCTGATCGAGCGTGACGGTGGGAGACTCGGGCGCGAAGCGGGAGCGTTTGTCCTCCTGCTGCAACGAAATGCTTTTGAAGAGAAGCGCGTTGCCCTGAAGGTGGACGTTGATGGCAGTCAGCTCCCAGAGATCCTGGCCGACCTGCGCCTGCTCGATAGAAAAGGAGCTGCCCTCCTTCAACCGGCCAAGGAGGCCTCCGCCGAAGGTGACGTCGTGGATGAGATGGCCGCTCATGCTGCGGATGCGGTGTTGCTGGTTATCGACGACGACGTCGCCCGCCATGCCGCAGAAGACACGCGCTTCACGGGTAGGAGGATGGAAGTCTGGAGCGGGTTCAAAGTGCAGGGAGGTGTTGGTTGCGGTTGTGGCTGTCTGCGTCCAGACAAAGGCAGCAGGCAGCAGTTTCAGAAAGTCGTCAATCTGCTGCAAGTCATGATTCGTCTCGGCGACATCCTTGTTCTGGGCCCGGGTGTCGTGCACGAACTTTTGAATCTGGTCACGCTGTTGAGGCTCGGGAAGCTTCTGGTCGTCCTTCAAGATGACGCGCCGAACGTCGCCCTGCGGTGTGCCGGCGACCCATTGGAGAATATGCTCTTTCGGCTTACGCATCTCCTGCAGGTAGATCCAGTGGGAGTGGTCGTTCCGGTTTGCGGTGCGTTCGGTGTCGACGACCTGCTGAATGAGCTGCTGCGGGGTTTGCGCATGCGTAACGGCGAACGATAGCGTAAGTATTCCGATGCCTAGCCAGAGAAGGCGTGCTTTTTCTTTCGTCATCAGACTGCCTCTGCAGGTCAAGAAAGATACGGAACTTTGATGCTACAGATTTGCGGAACGGTGCGGCAGAAATAACGGGTGTTGCCGGGCCGGTTGCGAAAGATTGATGTTGCGAGGAAAAGATTCGCTCAGCGGCTGAAGCGCGCTGATTCTACTGACTCGCAGGCGAGGGCTGAAGCCCTCGCCTGCGACGAGATTCGTTGTGCCTCCGATGCAGCATTTTTCCTGGCCGCTAGGGATGCGGAGGGGCTGCCGGTTGTTTCGGCGCTGCATCACTATTGTCGCTATTGTCGTTGTCATCTTCGTGCTGTGCGCTCTTTGGCGGCGCAAAAGGCTGTTTCAGACCCTTTTCAGCGGCGGATTTGGTGTCGGGCTGGCCGTCGCGGACGGTCAGGGCCGTCTGATATTCGGCGAGAGCCTCGTCGCGCTCCTCGCGGATGTCGTGAATGCGTCCGAGATAGATGTGGGACCAGGCGAGCAGGCGCGGATCGGTGGAGAGGCGAATGGTTTCGCCGAAGCCCTTTTCCGCTGCCTCCATCTGGCCCTGCATGACGCTGGTGAGGGCGAGGATGTAATCGGCGCGGCCGGGATCGGGTGTGTGCTCGGCGAGAGCCTGTTTGGCAAGTTTTTCTGCGCCTGCGGCATCGCCCTGATGCAGCCTGATCTCGGCAAGGTCGAGTCCGTGAGGCTGGCGGGAGGCGTGACTGATGATGTCCGATGAGCCTTCTTCGGCAAAGTGAGTATCGCGCGCGCGGTGCGTCTGCTGGTCGATGTCCATGCCGTAGACCATGGGGCCGATGGCTTCCTTCAAGCTGTCTGGCGTGTGCTCGAAGGAGATGAGCTGATCGTAGAAATACTGAGTGAGGACGAAGCCGGCGGTCATGCTCTTGTTGACGGAGTTTTGCCGGACGGTTGCGATCTTTTGCAGAGAGGCGTTGTGCAACTGCGTTTCGTGCTCGAGGTCATTGCGGCGCACATCGGCTGGAATTTTGTATTCGGCGATGCCGGTGTCCATGGTGCGCGCTTCAATGGCGCGGATGAGGGATTCGATCACGAGCGAGACGATATCGCTGCGATAGATAAATTCGAGAGGCGCCTCGCGCACGGTCTTCAGGATGGGCAAGAGTCGATCCATGGCCGAAGCCCGCGAATAGAGCATCGGCTCGATCATGTAATGCAGATAGGTGTGACGCGCCTCCTGCATATGGATGACGCCATTGACCGGTGAAGCGACGACAACGTAATCCGAACCATAGACGCGGGCATTGGTTTCGACGGGCGAGAGCATGGGCTCAAGCACGACGAGAAAGCGGCTGCCGCTGTAGGTGCTGGCCGGCATCTTGAGGTAGACGTTGGTGTTCACGATCATCTGCGTGAGCGGGTCGTGCAGTTTGGTGATTTCCTCGTCATAGGCGGTGTGGTTGGACACCCAGATGAAATGCAGGTCGATGGCCTTGGCAAAGTCGCGCAGCAGGGGCAGGATGTCGATGACCTGCGTGGAATCGGGCGGCATGTCGTCCTGGTCCACGCTGAGAGCGAGCTCGGGTGGAGGCGTGACATAGAGCGCGAGTGAAACATACTGCGCGAGATCGCGGCTGGCATTCTCAGAAAGCCGGTGCTGATTGACGAAGACGCAGAGTTTGTCGCGGGCGACGCGGGCGGCTTCGGATTGCTGCAGCGCCTGGTTGACCTGCTCCCGCACATGGGTGCGGATCGGGTCCGATGCGCTGAGGCCGTTGTCGTATCCGCAGGCGTTCAGGCCGACGGCGACGTAGAAAAGAGCTTCGCTGGTTTGCAGGCTTACGGTGGGGCCGGCAGGATCGACGATAGCGGGCGGCTTCTCCGGCCGTATCTGCGGGGCAGAAGGCTTTTGCTGTTTTGCAGGCAGCTTTGCCGATTGTTGCGCGGTCGCAGAGAAGCTCAACGCAAGAAAGGCAGCAATGACGACGGGTGTACAGGCACCAGGGCGCGAACGAAAGTGAAACGGCATAAAGCGAAACGACATAAATCCTAACGACATGGGTTTGGAAACTCTTTTCAAAGTCTATTGAAGCGGATTTGACATGGTCAATCACCGCTTGGGGCGAGTGCCGATTCGTTCAGGGCTTTGTGGCCCCAGCATTTGCGGGATATCCAATAGAAGACGGGGCCGGCGAGCGCGATCAAAAGGCCGAAGAGCAAGGCGGGCATGTGCGCCATGCGTTCATCCCGCGCCGCATACATGACGTAGAGGATAAGAATGGCTGGCGGAATGCCGAGTGTGCAGGCCATGAAGAGATTGCCAGCGCGAAAGGGACGCGGCAGGTCTGGCTCCTTGAAACGCAATACGGCGAGGGCGACGAATTCCAGAATCAAGCTGGTGCCATAGAGGATCAGGTCGATCGAAATGAGCTCCTCGAAACGGAAGCCGAGCGCCGCGGCCCAGGCGATTCCGCAGACGATGATGGCAGCCCAGGGGACGCCGCGCTTGTTCCTAAGCGCGAGCCACGTGGGCAGCATGCCGTCCTGCGCAAGGACCATTGGCAGGCGCGTATAGGAGAGCACCAGCGCGTTGAACATGCCCAAACCGCTGATGGTCCCGCACAAAACGATCGCGCCCGCGAGCAGTGGGCCGCCGAGGGTGCGAGCCGCATCGGTCCACGAGCCGGTAGAGAACTTCTCGATGGAGATGCCTGCGTAAGCGACTGCGGCGACGGGGAGAATATAGGAGATGGCGACGAGCGCGGCGCTGCCCATCATGGCCAGCGGGTAATTACGGCGCGGGTCCTTCACTTCTTCAGCGACGGTCGAGGCATTGTCCCAGCCCATGTAGTTCCACAGGGCGACAATGACGGCGGTGCTGAGGCTGCCTCCGGTGAATGCTGTTGCGCGCTCGTGCCAGTGTGGGCCGTGCAGCAAAGCAAGAACAGTCAGGATGGCGAAAGGCGTAAGCAGAATGACAAACAGCGTGACCGAGCCTCTGCCTACGGCGGGCGCTCCGCAGAGATTCCAGAGGCAACAGGCCGTGACGAGAGCCAATTCCCAAACAATACTGCGCGAGCCGGTTGTCCATGCCGGAAAGAATTTGCCTAGATAAAGAACGAAAATTGTCGGGTAGATGGCCATGTCAAAGATGCTGGCCGTGAGCGAAAGCCATGCCTCCTGATATCCCCAGAATGGCCCCAAGGCGCGGCGTACCCAGACGTAGAATCCACCTTCGGAGGGAATGGCGCTGGCAAGTTCGCCGAGCATGAGCGTGGTGGGAAAGCTCCAGAGAAAAGGGAAGAGCAGAAGAATAATGAGGGCTTTGCCGTAGCCCGCGCCTCCTAGGATGTCTTCAATGCCATAGGGGCCACCGGAGACCATGAAGTAGGTGGCGGCGATGAGCGGAATAAGGCCCATGCGGCGAGCGCGTGATTTCGACTTCGGCAGTGTAACGACGGTGTTGACTGCAACTTCCTCCTCGAGAAGCAAGACGCTACACGAACTTTAAAAGAAATGAGCGGAAAATTCGCAAGAAAATGCGGCAGGTCATCGATTCGATGAAATTGCGATTCGATGAGGCTGCCGCAGGATGGACTAATGGGTTTGTGTCTGCTCTATGTCTGTGAACGAATGTCTAGAGCTAAGACGCTTTGCGGCGCGGCGTATCGGAGCCGGGGAGATATCCCGGATAGGTGTGCGAGAGCGCGCCAAATACATGCACGCGCTCACCGGGAACCTCGTCCCACGGAGTGGCGGCGCTTGCCGTCTCATAGCGGACGCGACCGTGATTGCGCTCAAGGATTATCTCCGCATCGGCCACGCGTCCGGGGGCGCTTATCGTGACGATGGCTCCGCCGTTGCGCATTTCCCCGACAAGGGAGTGTGCGTGGGCCTGCGGCACGCCCATGCCCGAAAACGCGCCTTCGAATGCGGACCCGGAATAAGCGTATTCATCGTTGTCGGGATAGGTAGCGAGGTGTCCTTCGCCGGTGCCGAAGTTCATGCTGCTGCTGTCGACGATCCCTTCGTCGCGGCGACGATCCTTTTCCGAATCGCTGCTGAAGATATGTTTCAGCTTTTCCCACCAGCTGTTTTCGTCGCGGGGTTCGTGGAAACCTCCGGTAGCAGGGAGCGGGTTCGCGACGGCGCCGGTGCTTCCTATCTCCGTCTTGCGATGGTGGGGAATGTCGGAGCCAGGAATTGGGCCGGGACGGCCCGCGCCGCTGATGACGCTGCCTGAACCTGTTGAGAGTCCGGCGGGAGTCACCGCGCGCGTGTCGGATGCCGGGCCGGAGCCAACGGTGTCCGAATCGATGGCGGAACGCACGGTCTTGCTACCGATCTCACCTATGTCTTCTGTTGTCGTGTTGAAAGCTGCACTGCGGCCGCGAAAAGCTGCGCCGATCTGGCGTGATTCAAAACCTTCTGCCAACAGATCATCAATTGCGCGCTCGGCATCTTCACTGCGGCCAAAATAAGCGACCACTACTTCGTTTGCCAGATTGCTGGGATTTTTGGAAATCATGATGGAAACACCTCGGTGTTCGAAAGCTTGCGAGGCCTGATCGTGCAAAGGTCTTCTCCCGGTACGATGCTGCGTGGTTTTGTCGAGGAGTCCTTGAAAGGGAAAAAGAAACGGGCGGGAAAAAGGTTGCCTGCAGTTCCGGAGCGGCAAAGTAACCGGCGCATGACTCCCGGGGCTGCAATATAAGTACAGGCCTCGCTGCCGGATGGAAGCGAGGCCTGTATTCCAAATCAACGATGCATCAACGTGTTTGCTTCACTGGCCTCCGGACAAGGCGGCCGATGTCTGCTTTGACTGCGCCTTGCTCTCCCGCCAACGCTTGATCATTTGAGCGCGGTTCTGCCGCAGGTCATGGCGATTGCGTACCGTCGGATAGGGAACGTTGTCGCCCATGGTGCCCTCCCACAGCACGCGGTTGAATGCGTCGGAATCGACACGGTCGGCATCGGAAAAGTCAAAGCCTTTGGTCTTTGCCGCCCACCATGCCGAGTCGTGCAGAGACGGCACTGGAGAGGTGATCTTCGCTGTAGGGTTGTTGCATGCCGGCACGAGATTGGGATCAACCGGCGGCGCGCACAGATCGCCAGGGATGATCGCCGAATATGGAGTGAAATCCGGCTTGCGGGTGAAGAGGTCAGCCATGGGAGCCGCGTCTGCATCGCGGAAGTTGAGATGATTAATGCCCATCACATCTTCGATGGTACGCAGCATGTTGATCGTGTTGTAGTTGGTCGATATGGTGACGCCGCGCCTGCTGTAGGGAGAGATAACGTAAGCGAAGGAGCGATGCGAGTCCACATGGTCGGAGCCATTCTGCGCATCGTCTTCAAGGATGAAGATGGCGGTGTCGTGCCAGTAGGGAGAGTGGCTGATGATGTCGGTCACACGGCCGATGGCGTAGTCGTTATCCGAGATCTGGAGTTCTGCCGTACCCAGTCCGGCAATGGCGGTGCCGAAGCTGCCATTGTGATCATGGGGCAAGCGAAGCAGAGTGAGGTTGGGCAAGCCGTTGACGCTCATGTCTCGCTGCCATTCGTTGACGAGGTAGGTATCGGCGTTGTTCTGGTCGAATCCGCGGAAATAAATATCAGTTAAGCCCAGGAGAGCCGGCTGTTCTTCGATGGCCTGGGGAATTTTTGCGGCAAAGGGAGTGGGCGAGATGGGAATGTAGGTAGGCAGGTTCGGATCGGGCTTCGTCGGGTCGCCGCCGGTGCTGATGTAGTAGGACTGATCGAGGAAGAAGCCGTAATTGCGCACCGTCTTGTGCGCGCGCAGGGCCGAATCCCACAGATAGCCGCCGATCTCTTCCGCATCGAGATCGTCGTTAGCGCCTTCCGGACTATCTGCGTTCTTGGTTCCGGGCAGAATGTTCGAGCTGCCCGTTGGGTCGAGGATCGTGAGCAGGCGTTCGTTGAGAGGCGATGGATCCTTGGAGAACTCCGGTAGACCTACCGCAATGAAGCGGTTGGTGCCTTCCGAATCGGTCGTGACGCCGTTACCGCCATTTCCGTAATTGACCGCCGTTGTTTTTTCGTTGTGCTCAGTTGAATGGGCGTAGGTAGACCAATCCCAGCCAGTTCCGCTGACTTCGCCGGTGGCGTAGAAGTTATCGAGAAGACCAAAGGTGAGAGCGAGGCTGTGATGGTTGGGAGATACGGGCTGCGGCCACTGATTGAGCGAGGGGTCGCCATTGCCGCGATCGAGATCGCCCAGTATCTGGTCGTATGTCTTGTTCTCTTTGATGATGTAGATGACGTGATGAATCCTGTTCTGCAGGAAGGCCATGGTGGGATCGTTGCGGCGGTTGGAAAGACCATTATTGCGGTCCACCTGTTCGGTGAGTTCGTCGAGCTTGCCACGGCTGGGAACAGGGATGGTGTTCAGCTGCGCCTTCTCAAGAGGATAGGAGCGCTGCGTGCGGAAGTCCGGATTGGGACCGTCGTTGCCTGGGTTCGGGCCGGAGTTGCTCTTGAATGTCGAGACGTAGAGCATGGAGCCGTCGCTGCTTACTGAAACCGAGCTCGGATACCAGCCGGTAGGAATACGGCCTTCCAACTCGCCAGTCCACAGGTTCACCACGGCGACCGAGTTTTCTGTCGCGAGCGTGACGTATAGAGTGCCACCATCAGGACTGATGGCAACAGAATTGGCGTTTAGACCTTTGTATCGATCACCGCGGCGCGAGAGTTGCAGCGTTCGCTCTACCTGTTGTCTCGCGGTGTCGATCACGGAAATAGTGTCACTGTTGCTATTCACAACGTAGAGCCTGTTCTGGTCGCGGGAGAGTACCAGACGGTTGGGTTGATCGCCGACTTGAATGGCTGAGAACTTACCCGTCTTCACGTCGACTACCATTACCTGATCGTCGCGCTGACTGGTGACGTAGGCGGTGCGGGCGGCTCCACTGTGATCGCTGAGAATGGCCGCATCGTAAGGGAACTCGCCTTGCGCGACGGTCTCTCCAGGGTTGAAGAAGTGAACTTCACGGATGGGCTTCCGGCTGGCTGTATCGACAATGGACAACGAATCGTTCTCGTAGTTCGCGGCCACGAGCGTTTTACCGTCGCGGCTCACAGCGATGCCGGATACCACCGCACCTGTTACCAGCGCCGACGCGGCTGCTGCTGCCTTTGTGCCTTTGAGCAGGCTGCCGTCGTAGTTGGGAATCGGCGCGGTCTGGTTGGAGTTGTGGCCGAGAAGAATGAATGGGACATCGGGCACATACTGGCTGCCGCTCTGCTTGTACACGTAGACGCGGTCGTCGTCGCCGCCGGAAATATAGAAGCGCGAGCCATCGGGCGCCCAGGTGAGGCCGCTGAATGTGTCGGGAATATTGATCTGCTGCTGCTTGGTCGCGACTCCATTGTGGCCGATGTTGTAGACGAAAACCCACTCGTCATTGCTGGTGGTGCCGACTGGTGCGCCGGTGGTCGGGTCGAGGGTGGGAAAGGTGATGGGCGTGCCATTCGGCTGGCTGTTACTGTGATTCCATCCGCTGGTCATTACGAGCAGGGTCTTGCCATCGGGGCTGAGCGCGGTGTCGACGGCTTCGGATGCGTCCGCGTTGCCGTCTGCGCGCAAACCTGTGGCAAGCACTTGTATGGTTGAGCCGGGCGCTGCTGTGGGCGTAATAAATTGACCTGTGGGCAGCAGAGATCGATCGTCGTAATTGCCGACGGGCAGAGTAGTCGTGCGCTCGTTCCTGTCGTCATCATCCTGGGATTGACCCGCACTGGCGAGGAGCGGTATCAGGGAGAGTACCGCCAAAGAGGCAATGGACCGGACTGATTTCTTCATGCAACCGTTCTACTGTTGTTCCGGCCGGGCAGATGTCATCCGTCCGTGAACGCGCCATCAAAAGACCGTGAGAAGAACGTAATGTAGCCGACAGTTGTCGGGAGCGTATTCCTGCTCGCCACAGTTGTTTGTGTTGAGCGCGAAGATTTTTCCAAAAATACTATTTCTAAAATAGGTATGTATGGAATAGAATTCATTCCACTATGGCGAAGAACCCTGAACACCGCGATCTTTTCTCAGGTGCTTTGGAAATGATGATCCTGCACTCTCTTCGATTGAAGCCAATGCATGGCTATGCGCTGGTCAAGCACATCAAGCAGGTCTCCGATAATTTGCTCCAGGTTGAGGAAGGGTCTCTGTATCCGGCTTTGCAGCGAATGTTGCGAGAAGGCTTGCTGGAGTCGAAGGAAGGCGTTTCGGCCAAAGGCCGCCCTACTCGGATTTACCGTCTGACCGATGCGGGTATGCGACACCTTGAAAAAGAAGTATCCAGCTTCGAAAAAATGTTCGCCGGAATCACCCGCGTACTTGCTGTTGCCAAAGCTTAGGAGTCCAACATGAAATGGCTCACGCAACTCTTCTCACGCCGCCGTCGCTATGACGATCTTTCGGTATCGATTCAAGAACATCTTGAAGAAAAGATCGAGGAGCTTATGGAAGATGGCTTGTCGAGAGAAGAGGCGACTCGAAGAGCACGCAGGGAATTCGGTAATGTAACGCTAACGGAAGAACGGAGCCGCGAGGCCTGGCAGTGGCCGACTCTGGAGTCGATTTGGGCTGATGTGAGATATGCATTTCGGCGGCTGGCAAAAGCACCGGGATTCGCCGCGACTGTGATTCTGACGCTGGCTATCGCAATTGGCGCCAACACTGCGGTCTTCAGTGTGGTGAATAGCGTGCTAATCAAGCCGCTGCAGTATCCCAAGTCAGAGGCACTGGTCGGAGTCTGGCTCACAGCTCCTGGTGCTTCCGGCCTAGCGAGCTTCTCCGAGGGCCTTCGCCTTTCGCCTTCGATGTACTTTACCTTCACCGAGCAGAATCGGAGCTTTCAATCGATGGGTGTGTGGGACCCAGGCACGGCAAGCGTCACAGGCATTGCGCAGCCGGAGCAGGTCCATACCATTTTGATTACTGATGGAGTTCTTCAGGCGCTGGATGTTCCTCCGGTGGCTGGCCGCTGGCTCTCACAGGCAGATCAGAATCCTCATGGTGCGCGCGCTGTGATGCTCAGCTACGGGTACTGGCAGAGGCATTTCGGCGGCGACGGGTCCGTGATAGGACGCAACATTACGGTAGATTCACAGCCCTGGGAGATTGTCGGCGTCATGCCCCGAGACTTCCGGGTGGTGGATACGGATTTTGACCTGATTGTGCCGCTGGCCTTCGATCGCAATAAGCAGATCCTGGCAGGGTTTGGCTTTCAGGGAATCGCCCGCCTCAAGCCCGGTGTCACCATTGCACAAGCCGATGCCGATGTGGCGCGCATGGTTCCGATATGGATGGACTCATGGTCGAACGGTCCGGGGAGCAATTCGCACTTTTATGAGAACTGGAAAATCACCCCCGCGATTCGTCCTCTGAAAGAGGAAGTAACCGGCAGTGTCGGCAACGTGCTCTGGGTAGTGATGGGCACATTGGGCGTGGTGATGCTGATCGCCTGCGCCAATGTGGCAAATCTGGTGCTGGTGAGAGCAGAAGCACGACAGCAGGAATTGGCGATTCGTGCTGCGCTCGGGGCGGGACGCAAGCGAATTGTGCGAGAGCTGCTGATCGAAAACATAGTGCTCGGGCTCATGGGCGGAGCGTGCGGAGTGATCGTTGCGTACGAGGGGCTGCAGTTGCTTGTCACTGCAGGCCCGGCAAACCTGCCGCGTTTGAATGAAATTTCGCTCGACGCGCGAGCTCTCGGCTTTACTTTGATTCTTTCGGTGTTGTCGGGGCTGTTGTTCGGACTGATCCCTGCGCTGAAATATGCCGGGCCGCGAACCACTGTCGCTCTCCAAGGCGCTGGCCGCACCGCCAGCGCAAGCCGCGACCGGAATCGATTCCGCAATATCCTGGTCGTCGCTCAGGTGGCCATGGCCCTGGTGCTGCTGGTGAGCGCGGGGCTGATGATTCGCACATTCGAAGAACTGCGAAATGTTGACCCGGGATTCTCGCATGCAGAGACCCTGCAAACCATGCGCATCTCGATTCCATCTTCTATGGTCGCGAATCCGCAGATGGTGGCTCGGTTACAGAACGATATTGCCGATAAACTGGCGGCGATTCCGGGAGTGACTTCGGCGAGTTTTGCAGGCATGGTGCCGATGGGAAGCATGGAGCTCAACTGGGACCTGATCTATATCCAGGGGAAAAACTATGCAGGCGAGATTCCGCCGCTGCGCATGTTCAACTATATTGCGCCGGATTTCTTTCATACTGCAGGGACGAGATTCGTTGCCGGGCGCGATTTTACCTGGTCTGAGATTTACGAGCGCCGGCCCGAAGTCATCATCTCCGAGAACCTTGCGCGTGAGCTGTGGGGCTCGCCGGTCGCCGCGATCGGGAAGCAACTCCGGTCGGGTTCAACCAAGCAGCCGCCGCATGAGGTGATCGGCGTGGTACAGGACATGCGGGAGAACGGCGTGCAGGAAGCGGCGCCGGCGATTGTGTACTGGCCTTCGTTGATGAACGATGAGTATGGGCATGAATCTGGGGAGACCATGCGAGACGTGACGTTCATTGTCCGTAGCAACCAGGCAGGAAGCGTGGGCTTGCTCAACGCGATGCAGAAGGCAGTGTGGTCAGTGAACGCGAACTTACCGCTCGCCTCAGTCCGGACGATGCAGGAGATTTATAGCCAATCGCTCGCACGGACTTCGTTCACGCTGGTGATGTTGGGGATTGCGGGGTCGATGGCGCTGCTGCTCGGGATCATCGGCATCTATGGAGTCATTTCGTATGCAGTGTCGCAGCGTACGCGCGAGATCGGGATTCGGTTGGCGTTAGGTGCGGAGAAGAACAGAATTTTCCAGATGGTGATTGGCCAGGGGATTCGGCTGGCGATGATTGGCGTGGCCATCGGCGCGTCGGTCGCGTTGCTCCTGGGCCGGATGCTGTCCAGTTTCTCGCAATTGCTCTATGGAGTAAAAGCGGGCGATCCGATCACTCTCATCGCTGTCTCGGCAGTGCTGGCCATGGTCGCAGCGTTGGCGTGCTATTTGCCGGCGCGACGAGCTGCCTCGATCGATCCGATGCAAGCGCTCAGATCGGAATAGGAGCGAAAGATGAATTGGGTGAAACAACTCTTCACACGCCGTCGTCGCTATGACGATCTTTCGATATCCATCCAGGAGCACCTCGAAGAAAAGATCGACGAGCTTATGGAAGATGGCTTGTCCAGAGAAGAAGCGACTCGCACAGCACGCCGGGAATTCGGCAACGTAACGCTGCTTGAAGAAAGGGGCCGCGAAGCCTGGCAGTGGCCGACACTGGAGAGCATCTGGGCGGATGTAAAATTCGCATTGCGGCAGATTCGAAAATCTCCCGGTTTTGCGATCACCGTTATTCTCACGATGGCGCTGGGGATTGGCGCCAATACTGCCATCTTCACCCTGATTCACGCCATCCTGATGAAGTCGCTGCCGGTCAGCGATCCCAAGTCTCTCTATCGTATCGGCGATTCCTACAAAGACTGCTGCTTCACCAATGGGTTGGAAAACGACAATGGTGACGTCGATATTTTCTCCTACGACGGTTATCGGCATCTGCGCGCATCCACACCGGAGTTTGAGCAACTAGCGGCGATGCAGGCAGGCCAGACATTGACCAGCGTGCGTCGTGGCCAAAGTACAGCGCAAACAAGGACGGGTGAATTTGTCTCTGGAAACTACTTCAACACCTTCGGCGTGCGCGCATTCGCCGGTCGCGTGTTCACGGACGCAGACGATGAAGCCGGCGCGGCGCCGGTAGCCGTCATGAGTTATCAAGCATGGCAATCGGACTATGCGGGCGACCCAACTGTGATCGGCGCTACGTTCTATTTGCAGAGCCAGCCTGTCACCGTAGTTGGCATTGCGCCCCCTGCGTTCTATGGCGACAGGATTGCCCCAAACACGCCCGCATTCTGGGTGCCGCTTTCCGCCGAGCCTCTGCTCAGCCAGGCGAATTCAATTCTGCATCAACCGATTGCATGCTGGCTGTACCTGATCGGACGCATCCGTCCCGGTACAGCTGTGGGGCCGTTGCAAGCGAAGATCTCTGCAAACCTGCGCCAATGGCTTCTTACGCAGGACGAATATCTGAGCCATGGTTTTCCAGCAAAAATCCCAAAGGTGCACGTTGTCATTACGCCAGGAGGTGCGGGCATCCAGAGCCTTCAACAACAGACAGATAAAAAACTCTACCTGTTGCTGTCGATCTCTGTACTTGTTCTGCTGGTAGCGTGCGCAAACGTCGCGAATCTGATATTGGCGCGCGGCATGAAACGTAAGATTGAGACTTCGGTCCGGATGGCGCTTGGATCGGCGCGGTCCAGGCTGGTGCGGCAAATGCTCACGGAGAGCGTGCTTCTCGGCTGCCTGGGCGGTCTGGCTGGGCTGGCAGTGGCGTATGCAGGAACACGGATGATCCTGTCTCTTGCATTTCCCGGTTCGCTGCATAACGCAATCAACGCAACGCCTTCGCTGGTTGTGCTTGGCTTTGCGTTTCTACTGTCGCTTATTACGGGCATTGTGTTTGGAATGATGCCGGCGTGGATCACGTCTCATGCTGATCCGGCAGAGGCGTTGCGCGGCGTGAATCGCTCGACGGGGGACCGCGCTTCGCTGCCGCAGAAGTCTTTGATCGTCTTTCAAACAACTTTCTCATTGGTGCTGTTAGTGGGCGCGGGATTGCTGACGAAAAGTTTGCAGAAGATCGAACATCAAGATTTCGGACTGCAGACGGCGAATCGGTACGTGCTGCATCTCGACCCATTGGGTGCCGGCTACAGACCCGAGAAGCTCGCGGCATTGCATCAAGCGCTGGAAGTGCAGTTTGCGGCAATCCCAGGAATGCAGAATGTCGGGCTCGCGATGTATAGCCCTCTTGATGGAAACCTGTGGACCGATGGGGTCTTCATTCCGGGAAGGCCGACGAGCAGCGCGGATGCTGACAATGATGCAATGCTCGATCGGGTCAGTCCCAATTTCTTTGCTGCCGTGGGCCAGCCAGTCGTCCGAGGGCGCGGTTTGAAGCAAAACGATAGCGAAAACTCACGCTTCGTAGCGGTGGTGAACCAGGCCTTCGCAAAGAAGTTTTTTCCCAATGAGGATCCAATCGGCCGTCACTTCGGAATCTATGAGCAGGAGGACATCGGGGCTTACGAGATCGTCGGCGTAGTGGCGAATGCAAAGTATGCAGGCCCGCAAACGGATGCGAAGGCGATGTTTTTTGAGCCGCTCTCGCAGTGGCAGCACAATTTGAAAGATCCGATTTTTGTAAATCTCGAGACGCAAACGCACTATATCACCGCGATTGTGATGGATTTCCATGGAACACCACAGAATCTGGAAGCAGCGGTGCGTCGCACTCTGGCGCATGTCGATCCGAACCTTGCCATCGTCAATCTGCGCTCTCTCGATTTCCAGATGGCAGGCAATTTCAGCCAGGAGCGTCTGATTGCCCGCCTGACAGCTCTCTTCGGGCTGCTCGCGCTGCTCCTCACGTCGATTGGACTCTATGGCATCACCTCGTACCAGACCATGCAGCGCACGCGTGAAATCGGTCTGCGCATGGCGTTCGGCGCAAACCGAAACGGGGTCATCGGATTGGTGATGCGCGGCGCATTCAGGCAAGTGGCGCTTGGCCTTGCTCTAGGTATTCCCATTGCATTGGTTGGCGCGCACTATATGGCGGACCAACTCTACGTGGTGAAGTCTTACGATCCGCTGAGCCTGATCATCGCCGCCGTTGTTCTCATGGCGGCAGCTATGCTGGCGGGCTTTCTCCCGGCGCGCCGCGCGGCTTCCATCGATCCCATGCAGGCCCTTCGAACTGAATAAAGCCGTTATTTAGAGAAAGAACGGGAACCGGAAGAGGAAATTAAGCGTACATCCTACGAAGAGCTTCGTCATTGCTGCGTAGGAGTGTGTGAAATGACCATCGTTTGGTCGAATCTTGCGATCGGGTCTGTGGTGGGCGCAATTCTGGGCGTTATCGGCGATTGGCAGATTGGCACGAAACTGCGGAAGCGGTCTGAATTGCGAGCACTCACGAAAGAGTATGGTTCTCTGACTGGCCAGTACGTGAATTACCACATTAGAGAGGACGGAACGTATGAACCGACTGGCGGGACAGTGGAAATTACATGGCAGCCCAAGGATGGCTTACTCGACGTATCGGGCTTTCAGTCAACAGGGAACCCGGAGTGGCACAGCTACATAAAAATGAGCAATGAATACACGGGCGCGGGCATTGGTCACTACAACAACTCGAATTCGATCCATGGCGGAATTCAGCAGGTCATCTATTCGAAACAGACTCGCTCTTTTAACGTGATGGGAACGAGTCATTCCCGAAAAGAGTTTGCCCATTGCTGGAAGCCCAAAGAATAGGCCCGACACTATTCAAGTCGAAGTGCTGTCATGGGATCGACGCGCGTAGCCCGTATCGCTGGAATCCAGATCGCGATCAAGGCGACTACGGTCAACAGCAGCGGCGTCACGATAAAAACGAACGGGTCCCACACTTTGACGCCGAACAGAAAACTCGCCAGGAAACGAGTCAGACCGAAGGCTCCTCCGATGCCGATGGCTACGCCCATGAGAGTGAGCGCCATCCCCTGACCGATCACCATGTTGCGAAGGTTGGAAGCCTGCGCCCCAAGCGCCATGCGAATGCCGAGCTCCTGCGTCCGCTGCTGCACGGAGTAGGCCATGACACCATAGACGCCGATTGCCGCCATGAACAATCCTGAGGCTCCGAAGATGGTCAGGAGCAGCATATTGAAGCGCTGGCGCGAGGTGGTGCGCACCTCGATCTCATCCATGGTGCGAATGTGCGCCACAGGCAGACCTCCGCTGGCTTCGCGCAGCGCGACCGAGATGGGCGTGACAAGCGAATGAGGGTCGGCAGTGCTGCGGACGATCCACCACAGCGGTGAGACTCGGGAGTTGAGCGCGGTTTCCGCGTCGGGCATCTGAGCGAGCGGGATGTACATCGTTGGAAACGGGTCGCGATTGAGGCCGCCATCATGCGTGTCGCCGACAATGCCGACAATCTGGCGCGACGACTCGGCAAAGGCTGGGCCGGCACCCGGCCCGATTTGAATGCGATCGTTGAGGGGATTGCCCTTGGGCCAATAGTGTCTGGCCATAGCCTCGTTGATGATCGCAACACCGGGAGCAGAGTCATTGTCCTGCTCAGTGAAGTTGCGGCCGCGTAGAAGAGGAATCTTGAGCGTGTTGAAGTAGCTCCACGATATCGAATAAAAGCCTGCTCCACCGGTAAAAGGTGTGTTGCCTTTCGGACGCCCCAAAATGTCAAAGACCATACCAAAACCGCCTTGCAACGGCAGGCCATTTCCCGCGGCCGCATCGATAACTCCGGGGACAGCCTTGAGACGATCGGCTCCGTCGTGAATGATCTGTGTGACACCCGCTGTTTTCTGGAAGCGGTTTCCGCTGAGAGACATGGCCATGGTGAGTACGTTGTGCATATCGAAACCAGGATCGACCGCTTGCAGCTTCAAGAAGGTGCGGATCAGCAAGGATGCTCCGATCACAAGAATCAATGCGAGCGCCATCTCGCTGATGACCAGAGCAGAGCGGAGTTTGCTGTGGCGAAAACCAACGCCGGAACGGTTGCCATTCTCGTTGAGTGTGGCAGAAAGATTGGGGCGGGATGCGCTGATGGCGGGAGCCAGACCGAAGAGGATGCCGGTGAGAACAGAGAGCCCCAGTGTGAACAACAGAATGTTGAGATCGAGTGCTACCGCCGAGCCATCTTCTCCAAGGCGAGGAATACCGCCGGGGCTGATGCTGAGCAGCAGACGAACACCGGCAAATCCTAGGACGAGACCGAGCAAGCCTCCAGATAACGAGAGCGTAAGGCTTTCGATGAGCAGTTGCCGGATGATCTGTCCTCGTCCGGCACCAAGGGCGGAGCGGGTAGCTAATTCGCGATTTCTGGCCGACGCTCTTGCGAGAAGAAGGTTGGCGACATTGGCGCAGGCTATGAGCAGGACAAACCCGACCGCTCCGAGAAGCACCAGAAGCGGAAAGCGCGTATCGCCGATGATCGATTCCTGCAACGGAACGACACTGAAGCCGCCCTGAGGCGGAATCGCGTTGCTGCCGTAGATGCGTCGGAGTTGATCGGCCGCAAGCTTAAGCTGTGTGTTCGCCTGCTGCTGCGTGATGCCAGGTTTGAGGCGCGCTGCCACGGTGAAGTAATGCGCCATGTCTTGCGAAGTAAGATCGAACTGGAAGGGGAGCCATAGGTCGCCCGGCGGCTCGGTGACGAAACTGCGGCCGATTACGCCGACGACAAGATAAGGCTCACCATCAAGCTGGATTGTGGATCCAACGATTTTGGGATTGCCGCCAAAGCGACTCTTCCAGAGAGCGTAGCTCAGCACTAAGACGCGGCCTCCGTGAGGGCTATCTTCCTCAGCAGTAAAGGTGCGTCCAGCAATGACTGGCGCGCCGAACATCGAAAAGTAGTCGGCAGTAACATGGATGCCTTGCACCTGTTGAGGATGATCGCCGCCTATAAGGTTGATTCCCGCGCCGCCAAAGTCATACCCGGCCACCTTCTCGAAGATGGCAGTTTGCTGATGCCAGATGTTGAACTTGGGTATGTTCGCGCCAGGAAATGATCCCTGCGGGCCGGTGTTCATCAGTTGCATTAACGATTGCGGGTCAGGATAGGTCAGCGGTTTGAGCAACACCGTATTGATGACGGAAAAGACGGCGGTATTCACGCCGATGCCGACGGCGATGACAATGATGGCGATCAGTGTGAATCCCGGTGTCTTGGCAAGTGAGCGTAACGCGAAGCGCAGATCGCGCCAGCCATCTTCGATCCACGGCAGGGACCGATAGCGCCATACGCGCTCGCGAGTCACGCGCGGATTGCCGAATCGCAGACGGGCCTGACGACGCGCTTCTTCCTCAGGTAGACCGCGCGCGGTATTGGTGTCCTGTTCGTGCGCGAGGTGCGACTCAATCTCGTCGGCTAAATCTTTGTCTTTCCGAGTGCGATGCGTGAAGCGGTGTAAGCTCATCTGCTTTGCCTCCTCTTACTCGTTCGACTCGCCGAGAATGAGTCCGATGGCGCGCGTCATCTTGCGCCAGCGCCCGGTTGCTGCGCCGAGTTCCTTTCGGCCCCTGGCAGTGAGCCGGTAAAATTTGGCCCTGCGGTTGTTTTCGCTCAGACCCCATTCGGAGGTAAGCCAGCCGCGGTCCTCAAGACGATGAAGCGCGGGATAGAGCGATCCCTGTTCGACTTCGAGCGCATTTTCCGAGGTGTGCTCGATGACCTGCGCAATTGTGTGCCCATGCGCCGGTCCCATCACAAGCGTACGCAGGATGAGCATGTCCAAGGTGCCCTGCAGGATATCTCCGGCTTCTGGTGGTCGCTTCAAAACCATGCGTGCGTCCTCCACTCGAATGGCTATGTAAGAAGCTTTATACTCCACTCGGATGACTATGGGAAGAGCTACATGTATTTTTTCAGTGGTCGCCTGAAGACATTTCCGGTGTACTCGTGAGTTCAACAAAGGTGAAGAGTCCTTCCAACTGCTGCACCAGAGGTTAATTTTTACGGTTGCTACTTGATGCTCGACTCATCGAGGACAATATCCTGCGTTGAGGTGATGCTTTGTCCAGATTCAGGCTTTAAATAGTGGTCAAGAAATGCGATCTGTTTTCGCCACGCGTCGAGTCGGTGGTCGCGCTGTGAGAATCCATGCAATTCCTTCGGATAAGTGAAATATAGGTATGGTTTCCCTGCCTTTTTCAGGGCTGCTGTGAACTCCTGCGATTCATAGGGCGGCACCTGCGGATCATCTTCGCCGTGCATGATCAGCACAGGTGCGGTGATCTTGGGGACATCCGGAAGAATATTTGCCTTACTATATACCTCGGGTTTTTCTTCCGGCGGACCGCCCATCTTGGCCGTCCAGCGAATTGCCGATGGACGGTTGGTTCGTTCGATGAACGATGCGCGATCGACAACACCATAAAGCTCGATCGCTGCATGAAAGACATTCGGCTGCTTCGTGACTTCATAAGCCACCATCGTGCCACCGTGGCTTCCGCCGCCAATGCCAATGCGCTCTTTCTCCGCGATTCCTTGCGAAACCAGATAATCAGCGCCTAACGCAACATCTTCTACTTCACCGCCGCCGCTATCTTCGACATTCAGGTTCCGGAATTTCTCTCCATAGCCGCTGCTGCCACGATAATTTGGCGTGAGAACTACGTATCCATGCTGCGCCAGATATAACGCCCATGGATCCCAGCCCAGAGTGTCCTGTCCTTCCGGGCCGCCATGAATCCAGAGCACGGCCGGATACTGTTTTCCGGTGGCATAGTTCAGTGGCTTATATAAGATCGCAGAAATTTCCACGCCATCTTTGCTCTTGTAGCGTACGACCTCTGGTTGCGCAAGGCCTGTGCTGGCGAAGTTTACAGGCTGTGTACGAATCAGAAGATGAGCGGTATCATTGTTGAGCGAGGCAATGGCAAGGCTGGACGGCTCAAAGGAAGAGTTATGCAGAAAATAAATCTGATGCCCGTCCGGAGACCAGATTGGATCGCCTTCGACGCCGGCAGATACAGAAGCCAGTTCACGCGGATGACTGCCGTCGGCAGAAGCGACCCAGATGTGGCGTTCTTCAGGTTTGTTGCGATTAGAGACGAACGCCAGATACTTGCCGTCGGGAGAGAAAATCGGGCTTTCATCTTCTGACTCGCCCGTGGTGATGGGTTGAGGGTCGCCACCGTCTGCTGGAATCCGATAAATCTTGTCCCATCCCGATGTCTGTAGGACGACAGCGAGGGATTTGCCATCGTGTGACCACTCAGGGCGACGGATCGACCAGCCTCCTCCACGATCTTCCTGTGCCGTGAAAAGCACTTTCGGCTCGCCTTTGAATCTTCCGGAAGCTGCATCGAAATCAGCGACGAAAAGACGACCGCTGAAGTGTTCGGTAGAACGCTCGACGTAAGCGATGCGTGTGCCGTCGGGCGACCAGGACGCGTTTTCCTGATCGCCCGGAGAGGAAGTGAGAAGGTTGGTCGAAAGACCGTCTGCGCTCACCACGCCGAGATCAGAGTTTCCACGCCGTCCAGTCTCAAAGAGAATCCACTTGCCATTCGGAGACCATTGAGGATCGCGATCAGCGGCAGTGCGGGGATCGCCGGTTCCGTGACGTCCTTCTGTCAATCGTTGAGGCTGTCCACCGATGGCGGGTACGGTCCAGATAGCGCCTTCACTGACAAATGCGAGCGAGCGACCATCGGGCGACCATTTGATTCCTTGTTTGGCTCCTATTGTAGTTGTTAGTTCGGCAGGCCAACCACCCTGCGAAGAAACAAGTGCAATTTGCCCCGACTGTACAATGGCGAACTGGCGACCATCGGGCGATAGATCAACCGATGACAACCCTGTCGCATCCACGAGGTCTTCTAAAGTAAGTTTTGCCTGAGCATTCACTTCCGCACCGGCCCAAATGGCAGGAGCCAAAAGAAGGCCTAACGGCCAGATGCGCGTGAAGCGCACGATTGCAGAAATAGTCTTCACTTCTTCTCTCCTTAAAAGCGATAGCGTAGTGTGAACTGGGCTGAACGGGGAAGTTGCACATTTTGCAATTCGCCAAATGTTTTTGATGAGGCGTTGTTGCCATTGACGAATTGTTGCGCCGCGCCGCGATTCGTGAGGTTATAAAGGTTCACGTTCGCCTCTACCGACTGGCGATCGCTGATGCTGAATACGCGTCCGACGAGCGTGTTCCATTGGATCAGCCACGGGCACCAGATTTGACCTTCGCCGCGGTTTGAGACGGTGCGTCCGTTAATCTTTAGCGTGGCAGGGCCATACTGGTTGTTGTATCCGGGCAGGGTGATGATGACAGGTCCGCCGGGAGTGCCCGATTGTGCGGTGAAGGTATTCGACACTCGCAGCTTCCAGGGCGCCTGCCAACTGATACCGGTGCGCCACTGATGGCGCTGCCACATGCGGTTGCGTGTGTCACCTGTGTAGTCATTGGTGACATTGCCGCGTACAGATCCGATGCCCGCATTGTTGGCGAACTTTGTGGGTTCAAGTATCGCGGCCGGATCATTCGGTTGCCATGTGCCGGCGAGATGGTCAGGAGAATAAGTGTAGGTGGTCAGAAGCTGAAGTGTGCGGGTTTGCTTCGTCACCGTGACCTCGATGCCCTGATAGACAAACCAATTCCACTTATTGTTGGTGACATAGTAGGTGTTATTGAGCGTGGGATTTACGAGTCCACTCCAGACTGTTCCGCTCGAAGATGTGGTGTAGATCTGGTTGGTATCGTATTCCGCAGGGCGATCGCGGTATTCACGGTCGATGTAGCTGGCGTCGACGACAAGCTCGCCCGGCAGCTGGGTCCGGTATCCGAGAATCCACTCACGCACATAACCCTGATGACGATGCGGATCAAAGGTCTTGCCGAGGAAGCTGGATGTGCTTCCGGGGGTGACAATCTGACCGTATACACTGCCGTCCGGATTGTAATAAGTATCTGTAGTGGTTACAGTACTCGTTGCAGCGGTTCCGAGATAACTCGCGTTGGTAATATCGGTGATCTTGGACCAGCTGGCGCGGATGACATTCTTCTGGTTTGCCGTCAGGACATAGGCTCCCCCAATTCGAGGAGC
>JABDHA010000065.1 GCA_013285705.1 Acidobacteriota bacterium
TGTGCGGTGCCTGCATCAACTTTATATACATCTGGACCCCCACCACTCCAACCTGGCTTCTCGCACTCTCCACCTTCCTGCAAGGATTCTCGCTGACGCCCCTGCTGTTGGGCGCTTCCAACATCTCCACAAGCCAGGCGGCACTTTGCGACTTGAACGACGTCTCAACGAGTTATTTTTTTGTACGGCAACTGGGAAACACGTTTGGCGTCACCGCCGCAACCGTCATGTTCGACCATCGTCAGACGTTGCATTCCGCACGTCTGGTTGATGTAGCCAACCGCCTCGACCCAACGGTTCAGTCAACCCTGTCGCAATACTCCAGTCTGATCGCGCGCGATGGTGGCGCAGCCAGCAATCCCGCCCTGGGTGCAGTCCAAATCTTCCAGTCGAACGTGATAACACAGAGTCGATTGCTCTCCTACATCGACATCTACTTCGGTCTCGCCGTTCTGAGTGTGGTCGTGCTGTGCCTGATAGCCCTTGCGCGGCCGAAGAACGTCTCCTCGCCGGTACACCCTCATTTCCACTTGTGGTAAGGGTGGGGCTTGAACGTGCCGCAATTCGTTTGCTGAATGCTGAGCTGGCGCGTGTACCAAAGTACGGCCATAACCGGACCATCGCGCTCATCTTCTCTGCAAAGCATTCGCCTTTGCCCCCTGTCCACGAGCCGACGGAGTGTCGTCCATTGGACACCATTCGTTGAGCCCCTGGGCCCACTTCGTGAAGCAACGTCTGCAGTTATCTAGTCGTGATGTGTGGAGATCAAAATGCAACAAATGAATGTGTACTTCTTTCCACGATTTAGGCAAACGGACTCGAGTGAGGAAATCATGAGTGCAATCAGCGATGCGACGGTTATAGGCTTTCGCAAAGAAGCAGACAGTCTCGGTGAAGTCAATGTCCCAAGCGACAAACTGTGGGGAGCGCAAACGCAGCGCTCACTCGAACACTTCAGTATCGGGCAGGATCTGATCCCGCGGGAAATGATCGCCGCGTACGCCACCTTGAAGAAGGCCGCAGCAAATGCGAACCACGCAGGCGGGCGGCTCGAAGAAGGACGGTACAAGCTCATCGTCAAGACCTGCGACGAGATTATTGCAGGTCAGCATCAGGACATGTTTCCGCTGCATGTGTGGATGACGGGGAGTGGCACGCAATTCAACATGAACGTAAATGAGGTGATCTCCAACCGCTGCTGTCAGCTCGCGGGCACGGGGCTTGGCAGTAAGACGCCCGTTCATCCCAACGACGATGTCAACATGTCGCAGTCTTCAAACGATTCTTTTCCGACTGCGATGAATGTAGCAGCGGCAGTGAATGTGAAAGAGCGGCTGATACCGGCCGTTACAGCCTTGCGCGATGCGATCGCGGCGAAGGCCGATGAGTGGAAAAGCATCGTTAAGATCGGGCGCACTCACATGCAGGATGCCACCCCACTCACACTGGGGCAGGAGTGGTCGGGCTATGTTGGCATGCTTAGCGACAATCTCGAGCGTATCGAGGATGCGCTGAAGGACGTGTATAGGCTCGCGCTAGGGGGAACAGCTGTTGGTACTGGCATCAACGCGGCTCCGGAATTCGGCGACGCCGCTGCTGCAGAAATTGCCAAGCTTACGAGCCTTCCCTTCGTTAGTGCTCCGAACAAATTCACCGTGCAGGGCGCGCACGATGCTCTCGTTCAACTCTCCGGCACGCTGCGCACCCTGGCCGTCTCGCTCTACAAAATTGCGAATGACATCCGGCTGATGTCGTGCGGTCCGCGTGCTGGTTTCGCCGAGTTGGTGATCCCGGAAAACGAGCCCGGTTCTTCGATCATGCCCGGCAAAGTGAATCCGACGCAGGCCGAGGCGCTGACCATGATCGCCGTGCAGGTAATGGGCAATGATGTCGCTGTCGGCTTTGGAGGAGCCGGAGGTTATCTGGAGATGAACGTCTATAAGCCCTTGATCATTTTCAACATTACGCACTCCATCACGATCCTGACTGACGGGTGCACCAACTTCCGCAAGTTTCTAATCGAAGGAACAAAACCGAATCTGAAGAAGATCAAGGAATACGTGGACCGCTCCCTGATGCTGGTGACCGCACTGTCGCCTGTCATTGGCTACGACAGAGCCTCGAAGATTGCGCACTACGCGTTGGATAACGATCTCTCGCTCAAGCAAGCCGCACTGAAGCTGGGATTTGTAACGGAGGAAGAGTTCGACCGCGTGGTCGATCCGGCGAAGATGGTCCACGCCTATGTTGCGAAAGCCAACTGACGAAACTGGCGGCTTCTGACTCGAAGCAACCACAACAATCGAGAACCTATGCAGACGAAGGAGACAATATGACCACGAATAAGCACGGGATCGAAGTGCTTCAAGATCCATCGCTCAACAGGACGACCGGCTTCACCGAGGCTGAAAAACAGTCCCTCGGGATTGTTGGACTCGTGCCCGACGTGACGGAGTCGATTGAGACTCAGCTGAGCCGTGTTTTGCTGCAACTGACGAAAAAGGCCACTGATCTTGACCGGTTCATCTACCTGATGAATCTACTCGACACGAATGAGACGCTGTTCTATCAAACCCTCATGTCGGACCCAGCGCGCTTCCTCGAGATCGTGTACGACCCGACGATTGGCGAGGCCTGCCTGAAGTTCGACCACATCATGCGGCGACCGCATGGGATGTATCTGTCGATCACTCGCAAGGGACACATAAAAGAGGTGCTGCGGAACTGGCCAGTCAAAGACGTGCGTTTCATCTGCGTGACCAACGCCGGTCGCATCCTGGGCCTGGGCGATCTGGGCGCCAACGGCATGGGCATTCCGATCGGGAAGCTGCAACTCTACACCGCTGCAGCTGGTGTGCCGCCACAGGGCCTGCTGCCAATGTACCTGGACGCCGGCACGAACAACGAAACCTATCTCAACGATCCTCTTTACGTCGGTCTGAGGCAGCATCGCCCCTCGAGCGATGAGCTGTACGGTTTCGTCGACGAGTTCGTAGCGGCGGTTCAGGAGGTCTTCCCCAACTGTTGCATCCATTTCGAAGACTGGACCGGAGTCGATGCGATCGCGCTGTTGGCCCGCTACCGCGACAAGATTTCCTGCTACAACGACGATATCCAGGGCACGGCTGGCGTCACGCTCGCCGGACTCATCAACGCGCTCAAGATCACCGGCGGCCAGCTCAAGGACCAACGCATTCTCTTTCTCGGCTCGGGCTCTGCCGCCATTGGACTCGCGGACTTGATTGTTTCCGCGCTGGGCCAGCAAGGCATCGCGCCCGAAAAGGCCCGACAGCAGATCAGAATGTTTGACACTCAGGGACTGGTAGTTGCAGGGCGTCCCGGCCTTGGCGCGGCCAAGCTGCCTTATGCCTACAAGGGAGCACCCAGCAAATCCTTCAATCATCTCGACCTGGCGACTGAGCAACCACAGATTGTCGCGGCCATCGAGGACTTCAAGCCGACCATTCTCATCGGCGTCAGCACCGTAGGCAAACTGTTCTCGCAGGAAGTGGTCGAGGCTATGTCGCGGCACAACGAACGGCCAATCATCTTTGCCCTTTCCAACCCGATCGAAAAACACGAATGTCTGCCGCAGGATGCATACGCTTGGTCCAAGGGGAAAGCGGTCTACGCAGGTGGTGTGCAATTCCCACCGGTTCACTTTGCGGGGGAGACGTACCTGCCATCCCAGGCCAACAACCTATATATTTTCCCCGCCGTCGGCATGGCGATTTACGCCACCAACGCGAAGCGAGTGACGGATGAAATGTTCATCGAGGCCGCACACGCCGTCGCCGACCAGGTAACCCCCGAGCAGTTGAAGCTGGGTATGCTCTACCCACCGCAATCAAACATCCTGGAGGTCGAGATTCAAACAGCCGCGCGGGTAGCCAAGCTCGTCTTTAATGCGGGCCTGGCACGTGTGGATCGTCCAGCCGACATGGTCGCGTTTATTCGCAAGCATGTCTACAAGCCCGAATACCAAGTGGAAGTAACTCCGGCAATGGCGTTGGCCTAATTGCATAGGGACACGTCGCTCCGCTGCAAAACAGAAGCTTCGCGGCCCCTCGGGGTCGCGAAGTCCTCACCCTGCACAAAGTTGCATTAACTGACTGTGAGTGACTCGTAGACCATGAACGGGAGTGCTCTGAGCCAGATGAAGGTGGATGGAGTTATGACGTCAACACAAAAACAAGACGGCAAGGCGATAAGCACGAGCCAGGCAGTAGGCACAGGATGCGCGCTGGCGATCTCCTGCTTCATTAGCTATGCGGTGATCACTCACATCCTTACCCGGGCATACTCCGTGTCCCGGGACGACGACCTCCTCGGTGGCATGTGGGCTGTCGTTGCGACGATCTTTGTTTATCGCGAAAGTTACCAACAGAGCGTACGGGCCGCATTGTCACGTATGGCCGCTACGCTGCTGAGCTTTGTGCTTTGCCTAGCGTACTTGTTGATGTTCTCGTTTTCACCCTGGGGCATGGCCGCGTTGATCGGGATTGGTGCGATCATTCTGACCCTGCTCGGCAGATCGGAAGACATCATCACGACAGGAATTACAACTGCGGTGGTGATGGTCGTTGCCGGCATCAGCCCAGAGCATGCATGGAAACAGCCCATCCTGCGTTTGGTCGACACCGCAGTCGGGATCGGGGTCGGCATTGCCGCCGCGTGGATCAGCCTGAGTATCGTGTCGAAGTCTAATCCTAATCCACAACGTAGTGGTATCTGAGTCATACCGGAACCGGAAGGAGAAATAGAAGTGACGACACAGTCCGAAGCAACAAATCACAAGACGATATCGAAGGATATGAGGATTGGTCTCTTCATACCCTGCTACATCGATATGATGTTTCCTGAGGTTGGGATAGCCACTCTGCAGCTCTTGGAGCGATTGGGGCTTAATGTGAGCTATCCACTCAATCAGACCTGCTGTGGACAGCCCATGTCTAACAGCGGAGACGAGGTCAACTCGGCTCCCGCCGAACACCTCTTCGTGGAGAACTTCAAGGAATACGACTTCATCATCGGACCAGCCGGGAGCTGCGTCAAACAGGTGCGCTGCCACTTTGACACTATAGACCAGACAGACGAAGTCAAACACATTCGACAGCACACCTATGAGTTAGTCGAATTCCTTCACGATATATTGCAAGTCGACTCCTTCCCCTGGGCGGAATTCCAACACTCGGTCGCAATACACAACAGTTGTAGCTCAATTCGAGGGCTCGGAATTGCCAAGCCATCCGAGATCATGGGTGTTCCATTCGACAAGACAGCAAATTTACTTTCGAAGGTGAAGGGTCTGGTGCTTGTACCTGTAGATCGGCCGGATGACTGCTGCGGTTTTGGCGGCACCTTTTGCGTTACAGACGAAGCCGTCTCCGCCCGGATGGGTCTGGAGAAGGCTCACGATCACCTCCGCCACGGCGCCGAATACGTCGTATCGCCGGACATGTCGTGTTTGATGCATCAGCAAGGTATCGCCCGACGCGTCGGTCTGAATCTTAAATACATCCACGTCGCCCAGGTATTGAATGACGGCCCATTCTGAGAGGAGTTTCTGATATGGACAATGCGAACCAGGTTGACCCGGCGAAATCAGCCGAATTATTTATCCTTCACGATCAAGTCCACGAACCGATGCACGATCGCTTCTTGTGGGCAACGATGCAGCGGCGTGATGCAGAGGCGGCGGCTATCCCGGAATGGGAGGAGCTGCGTGAGATTGCCTCGAAGATCAAAGAGCACACACTCACCCATCTCGATCATTATCTGGAAGCGTTTGAGGCTAATGCCACCAAGCGTGGTGCGCACGTCCACTGGGCTTTGGATGCTGCCGAGCACAATGAGATCGTGTTTTCCATCCTTAAAGATCACGGTGTTGAGGAGATGATCAAGAGCAAGTCGATGCTCCAGGAGGAGTGTCAGATGACGCCCTTCCTGCAAAGTCGTGGGATCAAGGTCATCGAATCGGATCTTGGTGAACGTATCCAACAGCTCGATGGCCAGCCTCCCAGCCATATTGTGTTTCCAGCCATTCACAAAACACGTAAGGATGTAGCAGAACTCTTCGCGCGCAGCGTTGGCACTGATCCAAACAACGATGATCCCCACTTTCTGACGGAGGTCATGCGCAACAATGCTCGTCCCAGATTTCTAGCGGCGGGAGCGGGCATGACGGGCGGCAATTTCGCGGTCGCTGAGACGGGAACCTTCATGGTTTGCACCAACGAAGGCAATGCCGACATCGGGGCTTCTGTGCCGCCCCTCCATATTGCAAGCATTGGAATCGAGAAGCTTGTACCGCGAGTGGAAGATCTGGGTGTATTTCTGCGCCTGCTGTCCCGGAGCGCGGAAGGAACTCCTCTCACCCAGTATTCGTCTCATTTCACCGGACCGAGGAAAGGTGGCGAGTTGCACATCGTGCTAGTTGACAATGGGCGGAGCCGCCGCCTGGGCATGCCCGACTTCTGGCACTCTCTGAAGTGCATTCGCTGCGGCGCTTGCATGAATACCTGCCCCGTCTATCGCCGGAGCGGCGGTTTGGCATACGGCGCAACCTATTCGGGCCCCATCGGCGTCATCCTCGACCCCACATTCGACGAGTTCAAGTACAGCGAATTGCCGTTCCATTCGACTTTGTGCGGGTCATGCACTGACGTCTGTCCGGTAAAAATCGACATCAGCGATCAGATCTTCAAGTGGCGCAGGGTGATGGCGAAAAAGGGGTACTTGCCATTGGCAAAGCGGCTATCATTTGCAGTTTCCGGACACGTCCTCGGGCATCCCGAGGAATATCACGCTATGGAGAAAGTAGCCGAGCCGGCGATCGACTACGCGCCGCACTTCCTGCTGTACAACCGTTCCCTGAATCCTTGGGGACGCGACCGGGAACTCCCGCAAATAGTAAAGCAAACCTTCCGCGAGTGGTATCTCGCAAATCGGAGCTAACATGTCAACGTTCAAATTTAGTCGCGAAGTAATATTGGGGACGATCCGCGCCAATGTTCCGAAACAACAGGTGGAGCATCCGCAGATTCCGGTTTTCCAACATCCGGACAGGCCTCTCAAGTCAGAGTTTGAGCGACGTCTCCAGCAAGCCGGAGGAGCCTCTCACGATGTCGGCACGATGGCGGGGGCCGAGTCTAAATTGATGACGCTTCATCCCGGAGCAAAAGTAATTTGCTCGGCTGTGCCCGAAATCGCCGGCACGCGCCGCGTGGAGAAGGTGCGCGATCCACACGAACTTGCGGATGTGGATGTGGGCATAGTACGCGCTCGGTTTGGCGTTGCGGAAACTGGCGCCATCTGGCTGACGCAGGAGGATCTTGTTGTGGATGCCCTGGCAGTATTGTCCCAACATCTCATTGTTCTGCTGGATCCAGACCAGATCGTCGGTGATATGCACGACGCTTATCGTCGTGTGCGGCTCGATGAGACATCCTACGGGTGTTTCATGATGGGGCCATCGGCGACGGCGGATGTGGAAGCAACCCTGGTCCATGGCGCTCAAGGAGCTCGCTCTCTGAACATATTTTTCTTGCCGCCCCATTCAGCGCCACCGGCCAATTGACGTGAACCCAGCAAGGAGCTTTGCGCCGCACCCGGACACGATTGCACGGCGTTGTTCTTCGGTTGCGGGCCAAGCACCTGCCGCGCTATCGTGCCTGTTTCAAATGTCGAGTGTCGTGTCACAGCCACTGCGCCATGCGAGTGCGAGCGGGCATGATATGCGGCGTAAGGATTGAAATTTTCGCGGTCGCAGTAGCGCTAGGTATACCTACCCCACGCTAAATTCGGGCGACAGGGCGGTGTCCTTCAGTCGCAGGTTTGATTGGACCACTTACTCGCCACCGGCCGTTCTCCTGGCGGGAGACGACTGTTGGTAAACGCGGTCAGTGTCTTCTGGCTCCTGGACGCTGCACGATCCCTGCGAACGCGCCCGCGGCACTGGGACGAAGAAGCGGTCATAAGTTTCAGCTCGGAGCTCCGGGGTCTCTGCTGGGTGGGCCGATGTCTCGCGGAAAATTCTGTGCCGCTGCATCATGGTGATCAGCGTCGTGCGGGGTAGTCCCAGTTGCGTCGCCGCTCCGTGCCGGCCGCCGATTACCCAGTTAGTCGCCTCGAGCGTTGCCACGATGTGAGCACGCTCGGCGTCGGCCAGCGTCTTGATTGCCGTGGACCCAGCGCTATGTGCCATCAGTTCCGCCACCTGCAGCTCAAGCACCGGCCCCTTGGTGATGATCACAGCTCTCTCGACAACATTCTGAAGCTCCCGGATGTTGCCTGGCCAATCGTGGTACACGAGAACCTCCATTATCTCCTCCGGGATGCAATCGATTGACTTGCCTTGCCGTCTGGCAAACTTTTGAACAAAGTGCTCCACTAAGAACGGGATGTCGTCCTTTCGCTCCCGCAACGGCGGCAGCGTGATCGGAAAGACATTCAGCCGAAAGTAGAGATCGGCGCGGAACTTCCTATACTGCACCATGCGCCACAGGTCCTGGTTGGTCGCCGCGACGACCCGCACGTCCAGTTGAATCGTGCGGCCACTTCCCAAGCGCTCGATCTGCATTTCCTGAAGAACGCGGAGAAGCTTTGGCTGCAGATCCAGCGGGAGATCTCCAATTTCATCTAAAAACAGTGTTCCGCGGTCAGCCGATTGAAAGCGTCCCATGGTCTGAGCCACCGCGCCGGTAAAGGCGCCTCGTTCATGACCGAAGAGTTCGCTTTCAAGCAACGCGCTTGGAATCGCTGCGCAGTTGACGGCTACGAACGGGCTGTGGCGGCGAGGGCTGGCCTGGTGAATTGCCTGGGCAATCACTTCCTTGCCGGTGCCGGTTTCGCCCTGAATCATAACGGCCGAATCTACCGGCGCCACCATGTCGATCCGGTCGAGCACTGCCCGGAATTTTTCACTGCTGCCAATAAGATCCAATTTAGACACACTTTATCTCCACGCCGGAAAACTTTGGGAAGCTCGGCGTACTACTTCTGAGCGGTGGTTAGAGCGGATTGGATTTTTCTCAGCAAATCCGCAGCATCGAAGGGTTTATGCAGAAAACTGACGGCGCCTTCGTTGAGGGCTAGCTGTCGAGTTTCAGCGTTATCGTGGGCAGAGATGAAGATGACCGGCAGCCTTGGTCGCTCGCTCCTGATGTGACGCTGCAACTCGATACCATCCATTCCCGGCATCCGAACATCAGTAATCACACAGGCGGCCACGGCTAGCGTCCCCGACTTAAGGAATTCCTCCGCGGTTGAGAACAGTTGAGGTGCATATCCAGCAGATTCCACAAGACTCTCGATGGACTCCCGGACGCGGAAATCATCGTCGACCGCCACCACTACCACCAAATGTCTTGTAACGTTTGTCATTTCGAAGCGCTCTCCATCTACGCTTAGAAGGTAGAAGCAAAACGGAAGGTTGACAATTATAGGATTATTTAGGCGGGTCGGTGAGGCGGTGAATTCCTAATTTGTCTGCCATCCTGACAAGTTCTGCTAGCGACTTGGCCGCCATCTTTCGCATGATCTGACCCCGATGAACGCCAATGGTGATCTCGCTAGTACCCAGGTCTGCGGCAGTTACCTTATTTGCATAACCCTCGACAACGAAGGGAAGAACCTCGCGCTCGCGAGGAGTGAGAAGGCTGTAATGCCTCTGCAATTCGGCGAGTTCCGTTCTTTTTTGTCTCGCGATTCGATCAATCGTAATCGCGTTATCGATCGCGTGCATCAGTTCTTGCTCGCTGAATGGCTTCGAAAGGAACTCAATTGCACCGGCCTTCATGGCACGCACGGAAGAAGGGATATCCCCATGACCTGAGATGAAAACAATCGGCGGGGCATCTCCGTTCGTCAGCTGGTGCTGAAGTTCGAGGCCGCTCGTTCCCGGGAGTTGCAAGTCCAGAATCAGGCATGCTGGCTTATCGGGCTTTTCACATTCCAGGAACTCGGCGGCAGAACCGAAGACAGCGACGTGAAGTCCCCTCGAGGTAATGAGGCTGCACAACGACTCTCTTACTCTGAAATCGTCGTCAACCACAAAAACAATGGGGCTATCAGGATTCATGGGCGAGCGCTTGTTTCGACTGGGAGTGTAAAGGAAAACGTCGTGCCTGAGCCTTCGGCCGATGCGGCCCATAACCGGCCGTGATGCGCATCGATGATGGAGCGGCAAATTGCCAGCCCCATGCCCATTCCGTTTCCCTTGGTGGTGAAGAAAGCTTCGAAGACTTTTTCCGAATCCTCCAGACCTACGCCGGAATCTTGGATCTTCACCAGAGCCGTTTCCGGATTTTCCTGTGTTGTTCGAATGGAGAGCTTTTTGGGACGGTCAAGGATCGGGTCCATCGCCTCAATCCCATTGAGGAGCAGGTTGAAAACTAATTGCTGCAACTGGACGCGATCGCCGATCACGGTGGGCAGGTCGTCGGCTAATTCCGTCTCCACCCCTACGCGTCTTTTCGCTATCTCACCGCTCAATAGGTGCAACACTTCGGCAATCACCTCGTTCAGGTCCAGCTCAATTTTCTCGAGAGGAGCATGCTTGAAGAGAGCCCGGATGCGCCGTACCACTTCTCCGGCTTCTGTGCCGTCGCGGACAATTCTTTCGGCAGCCTCTTGAGCCTTAGCCAGACCGGGAGGCTGGGCCGAAAGCCAGCGCAAACAGGCGTGACCGTTCGTTACCACCGCGGCAAGAGGTTGGTTGATTTCGTGCGCAATTGCGGCGGCAAACTCACCAACCGTTGCAGTCCGCGTCGCTCGTGAAAGCTGCGTTTGACTATTCCGCAATGCCTCCTCCGCAGTCTTTCGGTCACAGATATCGATGAATAGGCCGTACCAGCGAGTCACTCTATCGTCACTGTCGCGTGCAGCCTGCCCGTGTACGCTGAACCACCGGTAGACGCCATCGGACCGGCGGAGCCGGATTTGGTTATCGTACGGCTGGCCAGTTGCGACAGCATTCGACCACGCGCGCACTGTCGGCTCTACATCATCGGGGTGGAGGAAACAGGTCCAGCCGAGACGCGCCCAGTCGTCAGCGTTTGTAGCGGTGTACTCCAATATCCGCCGATTCAGATAGTTGAGCTCGCCGTCCGGAGCTGCGCACCACACCAGGCCGGGAATCGTCTCGATGATCGAGCTGAGCTCTTCAGTCCTAATCCGAACTTGCTTCTCCAGACTTTCGTTCAGCTCACGCAGTCCTGCTTCCGCCTGTTTGCGCTCCGTGACGTCCCGGAAAGTCACCAGAATCCTTCGCTCGGAGTGACCAGGGAACGACAAAGGATGAGCATCAACAACTAGCGTTCGCAGGCCCTTTACCGTAAAAACGTTGTCCACCTCAACAGGCTGGTGCTCTGGACCGACGGCGAGCATCTCTTTGAGGTGCGCACGAAATGGAGCAAGTTCAAGGACTCCATTCCCGAGTTCCCAGAGTGGGAGCCTTTGCGTCTCGTCGCGCGAAACACCAAACATTGAGTAAAAGGCGTAATTGCCTGTTTGGATTCGATGGTCAGCGCTCAACACAATCAGAGGATCGGCCACGGTGTTGAGAATGGCCTTCGTGAATTCGCGCTCATAGATCGCCTGATCGATGCTTGCGCGGAAAGCAGTCACATTGGTGAACGTCAGGACGGTGCCGGTGATCTGGAGATCAACGTTTGTGTGAGGAGATATCCGAACAATGAACCATTTTTCTCCGTCGTGAAGATTGACTCGCGATTCCGCTCCAGCGGCGATGACATCGCTGCAATGTTTTTCGAGGTGGGGCATGGCAGCGAGCACAGGGATATCACGGGAGGCCCGACCAGTGTCCGATGGTGAGAGGCCGAGCACATCCGCCCCAGCCTTATTGAAGTAAGAGATCGTAGAGTCGCGTCGCAAAACGATGACTGGAACTTCAACAGCATCAAGAATGTTGATTAGCTCGGACGCAGCCACGTTTGTGGCTGCGTCCGAGCCATTGGCCCGTTCGAGACCCGTCCGGGCGCTATTGACCGGATCACGCTGCGTCGTCATTAGGTCAACGCTGAAGCAGTATAGAGATTGCGGCTCCGTTGCAGGACGGGATCCGCAACTGACGGGAGAACTTGACGCAATGCCAGCAGCAACGATTGGGCGCGCGGCATCTTAAACGGCGGCCGATAGTCGGAGAGCAGGCGGTTTTCAAGCATACGGGCCTCCTCTTCGCCGACCGTCTCTCGAAGCGCATCGGCTACGGCGCGCTCCAGCCGACCATAGTTCTCCACTGGAATAAGGTGCGAGTGATTCGTACCAAGCCTTGGCAACATGTGGGTGTGAACTTCGCCGTTGAAATTGTCCATCAAGAACGAGCAGAAGATCGCGATGTCATGCTTTTTGGCGAGCTGGTCGAATTGGTCTTCGAGGTTCATGCTGGCAGCGGCGTTCCCTCGCTCCCATAGGACATTGACCATCTCCCCCCACCAACGCACTTTCTCGTAGCGCACTCCAGCGCGCGCCTGTCCGATAACGTCCGCGGCGAGGCCAAGGAATATAGACGAATCGGGCATTGAGTTCCGCATGAAGCGGGGCAGGCACTCGTCGGCGTCAACCACCGTCAGCTGTCCCCGTTCCCGTGCTGCTTTCACGTCCACGCCTTCTGCCTCGAGGCGTGGGCGAATAGCGTTCCAATGGGTGAGCGTTGGTACGAGGATGATGCCCTCTCCGTTCGCGAGGGCGCCGCCGGCGAATCGGCAGACAGCGCGGCTGAGAAAATCCTCGTCTTGGTAGAGCTGCACGACGTGATCGCACGGACCGGCGTCCGCCAGCAGTCGATCCCATGGCTCAGATTGTCTCTCGGATTCCACTTGACGTTCATAGTCATCATGCATGCTAACTTTCTCCGATCCAAGTGTAATTTCCTAAATTTTTCAGTCATGAACACAGCTCATCCAGAAAACAAGACCTATCGAAAAACCAGAAGAAATTGTGGGGAGCCGTTTGCCTATTTGACATTGCCACGATCCTGATAATCCGGACGTAAAGCAGCTGGACCTAATCAGGTTCGACGATCTTGCAGCCCAAAAAGTTGAGCCGTAAGCGGATTAAATGTGCATCTTGTTGACCGCGCAAACAACTCACAGCGATTCACGATCGCCCACGAAATCAGTCACTCCTCGCGTCCGCGTGCCTCATAGAAAGAGCACCTCAATCGTTCAACCGAACGGCGTTTCCCAATACTAATCCGGCCGGCAAGACTGACCATTGATTGACTTGGGCGAGTCAGGACGCCGGCATCGGAACGCCCCATCAAACTCTCTCTAACCTGATGTCGCTCACTCCGTCCGCAGCGCCTGCATGGGATCGGTCTTCGAGGCGCGCAGCGCCGGTCCCAGCGCGGCGATCAGTGCCACCATCGCCAGCGCGACGAGCGCCACCAGAGCTGTACCCCCGTCTGCCGGCGAGATTCCGTATAGGAAACGTCCAATCAATTTCGCGCCACCCATGGCGAGCACTGTGCCGGCCACCGCTCCCGCGCCTACCAAGATCGCGGCCTCGCCGAGCACCAGTCGCAGCAGGTTCGTGCGCGTGGCGCCCAGAGCGAGCCGGACACCCAACTCCGGCCGGCGCTGTTCGACACCGAGCGCCAGCACACCGAACAAGCCGACCGCGCTGAGCAGTAGGGCTATGGCAGCAAAGGTGTTGCTCAGCAAAGCGATCAGCCGCTCGCTACCAAGCGACTGGTCGATCTGGTCGGGCAGCGATAGAAATGTCATATAGCCCGTAGTCGGCGCGTAGCGTGCGAGTGCGGCGCGATAGGCGGTTGTGGCATCGGCCATCGTCTGGCTGCTGATGAGGAAGACGAGGTTGTTGTAATAGCCTCCGCCGGCCACCGTGGATTCGCTCGACGGAAAGTATAGGGTTGGCGGGGCGGGATCGCGCAGGTTCGCATAACGTGCGTCTTCGGCGATTCCGACAACGCGGCACTGCGCCGTAAACGCCGCTTGCCCCGCGGAAGAAGACTTGATCGATTCCCCGAGTGCCGAGCCGCCCGAAAACAGCAGACGCGCGGCAGACTGGTTCACGATACACGTCGAGCGATCGCGATCCGCCGCCGTGAACTCCCGACCGAGGATCAGCTGCGTGCGCATGGTGGAGAAGTAGCCGTCGCTTACCTCGTTGAAAGAGATCTTGTGCTCGCCCTGGGATTGGCCGACCGGCTGGGCAATCAGTTCCGGCGCAAAGCCGCTGACCGGAGTGACCCAGGTGTATGCTGCGGACTGTACACCCGGGCTGACGCGCAGAGTGTCTGTCATCTCCCGAAACAGAGAGGCAATCTCGGTTGGACTCTTCTTGAGTGATTGAAACTGCGCCGTCACCATGGTTATGCGCGAGGGATCGAAACCGGTATGGTTGGCGCGCAGGCGCAGCAGGGTCTCGGAAAACAGCCCGGCGGCGAAAACCAGCACCAGCGCCACCGCGAATTGCGCCGGGATGTACAGCCGCTGGCCAACTCCCTTGCGCCGGCGGTTCGTGCCAGCGGACCTGAGAAGACCTGCCGGCGCGGTGCGGCTGGCAAATACGGCCGGGGCGAGCCCAAAGAGCAGCGTCGTGAGGAGGGCGAGCGCACTGGTGAAAGCCAGCACACGCGCATCCGGGCGAAGCAGAAACGGCTCGGCGGATCCAGGCGGCGTAAGAAAGGCGGAAAGCGCACGGGTGCTGGACCAGGCCAGGGCGGCCGCCGCCACCGAGCCAATCGCCGCCAGCAGCAGCGATTCGATGAGAGACTGCTGTATGATTCGTCGCCACCCGGCACCGAGCGCCGCACGCACGGCAAACTCATGCTGCCGCGCCTGAGCGCGAGAGAACTGTACGCTGGTCAGATTCACGCAACAAAGCACGAGCACCAGGATCACGATGCCCTGCAGCAGGAGGAGCGACTGGCGGTTTTGCTTGCCGATCCAGGCGAAGCCGCGGCCTTTGGATTCGGCGGCGAGCGTAGCACCGCGGAAATTGGGAAAAGGCCGCCACTGCGCGGGGAGGAGCGTTTTGACTTCGTCCTGGGGAATGCTTTCAAGCTCCGCATTGAGCTGGCGGACGGTGCTGCCGGGACGCAGACGGCCGAGCACCATTACCTCTGACTTTTCGGGCGCGCGGTAGACGTCCTGCTCCGGCGACGCGGACATGGCGGAGAGGAAGTGCATGGGCAGCATGATGCGCTCACGCTGCCCGAGATAGACTCCTTCGAACTCGCGCGGGAGCACGCCGACGATGGTGACTACCTGGCCCGAGACTGTGATGTGGCGACCTACGATCACTGGGTCGGCGTGGAAATTGTCCTGCCAGAAGCCATAGCCGATGACAGCCGGCCAGCCGCCGGCGGGGCCTCCGGGAATATCGTCGGCCGGGGTAAGCACGCGGCCAAGGTAGGGCCGCACGCCGAGCATGCCGAGGGCATCGCCGCTCACCATTTCGCCTCCGATCGAGCGCAGTGTTCCCTGCTGGTCCGGGACGGAAAGCATGTCGTAGCTCCAGCCGGAGAGTCCTTCGACGCTCTTGAGCTGGAGGCGGAGCTGATCGAGCCCGGACAGCGACTGGGCCGGTACGATCTCGGGCAACTTCGGGCCCTTGAATCCGACCGTTACCAGCTCGTCAGGCCGCAGTGTGGGGAGCGATCGCAGCATCGCATCGTCGATGAGTGTAAAGATTGCGGCGTTCGCCCCAATGCCAATGGCCAATGTCAGAATCGCTGTGGCCGCAAATACCGGAGACTTGCGCAATTGTCGCAGTGCAAAGCGGATGTCCTGCCAAAATGTCTGCATGCTCACTCCATGCAGATAGTTTTATCGCATTCACTTCACTTCGCGCAGGCGCGACTAGCCCACCACATTTTGAAAGCCGTTCGTACCACGGAAGCGTCCGTTCTGGTCCCAAGCAACAACTTTCGGCCACCTGCTCGCCCGAAGTGAGCGAGGCCACCTTGAGACCGGTTTCTTTGCGCTCCCCGTTGGGTCATCAGGCTTGGAAGGACATCCAGTCGGCTTCTTGGAAGTTGTCGGTACCAACAGTGTCGTTCCGGTCGGATCACCGTCTATTCAGAAGTTACCGGTCCGATGTCTGGGACGGGAGGTGAACCTCCGCATTGTCGACTGCTCGACCAAATGACTCAGTTGCTCTGCTGTCGTTTTCATATCTCTCGAGGTGTTGCTCATGGCCGGACGGTGGACGTCGCAGCTGGTAGGCTACATTCTCTTGTTCTCGCTTCCTTGTGTAGAGGGCGCCCAGCCCTACCCCATGCACTTCCGCCGCCTCAGGTCTCTAGTGACAATGTCAGGAACAGATCAAGTGAGTCTATGCACCTGAATGGTCCCGCCGGGCTGCAATGTGGACCCTGAACTACCCATTTCCTGACCGCCCTCAAGAGCTGTATCCACGAATATTCGTATCAGTCGCAACGGTCGCGTAATCCAACGTATTACGGCGGAACACTGTATCTGGAAGTGGATCTTTTGGGATGGCGGCCGTCAGATCGCCTACAAGGATGGCTCTCCTCACTTTACGATGCGTTGCGTTCTCGTCGACTTGAAAACAACTCTAGAGCTAGAGAACTACGATTGCTTTTCCGAGCTGCCGAAGAACGCTCCTCTTTGGCTTGAGAGTCTAGAGAAGGTCCACCAAAGCGCGTTCTCGCCCGAATTGCGATACACCGCGGACCGTTCATTGCCCATGTAACCGCCTATTTTTCAATTACTGAGTAGTAAAGGAAGGATTGGCGACAAATCGCCCGGATTGCGTCAATGAGCGCAAGGGCTGTTATCGCCATTTAAGATTCTGCAGCACTTTGAGCTTGTAAGTATGAGAACGGGACCGTGAACGGGGGGAGAATTCAGCGGTCCCTTGGACGTTCTGGCTTAGAGCGACCTGAAGACGACTATATTTTGAAGACGAAGAGGATGCCATAAGCGATTCATAAGAGATTCATAAAGACTTTAGTCGTAATCAGAAAAGCCTTCCGTGCCCGTTAGTTTCCATAAGTGTTGAACCGTTCCCAACATCGCCCTCTTGATGCCTTGTAGCTATCAAATCTGTTGATATAAGTCTTGGACAATTGTCGGGAATCGGGTCATTGTGGGGAAAAGGAGGCCCTAAATGCCGCGTTCATTTCTCCCTATTTTCTCCAAAGGTCAAGTGACCGGCAGGTTCGGAATTTCGGAGTTCGAGCCACTCCTCAATAGCGAGCGGCCCGCGGAGCTACTCCAAGCCAATTGCACAAGTACGAATTGCGAGGCGGCCAAGGAGCTTCAGAAGAAGGCTTTCGAGCCTCACTTTACCCCGCTATTAGACGTAGACAAAATCGATGACGACATAGCTAAGAAATCTTGGACGTTTCGCGGGCTGGAGAGTCATGCTATCGAGGTCAAGGAGCACAGCTGATGAATGCAGGTGCCCAATATAGGACTGCCCCTTTACCGTCGGAGTTGCTCACCGTGGAGCAGGCCGCCGAATTCCTGAATATGACGAAAGGGCAAATTCACGAGATGACTCGCGCACGTGGTCGTGAGCGCATGCCGATACCTATTCCACTCTTAAGAATTAACGGTAATCTGCGCTTCCGACGGTCTAGCCTTGAGAAGTGGCTGAATGAGATTGAGCAGTACGAGCATCAGCAATCGCTGCCTCCAGCAGCTTAGCTCCTTTCATTAACGATGCTGGTAGCATCTGAATATAGTTTTTGGTTGTGACGGCCAAATCCGTATGCCTCAGTAATTGCTGCGCGGCGATCGCGTCACCTGTAAGCTCTGTAAGGATCGTAGCGGCTCCTCTTCGGCCCGGATACAAGCCTCTAAACTCAAGACCTTGGGCTTGCAGAACGGGTTTTATGATGCGCCTGTTTATATCTGCTATGTCTGCGGGTTTACCCATCCTGTTCTGAAAGATCCAACTAGTTACTTTCAAGCTATCGTCGAAGACGTCCCGCCACGCATCCAACATCACTCGCACGGGGTCAATGAGCGGTAGCCGCTGACACATTGACAATGGCAAACCACAAGAGCACAACATGCTCGCAGGTGCTCTGAGCCGTGTTTTAGTCTCTCCGATCACACGACGCACGACAGCACGTCGTATGTGAATCCATCCATCTGGCGTGATATCTTCCCATTGAAGTCCCTGAATCTCTCCTGGTCGCATCCCGAGGAAACACGCGAGCGCAATAATTGCTTGCTCCTGCGGATAGCCCGTTAAGGCCGCAATCATTTGAATTGTATGGGTGAGCGTATAGTGTGCAGTTCCAGCAGGTTGTTTGATCTTTCCGAGGACCTTGGCATCGTGCCAAGGGTTCGATTCTATGACCCCCGTGTTCACAGCATGAGTAAAGATCGCACTCGCAAGTGAGCGGATATTATTTAGGCTCTGTCGTCCTAATTGATTCGGCTTTCCCGCGAGACGGGTAAGCAATTGCGAACCGATATGCGTGCGATACTCCCTCAAGGTCATGCGATCGAAATGCGGTTTGAGATGTTGCTTCCAAATCTTTGCGTAACCGTGCACAGTGGACACTCGCAGATTAGCCGTGATGAAAGGAAGGTAGGTGTTCTGGTAGAAGTCGACGACTGTAATTTCGCGTGGAGATATGCGCGCGCCGGACTCATTGACCGTCAGCATGAATTTATCGCGCAGAAGCTTGACGTTTTTGTCCTTCACGTTTTTGTATCGCTTGCCGTCCTTCTCACACAGCCATTGACTGCATTGCTCTCGCATTGCCTTGCCGTCTACAATCTGTGTAGCGCGATAGCGCACATAAAATGACCCGGATGCTTCATAGATATGCCCTTGCTGATGACGCCCCATTTGTAGATCCTCTGGCACGTATTATCGCCGAGTGTGCAGTAATCGTGCAGCGAGTAAGTATCCATGCAGTAGCCGGCACTCCTAAGTCATTCATCTTAATGGCTTAATCCCTGCGGAGGGATGTGTGAGTGGTTGAAACAGGCGGTCTTGAAAACCGCTTTACCCGAAAGGGTAACGGGGGTTCGAATCCCTCTCCCTCCGCCATGTAACTATCGTCTTTGCAGTAACTTCCAAGCGCTATTTTTGAATGTGCCCAAAATGTGCCCAATGGGCTGTGGTATATGGCGCAATCGACGGTACGGAAAACTACAGATTAGGTTCGCCATTCGTTCGATGTTAACTATGACGCATCTGAAAGCGGTAGCTTTCGCGACCTCATTAACTCTTTCAACCGACCCACGAAGAGTCCTATTGAGGGTTTGAGTGACTCTCACCCCCCGGGGAGCCGAGATCAATGCGACTGAACTGGGTTCTGGTGCGCTTTGGCAAGAGCGGCAGCCAGCGCTCTGAAGCGAGGGTCAGAATGCAGGGATTTCAGCCTCGTGTCAGACTCGGCGAAACCGTAGAATCCAAGTTCCTGAGCGTGATATAGATCGTCGATTGCTTTACTCGGCCGTCCAGCACGCGCATCCATAAGGGCTAGGTCATACCAAACGAAACCAGCCGCCGAATACGCGATACCCCTCCCCGGTGATTTCGGTGCGGCGATATACGCCAGCCTCCGTCTCTGTTACTTCGCGTCCGCCACTTAGGCTGGTCACATAGGCTTCCGCCTCTTTGATATCGGGCTCGTTCCCAGAGCTTGCCGAGGTGATCGCTTCTGCCACATAACTGCGCATCAGCTTAGGCCAGTATTTCGCCAGCAGATCCGTGCTGGCGAAGACATCCGCCCACAGAACGTGGCCGTTCACTGCCACCACTACGCCCACAGAGCCCTTATTGCGTAAATCGCGCAAGATTGCCTGCTCGCTTTCTGTGCCGCCATGCTCGGCGACCATCTTCCTTACTGGCTCACTTTCGAAAACCTGGGCGTAGGAGCTCGTTCCTGCGATGGCTGCGGCATCGACACTGCTCAGGCTATTCGCTACCCTTGCGTTTGAACTGCGCACGTTGTCCCATACCCGGGTTTGATCGTGCTCCGCCATTGCCGTGGAACGCACGCTTGGCTGTGCCATCTGCGCACCCATGGAACTGAATTTTGGAGTGGGTCCAACCCAGCGCCCGGGCTCCACACAGAAGACACCGAGATCAATCGGACCTGCGTTTGCCGGGACAATACGGTCTGAGCCGACTACACGGTCCTGTTTACCGCCGGTCACAATCTCCCCGGCGAGGAGCAGCAGGGGCTTGCTGGAGTTGTTGTAAAGCACCAGCCGGTTGACCTCTGCGCCTTGCCTTCGCACCGGCATGATCTGACCCGGACGGACCAGGCCCAAATCGCTTCCGGCTTCCGTAATCGTCACCTGCCCGGTACGGACGCCTTCGTCGAGTGTCAGCAACTTCGATGTGTCGTATGTGTGGCCGGTCACGACCGGAAAAATAGCCAGGTTACCCCGCACGATGGCCGGCAACACTTTGTATGGACCATTATCGCCCTGTCCACCAGCCAACGCGGGAATGGTAAAGAGCAAAGAGCACATCACGACTGCTACGACATTTCTGCTTGATCTGCCTTGGTGTAATCTGCTTGAAGTTTGAAGCCCTGTATTTACGATCGCCGGCATGTACTCCGTCCTCCTTGGGTTCGGTAGTGCAACCTCAGCACACAAGAAGAACGTGGGAGGATGTGTTTCTTGCAAAGAATTTGCTAGCATCTGAAGCCAATGCTTCCGGAGCCTTCAACCCTGGCCGATATTCCAACGCTGGGGAGTGCCGTAAGCAAGACCATCGCGCAGCGCTACGACGAATCGAGCGCAGAGCGTTATGGCATCACACCTGAGAGTTTTCACAACATAGTCGCGGCAGTGGTGTTTCGCTACGCCAGCGAGGCTGGCGAACAGGAGCAACTCGATGTGGTGGCAACGCTGCATGTCGAGGAGTTAGCCCTGGCGCGCGCATGCTCAGCCGGAAATGAGACTGCCTGGGAAGTATTTCTCACGCGTTTCCGGGTGCCGCTCTATGAGTCCGCCTATCGCATCGCGAAAGACGAGACCACCGGACGCGAACTTGCAGACGGGCTCTACGCGGATCTCTATGGCATGCCCAACCGCGAGGGCCATCGGATCTCCAGACTCGACTATTACATGGGGCGCGGCTCGCTCGAAGGCTGGCTTCGCACTGTGTTGTCGCAGCAATACGTCAACCGCTACCGCTCGCAGTCCAAGGAGGTCAGCCTTGATGCACAGGTTGAGGCGGGCGTTAGTTTTGCAGCACCGCCTGCCGAAAGTACCCCAGCAGCGGATGATCGCATAGCCGTTGCGGTCGCACAAACGCTCGCAGAACTCCGCTCCGAGGAGCGCTACCTGCTCGCATCCTATTATCTGGACCAGCGCACGTTGGCGGACATCGGACGTCAGTTGCGTCTACACGAGTCCACCGTCAGCAGGAAACTCGAGCGCGTGACACGCGAAGTGCGCAAGCGAGTGCGCAAACGGCTGCAAGCGGTGGGTTTTCATCCGCGACGCTGTGACGAGTTGATGCAGGAACTTGATATACGCGATCTCAACGTGGATGTGACGGCAACTCTAAGCAAGAAACATCGCCGGGTACGTTCTATAAGTAAGGATGAAGTGACTTGAAGCAATCTGAGCCCAATATGCTGCGACGGGAACTGGCGCGAAGCCAGGAGGCCGGACCTCCTCCAGATGCCGATATGCTCACTGCTTTCACCGAGGACGCGTTATCCGAACGCGAACGGAAGCAATTGATGGCGCATCTCGCTGTCTGCGCCGATTGCCGCGAGGTACTCAGCGTCACCACTTTAGCCGCACCCGTGCCGGTTGCTGCTGACACTGCGGATGTACTGCCGCGCCCGGTGCATCCGCCACTGCGGACATGGCTGCCTTGGATAGTTACCGCGGCAGTAGTCGTGATTGTCAGCTCGGCGGTCCTGCTGCATGAGCGAAAACAGGAATTCAAACCACCTTCAGAGAACAATGCCAGCGTGGCCGCTACGGCGACAGTTCAGGCTCCAGCACAGCCTGATAAACAGTTGCAGACTACAATTGCACAAGTCCCAAAACCAGTCCACAACAAGCCAGCATCACCGAAGCCTGCCCCGAAAACCGCGGAACGTCGTTGAACGACAGCGGCGACAGATTTCCCCTAATAAAGGGGATGTTTGCTGCCAGTCGCGATACGCGTTTGTTCACATCGTCGAAGGGTTGAAGATATGGCAGCTGAACCATGGCGAAGAGAGCTTGCTCGTAGGGATCGCGGATTGCCTCGGCCGTTGCCAATAGTTGATCAAAGCACTCCTCGATCAGCTGCGGGAGTTCGAGAGGATGGAATGCGGACTGTTGAATGCCAACAGCGATGTGGCGCAAGCGCCCCGCCGCCGCCTCATCCGGCAGAAGATCCTGTGCCAGAATTCCATGGAGATTGAGAATTGTATGTCGATTGAAGCCGATCTCCTCGGCGTCGCTCACGAGAAACTCGATGGCGTCCTTATGATTGAGGATCATCTGGGCTTCCAGCCTGTTCCCGTCCTGCGCCTCTTCGCCGAACTCAATCAGACGGCGGGTATCAAGCAACGAGTAGGTGTTGCCCTCAAGTCGGCTGGAGTTCCAGGACAGATCGATGAGCAGACGACTTAGAATCTGCTTCGCGTAGGTCCCCGCTGGCTCGACCGCGTTTTTTGTCTTTCCCACTTCTGCAAGGTGTTCCCGCTCTTTGGGCGAGAGGTAGAAGGTCGCGTTCGGTCGATAGCTGTCGAGAAATTTGCGGTCGTAGCCGACGGCTTTTCTTGCTGCAACCGGTTGCCGCAGATAGTCGCTGATCTTTTTGCTTTCTGGGGAAAGAGGCACTCTTACCGCAGCCAGCTTGTCTTCTTCTGGACCGGCTTGGTGCGCAACCGTTTCTTTCGACGCTTTTGCTGTGGCAGGAAGCCGATACCGCGCCGCTGGCCCTTTGCCTTCTTGAATGAGGCGCCCATCCTCGACGAGACTTCGCAGCCAAGACTGAAGGGTCCGTCGCGGCACCTCTTTCAGAGCCTTGGCAATATCACTTCTTCGGGCTCCGTCAGCGCTTTGCCTCACGATCTCGACGATCTGAGCTAGATCGTCTTCCCGCCGATGTCTTGGCATATTCCCCCACTTTGTTGCGCGATCCGTCTATCGCGCAATTTAAACAAAGGAATCGCGCAAGTTTCAAGCTAATTGCGCAAGAAAGAATGTAGATCGCGCAAGTATTATGGCGCGATTCCCTCAATATTGCGCGATTCACCCAAAATCGAACTGCTGTTGTACCTAAGTGCAACGGCCAGGAACCTTGCCGGATTTGTTCAGCTACATGCCTCGTCCTAAAAGACTTGACTCGATTGACTTCAGAAAAACTGCACTGATTCAGTCGGTATACGATTCCGCTGTGATGTGTTGAAGGGATGGATAGCAAGGAGTGATGGGTTGAACGGATACTTCCGCTCTCATCCTTTGCCTTCCGAACGGCTGGCAACGATCAACGATGTCCTCGCACACGATCACCTCCCAGCCGACGTGCCTCTCAATCCGTTCCGCATTGAGTATGAAGTTACAAGCGGAACAAGGTAACGGAGCGCTCAGTTCCAGGTCTTGCCGCCGTCAACCGTCGTCCATGAGGTTCCATCATCGGCCTCCACAGAACCGGCCTGCGGGGTCTGAAAGACTACGTGCGTAATAGTGTGTCCGTCACTGGTCTTTTCGGGAAGAGAGACTAAGCTCCATGCTGCGCCGTTGTCGGAGGAGTGATAAAGCTTAAGACCTTCCCCGCCAACCCAAACGTCATTACCGAATACGGCCACAACGCGCATCTTCGATTTCTCGTTCTGGAGTACGGCTTGCCAAGCCCCGTCTCCGGTAGAGCGTTCTGCCAGTCCGCTGCTGTTGATGCGCCAATGTGGGCGACCAGCATCGAGGCTCTGCCTTTCAGCCAGTTCCGGCGCTTTTGACAGGGAAGTGAATGCTGACATAGACCGGGCCGGCGCTACCGGACTCGCTCCTGTGGCTTGAGGGATGGCTGCAGTCGACATGGTT
>JABDHA010000066.1 GCA_013285705.1 Acidobacteriota bacterium
ACCAAGGGAGTGAGCGATACGACACTTACCGGACGCCAGTGGGGTATCGGTCCACGCATCGGTCTGGCATTTTCTCCGAAACAGAATGACAACAAGGTCGTGATCCGTGCAGGCGCGGGCATCTATTATGATCGCGGCGAATTATTCAGCTATCTCTCGCCGGGGTATGCGGCGGGCGAAGTTACCGGCGGAGTTTTCGGTGTGACGCAGGCACCGCCATTTGTCAGTACCATCCAGTGCCCGGGCGCGCCCGCGTTTATCTCGCCTTGCTCCGGGGACATCTCCTTGTCGAACCCCTGGGGCACAACTCCAGGCACTCCTCCAACCGGCAATCCCGCTGACATTACCAACTACCTGCCGAATGCCGCAGCGATTGCCAATGGTGCTTCCCTCTTTGCCATCGGCACTTACAATCGAGCCAACAAGCTGCCTTATTCGATTAACTACACACTGGACTTCCAATGGCAGCCTCGGAATGACGTGGCTATCGACATTGGATATATTGGCAACCTCGGCCGCCATCAGGTCATTCCCGTTCCCTTCAACCAGGCGCAGATCGCCAGTCCCAGCAATGTGATCAATGGCCAGCAATACAGCTATGGGTACTCGGTGCAGACGACTGCTTGCGACTATTACTCCTGCGCGCCGGCAACACTGCCCAACGGACAACCGTTTTTGTCGACGTATGAGGGCGGCAACATTGATCTTCGCGTACCTTACATCGGATATTCGTCTGAGTCGGAGACCTATAAAGCTGCCGGCATCTCGGCCTATAACGCCTTGCAAACGCACGTGGAGAAGCGTTTGACCGGCGGTCTGCAGGTTGGTTTCTCTTACACCTATTCCCATGCGACGGATGAACAGAGCGCGCTCGGCCTGTTTTACAACGGCAACAATCCGCTGAATCTGCGTGACGGCTATGGCTCCGCGGACTTCGACCGCACGCACGTCATCAACTTCAACTACCTTTATCAGCTTCCAAAACTTTTTAAGGAAAATTCGTGGAAGAGCAAAGTGGCCAACGGCTGGGCGCTCCAGGGCATTACTGTGATTCAGAGCGGCCAGCCCTATAGCGTGATCGATTACTCGGGTGCGGTCGGCAGCATCTTTTACGGCACGTCCAATGGCATTACGAATCCTGTCGTGCCGTTGGCCCCAGGCTGCAATGCACACCGTGCTTACACGGGCACGTCGGGCGCATTCGGCACGCCAGCGCTTAACGCCGCCTGTTTTACTCTCCCGCTGCTACATGCGGGCGATCTTGGCGGCGCGGTTCCAGCTGGAGACGACTTCGAAACGAACTTCACGACGGGCCAGCGCAATATCTTCCGCCAGGCCTATCAGAGGCGTGCGGACATGTCCCTGGTTAAGTCCGTAAACATTACGGAGAAAATCTATGCGCGCTACACCTTCGACGTCTTCAACGTAACCAATACGAGCAGCTTCGATATTCCAGGCGACAATGTATCCCAGAATGCAGGCTTTAATGATTTTCCAGTATTGGGAACGCCAGCTGCTCCTTCGTCCGCTTCCTGCGCTGCCGGAAATGCACCCAGCGGAACGTTCTTCAACTGTCCGACTGGACTTGGCTTCACAAGCCGTACGATCAGCAGTCCGCGTCAGATTCAGATGTCACTGCAGGTGAGCTTCTGAGGCAATTACAAATCAGAAAGGGCAGCTCATATAGCTGCCCTTTTCTTTGCTTGAGACTTGTTCGCCTACTGACGCTTATTTTTGCCTTGGGCCACAACCACGACAGGCCGTCGCAATGGCACCATCGCAGAGCCCTGCTGCTGGAAACCCTGCTGCATGTGGCTGAGCATTTCGCTGCGAACGTAATCGACAAAGCCTTGCATCTGCCGGTTCATCTCTTCCATGCGCTCGCGCATCTGCAGAATGATGGCGATGCCGGCGATGTTTACACCCAGGTCGCGGGCGAGATTGAGGATGAACTCAAGCCGCTCAAGATCTTCGTCTGTGTAGAGACGGGTGTTGCCTTCTGTTCGCGACGGCTTCAACAGCCCTTCACGCTCGTAGAGTCGCAACGTCTGGGGATGGATGCCGTACATCTCGGCCACCGCCGAGATCATGTACGCGCCTTTCGATTTGCGTTTCGTTGGCATTGTTTTTAGTGCGCGAACAAACGCGCCGCTCCATTCTGCACCTGGACTGCGCCAAACCTGACGACTCTGGGCAGCACTCCGAGCAACTGTCCTCCAGCCATTCTGTATGGCACAAACGCTTTTATACAGTACCCATTTTGGTGCTCGATCTCGACCAGCAAGGCATCGGAAAAGCCTTCTTCAGAGGTCTTCGCCAAGGTGACATTCGCTGCCGTTGCTGCGGCGATGATCTCTTTGTGGCTGCTCCTCTCCGTGAGCTGGTCCAGCAATAGTTGGAGCAGCATGGCGGGATCGGGAGGCAAATCTTTTCGCGGAACCGTTTCGTTCACCAGCTCCCGCTGCTGGTTCAGCGAGAATCCAAACGGACCAAATTCCCCATACTTGCGCAGCATACGCTTCGCATAGTTCACCGCGGCATTCAAAAGCTCGTTCGCGTCATCACGACTTTGTTTTTCGCTGTCCACAACGATACCTAGACCTTGACCTTCGCCCACATTTCCTCGCGCGGATCGTCAGGGTTCAGCTTGGCAAGCTCGCGCAGAATCTCCTTGGAACGCTCGTCCTTGATTTGCGGAACCATGATTTCAATGGTCACAATCTCGTCGCCGCGCGCGCCCTCGCGCGTAGCCGACGGAACGCCGCGCTCGCGCATGCGGAGCTTCTGCCCGGACTGTGTCGCCGGAGGGATCTTCAGCTGCGCCCGGCCATCAATGGTAGGCACTTCAATCTTCGCTCCCAGCGCCGCTTCCGGAACCGTAACCGGGACGGTGATGTGGATGTCATCTCCCTGGCGCGTGAAGACAGGACTCGTACCGGTGCGGATGATCAGGAACAGATCGCCAGCGGCGCCTCCGTTCGTTCCGGCATTTCCCTTACCCGCCAGGCGGATGCGCTGCCCATCGCGCGTTCCCGGCTTGATGCGGAAGTCGATGTGTTCGGTGCGGGCGACCGTGCCCTCTCCATGACAGGTCGAGCAGGCATTCTGCGCTTTGCCGGAGCCGCCGCAGCGCGGGCACTGAATATTGAACTTCATCCGTCCGCCCATTTGCGTGACCTGGCCGGTGCCATTGCACTCCGGACAGGTGTGCGCTCCTCCGGTAGTCGCCTTGCCTTTGCAGGTGGGGCAAATCTCGCGGCGATGAATCTCCAGCCGCGTGGTGCCGCCGCGGATCGCGGTCCAGAAATCGACCGTCACCTGATATTCGAGATCAGTGCCGGCTTCGGGGCCCTCTTTCGGGCGTCCGCCCTGCGAAAACATTCCCGAGAAGATATCCCGGAAGCCGCCCCAGCCTGCCGATCCTGATTGCGCGCCGCCGCCGCCGGTCTGCGCGCCGGATGCTGCGAAGTCGTTGAAGTCGAATCCGCCGAAATCGAAGGGGACTTCCTGTGCGCCCCGTCCGCCGCCGTGACCATGCCCGGCGCGGGCGGCTGCTTCTGCCGCCGCTGGATCTATCTGGTCGGAGTAGAAGCCGAATTGGTCATAGATCTTGCGCTTCTTCTCGTCGCTCAGGATGTCGTTGGCTTCAGAGATCTCCTTGAACTTTTCTTCGGCCTTTTTGTCGCCCGGATTCACGTCCGGATGGTACTTGCGCGCCGCCTTGCGAAATGCTTTGCGGATCTCGTCCGATGTCGCCGTTTTTTTGACGCCTAATGTGGCGTAATAATCTTTGTTTTGTGTTGGAGGCATTGCCTTCTATTCGCCGTCCTCTGCAGTTAGGTTTTGGAGGGAACACGGCTTCATCCGTGCCCTAAAACATCGCAATATGAATGCGGATCGCCGCCACGGCTGTTGATATTACCCCAGTGGCTTGCCGCTCCTATCTTTCCTTATCGTACAGGGCTGAAGAAACCCTAGCCAATCTCACTCAAGATAGATGCGCGTGAACGACAGAAGAAGCAAATATAAGAGCTTCATCGATTAGCGGATAAACCACTGTAAATCTTATACTTAAATCGCAGAATCGTGGCGCGACGCGCCCTATTCCACAGGTTCAACCAAGTACTGCTCCAGTTTGCCGTCCGGCATTGTGTAGGTGGTCACATGTACCTGCTGCGGGGTGTTTTTGAACGCAACAGCAAAGACGTGGAAGGTCATGCCGCCACGCAGCTCTTCCGCCAACGGGTGGAAGGTGGTTGGGGCTCCGAGGGGTTTCAGGCTGGATGAGAAGTCGTCCAGCGCCTGCTGACTGAAGTAGGCATTGCAGTTGTCGGTGAATAAGGTTCGGTCGATCTGGCCTTGCTGCAGGCCTTTGAAGATTGTCAATGCCTGCGTTTCCGCCTGTGAGGACGATTGAGCGTCTATGCCAAGGACAATCGGCGTCAGCTGACGGCCAATGATACCGGCGGCTGGCGCGGCATCCTGATTCGTAAGAACAATGATGGCAGCCTTGTCGTTGGGAAAGACGATGTTCTCGGAGACGAAGCCGGAGACTTCGCCAGAGTGCTCAAGGGCTGGGTGGCCGGAGCGCGGCTTGGTAAAGACGCCCAGGCCATAACCGCTGTCAGTCCCGTCTTTCAGCTTTACCGAAGTAAACATCTGCTTATAGGACTCTGGTGTCAGCAGCGAGCGGTTCATGATACTGATGTCCCAGAGCGCAAGATCATGCGCGGGCATGGCCAGTTCGCCTGCAGCGAACATCCAGCCGGCACCTTCCTTCGGCGCGGGACGCAATGGGCCGAGCGCGTAACGAATATATCCGGCAGCGTCTGTATCGCCGAGGCGGGCAACGTCCGTGTTATAGACCGATTTCATGTCGAGCGAGGTGAAGACATTTTGCTGCAGAAAGTGCATCAGAGGCTGTCCGCTGAGCTTTTCGACAATCAGACCGGCAATAACGAAGTTGGTATTTGAATATTGCCACTTGGTGCCGGGATCGAAATCGAGCGGCTTCTTCGCCCAGGTGTCGAGAATGTGCTGCGATGTCGTCGCTTCGCGCATGGGCGGCATCAGGTAGTCTTGCGGCCAGTAGTCCTGATAGCCCGAGGTATGCGAGAGCAGCATGCGGATGGTGACTTCATCACCGCGGGTCAGGCCAGGAATGTATTTCGAGACAGGATCGTCGATCGAGAGCTTGCCCTGCTGCTCCAATAACAGGATCGAGGCCGCCGTGAACTGTTTCGAAATCGACCCGATGGAGTAGCGCATCTGCGGGGCAGCGGGGGTGGGCGGCTCAAGCCGGGCCTTGCCGTAGGCGTTCGTGTAAACGATCTGCCCCTTCTGCACGATGGCGATCGAGGCGGATGGAACCCCTGTATCAGCGAGGACCTTGGCAGTCACGGTGTCGATCTTGCCGCGCAGGTCGGCGGGGATGGTGTCGACTGGCTGTGTAAAGCTGCTGGCTTGCGCATTGGAGTATTGGCTAGAGCTAAAGGTAAGGCCTATAAACAACAAGGCAGCAAGGCGTGGCATATTAGCTTTCCTCAGTAAGACATGAAAAGTCAGCCTAGCAGGATGTGAACCTTGTGGCCATCATGAATCATCAGCGACTCACTTTTGAGACCTTATTTTCCTCGACCGCTAGCAACCCATCCCACGGTTGTTTTCCTCCAACGAAGGTTGATTCTCGCATCATGCTAATTTTTTCGGAAACGGGCATATTTAGTCCGGAGATAGTAAGCACAAATTGCGTTCCGTCTGCGTTAACCGCATAGTTGACGACTCCGGGCTGACCAAATATCTGTCTGGATAGTGTTCCACTATTTTGAACAAGCACGATCCTGTATGGAATAGCAGTTCCGTTGAGAGTGTAAGGAGAATTCTTAGGCATCTCAGCGGGCACGGCATCTTCCAGTTCAGTTGGGTTGAAGGGAAAATGTCCATGATCGCCTCCCCATTGGTTTAGTTTTTGGTCGATACGCCCTAGAACGTCTGCATTACTATCTCGTTCGGCTCCAGCAATAGGCAGTTCTTCCAAGCCCAGGAGATGACCATACCCTCCGCGAACACCTGGCATGGCCATACAGCTTACAGGTTCCAAAATGAGAAACCCAGCTAATAAAAACACGACAAATCTTGGCCAACGACGCGCAAGAAGGATCGTGCTTCCTATACACACAATCCATGTTGGCGCGTAAAGTGCGCTCATTACGGTGTAATGCGTCCACCATTTCGAAACTACGAAAAACCCTTGCGGGGGATGTTTCACCTGCCACCAATCACGCAGAATAGCTATCGTTACATCGAACTGAAAAAATGCAGTAACAAGGCAAATCGTGAAAAGTATCCAATAGGTGCTTGATAATTCTGGCTTTCTCACTTGTCATTTCTCCACAAAAGATACGAAAACCTATCCAGATCAGTTCAGCATGAGTTCAGATTTTGCAATTTGTTATGCTCAGTTTCAACTATCACGATTATGACTACACGACGCGATTTTCTTTCCCGCAGTGCCATGACAGCAGCAGGGTTCGGAGCAGTCGCGATGAGCCAGTCTGCTCCCGCGCAGGTTGCCGAGAGCGTAAAACAGATGCAGCCGCCGAAGAAGCCAGTCATCGTGACGCGAGATCCCGGCGATCGGACAATCGAAGAAACGTATCAGATGCTTCTCGATGGAACCGACACGCTGGAGGCTTGCTACCACATCTGCCAGGACCGCGAGAACGATCCCAACGATCACAGCGTAGGCTACGGCGGTCTTCCGAACGAAGAAGGCGTGGTCGAGCTGGACGCTTCCTGCATGCATGGCCCCACGAGAGCTGCCGGTTCGGTCGGCGCGGTACACAACATACGGAACATCTGCCTGGTCACGCGGGAAGTGATGAATCACTCCGGCCACGTCATGCTGGTGGGCGAGGGCGCGGAGCGATTTGCCGTGGCCCATGGCTTCAAGCGGGAAGACCTGCTGACCGACGATGCGCGTAAGATGTGGCTCCTCTGGAAAGAGAACCACTCGAACCAGGACTTCTGGGGCGCTCCGATGTCGAGCCCGGAGTGGAAAGACCCGAATGCGACTGTTCCCCCGAAGGCAATGCGCGGCGCGATTCCGCGCAATCCCGGTCCGGAGTGGGCAGATGAGATTCGCTCTCGCTCGCAGCGGTTGATGGGCATGGCCATGGATCTCGGCATTCCTGAAGAGAAGCGCTGGTACGCGATTCAGCAGGTGCTGTGGCCGACGACGGGCACTGTTCACGTATCGGCGGTGAACACGAAGGGCGAAATTTCCGGCGCAACATCCACTTCCGGGCAGGCGTGGAAGCTGCCCGGAAGGCTCGGCGATTCCCCGATCATTGGCGCCGGCTGTTATACCGATCAGGATGTGGGCTCGGCGGGCGCAACCGGCTCGGGCGAAGAAAACATCAAGGTCGCGGGCGCTCACACCATCGTCGATTGCATGCGCCAGGGCATGAGTCCCAAAGAAGCCGGGCTTGAAGCGCTGAGACGAATCGTTCGTAACTATAACGGTGACATGAATAAGGTCCGCTATCTCGACATGATCTATTACATCGTCCGCAAAGATGGCGCCTATGCAGGTTGCTCGCTCTGGAGCACAACATCGACCGGCAAACCAAAGGTCTTTGCCGTGCACGACGGCGAGAAGCGCGTCGAGCATTGCGCTTATCTGCTGGAAGGCACGTCGACGAACTGGCCTCCGTTTTGAAGAACGTGTTTTGATTCGGCCAGCGCCCGACGAGCTCAGCCTACAGGTCAATTCTCAGCCACGATATGTGCGCCCTTTAGGGCACGCCTTTCCGCATCAATGCCACAGGCAAGATGAGATGGAACGGGATTGCCTTTTTTCGTTCTTGCTGATAAACCGTTTGACTTGAGGATAGACGAGGTCCCAGGATGCAACTTAGTTTTCACCGATGCATTTCCTGCCTGTGCAGCGTCACGCTGTTTTTACTCACTACAGCGAGTGCGCAAACGGCTACAACATCTCTTGGCATCTTTCAGGATCATGGAGATGTTGGGACGGTTCTGCACCCTGGATCCGTTGAGTATGATCCTGCCCGACAGAGCTACACCATCAGTGGCAGTGGAGAGAATATGTGGTTTGGGCAGGATGACTTCCACTACCTTTGGAAAAAAGTCTCCGGAGATGTATCCCTTACGGCCGATATTTCTTTCATTGGCACGACTGAAAACAATCATCGCAAGGCCGTCCTGATGATCCGTCAGGGCCTCGATGGAAACGCGAAATCGGTAGACGTGGCGCGGCATGGAGAGGGTCTTACCTCTCTCCAGTACAGGGATGTCGCTGGAGCCGATACCCAAGAAGTTCAGTCCAACGTAACTGCGCCGACGACGATACGGATCGAAAAACGTGGCGACTATTTCTACGCATTCGTCTCCGGAAAAGATGGGAAACTTCAACCCGCCGGAACTGCCACCAAATTGCAGCTGACCGAACCGTTCTATGTCGGCATAGGCGTCTGTTCGCACGACAAAAACGTTACGGAGAAGGCAATCTTCTCAAATGTAAGGTTGGTATCGCTCCCAACCGCAACCGGAAAGCCGATTTTATATAGCTCGCTTGAGACCATCACGATCGCTTCCAGCGATCGTCGTGTGGCTTACGTAGCCCCCATTCACTTTGAGGCGCCGAACTGGTCTCGCGACGGATCATTTTTTCTCTTTAACAGTGAAGGCAGAATCCAGCGTTTGGCTTTGAACGAAACCGAACCGACGCCAGTTGCAACCGATCCTCAAAACCGCTGCAATAACGATCATGGAATCTCACCGGATGGTCATTCCATCGCCATCAGCTGTCAATCGAGCAGCGATCCGAAGTCGTCGATCTTCACCGTACCGATTACTGGTGGAACACCACAGCAGATCACGAAGAATTCGCCATCGTATTGGCATGGGTGGTCGCCGGATGGGAAGACACTCGCCTTCACCGGTGAACGGAATGGAAATTTTGATATCTACACGATTCCGGTAGCGGGCGGTGAAGAGACAAGGCTGACAAAAGCCGAGGGCTTGGATGATGGCCCTGAATATTCGCCGGATGGAGACTACATTTATTTCAATTCAGAACGCACGGGTCTGATGCAGATATGGCGCATGAAGAGTGACGGAAGCGAGCAGGAACAGGTGTTATCCGACGACACGAATGACTGGTTCCATCATATTTCTCCAGATGGTAAATGGATGGTGTTCCTCTCGTACGAGAAGGGTGTGACCGGTCATCCGGCTGAAAAAGATGTGATGCTGCAGCTGATGTCCATGCAGGATAAAAAAGTTCGCGTGCTTGCGAAGCTGTTTGGCGGGCAGGGCACGATCAACGTGCCTTCCTGGTCGCCCGACAGTTTAAAGCTGGCATTCGTGAGCTATGAACTCTTGCCGGAAGAAAGTGCGGAGCCAAAATAATCGTTGATTCCGTTACCAATCCGTTTTTGAGCAGCCCTACTTTCATTCGCTCACCAAAGGATAGGCAATGCAGCGCAGAATGTTTCTGACGAGTCTCGCAACCAGCGTCGCAGCCGCAACGGCTGGGAATTTTGCGCGGGCACAATCAGCGTCGACGAATCAGCCTTCCGCGAGCGCGGAGCACGAGCAGCAATCAGCAGAGCCAAAGCCCGACATGATCGACTATCTTCCAGCGAGTAAGTCCGCCTACCAGCACTTCGCCACTGAGACAGAAACCATGCTTCACCAGGATGTGCTCAGCGTCTGGTATCCGCGCTCGATCGACAATGTTCACGGCGGGTTTAATGCCGATTTTGCGCGCGACTGGAGCCCACTTCCCAGTCAAGGGAAGTTCTCTGTCTTTCAGGGTCGCATGACCTGGGTTGCCGCGCAGGTTACCCTTCGTCGTCCGGCACTGCGTGAGCAGTATCTCCCTTACGTTCGCCACGGTGCTGATTACCTCGCGAACGTGATGTGGGACAAGCAGGATGGCGGCTTCTACTGGGGTCTCGCCGACGATGGTTCCATCTCTCCGGTATTCACCGATCACAAGCACCTCTATGGCATCAGCTTTTGCCTTTACGGGCTAGCCGCTGCTTATCAGGCCACGCACGATGCCCGCGATCTGGAGCTCGCGCAACGCGCTTTCCATTGGACCGACGAGCACGCGCACGATGCCAGGAATGGCGGCTACTTTGAGTGGCTCAAGCGCGACGGCACACCTCTGCAAGCCGAGCCTTACGCCGCTACCGTTGCCAGTGTTCCGCCAGGGGGCTTTCCTGTCGGCTACAAATCGATGAACACTCACATTCATCTGCTCGAGTCCTTCACCGAGCTGCTCCGTGTCTGGCCGGATCCAACGCTTCGGGGGCGCGCTGCTGAGCTCCAGCATCTTGTGCGCGATGTCATCACGGTTGAACCCGGCGCCATGAACCTTTATTTCACCAATGCGTGGCAGGCAGTGCCGGAACACGACTCCTACGGTCACGATGTCGAGGCCACATGCCTCATCGATGAAGCCGGCGAAGTACTCGCCCAGGCAGGCGCTGCACCATCCACCTCAGAACGCGAACGCACCGAGAAAGTCGGACGCATGCTGGTAGACCACGCGCTCGCTTACGGATGGGACAGCGTTCACGGCGGCCTCTATCATTCCGGTTTCTTCACGGGTAAGCCTGACGATCTGCTGAAGGAGTGGTGGGTACAGATGGAGTCACTGAATACGCTGCTTCTTTTGCATGAGCGCTACGGGCGCACGACTGATGTTTACTGGAAGGCCTTCCAGCTCCAGTGGCATTGGATTCAGCAGTACCAACTCGACCATGAATTCCGTGGCGAATATGAGCTCATCAAACCTGACGGAACCCCTGTCTCAACCACAAAAGGAAAGATGTGGAAGGCTGCCTATCACGAATCGCGGGCGCTCATGAATGTCAACGAGCGCCTTCAACGGCTCGCCGCTGCGGCAGAATGAGAAGCGTGCGCCTCAGTCTGCGTGCGCTTTTTTCTTTTCCAGGATCGTATTGAACTCGGCGCGGGGCATCTTCAGCTTCTCAGGATGAGCGTCGATCCACTTTGCCAGCGCGTCATATTTTTGCGGTGTCCATCCTCCTTCAAACTCGCCGCCGTTCTTGCCGGACTTATTTAGTTCGAAGTTGAAGGCGTCTTCCAGGTTGGTGAATTCGGCGGAGCTGATTGCGTCTTCCGCCAGAATAGCGGGAATGAAGATCACGCCATCGGTCTTTGCCAGCACGAGGTCACCGGGCAGGACAACGGCGCGCCCGATACGGACTGGAGCATTAATGGCCGTGAGCGTCATATCCTCCCATGCCGAAGGATCATAGCCGCGATAGAAGCCGTTCAGGTTGGGGATCTCGCGGTTCTCCTCCTGATCGCGGATACCCGCATCGAAAATGAATCCGGAATGGGTGTGAGCCGCGATACCACTTCCGAGGTTCGAGCCGATCAGCGTACCTTCTATGATCTTCCCAAAACCATCGGCAACGTAAACATCCCCCTCCTTCAGCTCATTGATGGGCCAGCTATTGTTATCGCTAACGCGACCTTCGGCTTTGCCCTCGGCAGCGATTGCCCGTGCCATATCCGGTCGCTTTGGCATGTACTGCGCGGTCAGTGCCCGGCCAGCAAAAGGCTTGTCGATATGCAGCGCCTGCCAACCACCCTCAAACTGGCACTTGTAGCCCTTTCCGCGCAGATAATCCCACACATCTTCGATCGAGACATCCAGGGCACGCGTGAGCAGGTCGTCTGGAACCTTCGGGCGGCCATCGGGAAAGCGTTCACCCTTCCAGTCCGAGGTGTAAAACATCATCTGCTCTTTCGTCATCTTCACCTGAGAAAACGCAGGCACAGCAACCAATGCGCAGACGAGCAGCACAGCCGATAGCAATCTCTTCATGAAATCTCCTTCAAGCGTTAAAAAATCTGAATGATCTTCAGCCGCACTCTAGCTGAAGGTAGCGTCGTCCCAGGACTGTTTCTCGTCCCACATGGGCGTAGGTTCAAAATATCCTGTGCCGGGCTTCAGGTGGCGCTTCACCTCATCGTCATTCAGCGTAATTCCCAACCCTGGCGTATCAGGAACCTTGATGTAGCCTTTGTCGATGATCGGCTTGTCGATGCCGGTGACCAGATCCTGCCAGAACGGCACGTCGAGCGAATGATTTTCGAGCGCGAGAAAATTGCGCGTCGCGGCTGCGCAATGCACAGCCGCCATGCAGCCGACAGGAGTGCCCGCAAAATGCATGGCCATGGGCACGCCATAGCGAAAGGCCATGTCGCCTATTTTGTGCGTGCGCAGAATGCCGCCTGAGGTGGCGAGGTCGGGATGAATTTTATCTACTGCGTGGTTCTTGCACAGCGTCTCGAAGTCGGTGAACTCATAGATGTCTTCGCCGGTAAGCGTCGGCGTCGGGCTGGCGTCTGTGATCTGCTTCCAGAGGTCGGTGTAATACCAGGGGATCAGGTCTTCCATCCATTCCAGATTGAACTTCTCATAGGCTTTGCCCAGGCGAATGGCGGATTTCACGCCAACATGGCCGAGGTGATCCATCGACAACGGCATGTCATAGCCGATAGCATCACGCACGGCAGAGACATACTCGCAAAGCCGGTCGATGCCTTTATCGGTGACCTCCGTTGCAATAAATGGATGCGGTTGATCACGCAATTCCCACTGGCTGAGACCGGAAGGCTGCATCACAGTATTCGGAATGCCCTCGAGCGTGTCGATGCCGAGATCCATCTTCATCCAGGTAAGCCCCATCGCCTTGCGCTCTTTTGCGCGGCGTCCATATTCCTGCGGGTCTTTGGATTCGGTGGTGTCAGCGTAGATGCGGATTGTATCGCGCCACTTGCCGCCCAGCATCTGGTAGACCGGGCAGTTATAGACCTTGCCTGCGATATCCCAAAGCGCCATTTCTACAGCGCTGACGCCGCCTCCCTGGCGCGAGACGCTGCCGAACTGCGCGATCTTTTCAAAAAGATAATCAACTTTCAGCGGATTCTCGCCAAGGATACGACTCTTCAAAACCATCGCGTACTGAGGGCCCGCGATATCGCGTACTTCACCCAAACCGTACACGCCCTGATTAGTATCGATGCGAATAATGACGCATGGGCTCGGACCTGGTTTGACGACCACGGCATAACGCATGTCGGTGATTTTTAACGTTGAAGGACTGGAGTTCAGATTGACGTTTTGGATCGCGGGTTCTGCTGCAGCCTTCTCGAACGATTGGCCTGCAAGGCCTCCCGCCAGCAATGCGACAGAAGACTTGAGAACGTTCCGGCGACTGGAGTGGTTACCAAACTTCGAGCGATTGTCATCGGACATCTTTCACTTCCCCCTTAGTGACTCAACGTCTCCTGTCTCTACACCTGGATGCACCATTTACTGACGGATGAGAGCAGCAAAATTCATATTCGATCTGCCGCATCATCATACTTGATGCCTTTCCATGATGAGAATTCTCTAAGGTTTCCGCGCGGATGTTGTTCCGTATACGGTCACCCGCTTGCTGGAAGAAGGTTAGGCATTCATCGCAAATGCCGGGCCTAGGGAAAAATGGAGAAACGATGTCTCAAGTGATCGAGTACGCGAGCCGAAATGCCGGAACGGATGTTTTGCAGAAAACAAATGAGACGCTCGATCCGATGGATTGGAAAAAAAATTGCGTCCAGGCACATCGCATGCTGGACGATATGCTCAACTACACCGAGAACATTCGAGAGCGTCCCGTCTGGCAACCGATGTCGAGCGACGTGCGGGCACGGTTTCGCAGTGCGGTTCCCCGACTTCCGTCCGATCTCGCGTCAGTCCACGAAGAATTCATGCAGAATATTCTGCCCTTTGCCGCGGGAAATGTTCATCCGGGATTTATGGGATGGGTACACGGTGGCGGCACGCCAGTCGGCATGCTGGCGGAGATGCTTGCAGCAGGCCTGAATGCGAACCTCGGTGGACGCGATCATGCTCCGATTGAGGTTGAGCGTGAAGTCGTCCAGTGGACACGCGAGATCTTCGGCTTTCCAGCAAGCGCGACGGGATTGTTTGTTACTGGAACGTCGATGGCCAACCTGATTGCCGTGGTCATTGCGCGGGACACGGCGCTCGGATTTGACGTGCGTCGTCGCGGTATCGCCGCCAAGGGACTGACTGCGTATGCCTCGACGGCTGTTCACGGATGTATCGGCAAGGCCATGGACATTTCCGGCATCGGTAGGAATGCGCTGCGGCTCATCGCAACGGACCATCGTCACCGGATCGATCTTGCGGCGCTCGAAAAGGCAATCAAGAAAGATCGTGACGCGGACTTCACGCCATTTCTCGTGGTGGGAAGCGCTGGAACGGTAGACACCGGAGCCATTGACGATCTTGCCGGCATCTCCGAACTTTGCCAGCGCGAAAAACTCTGGTTTCACGTGGATGGAGCGTATGGCGCGCTGGCGATGCTCGCTCCAGCGCTTGCGTCGCGGCTCAACGGCATCGAGCGCGCCGATTCGCTGGCATTCGATTTTCATAAATGGGGACAGGTGCCTTACGATGCCGGCTACATTCTCGTGCGCGATGGAGAGCCGCACAGGAACGCCTTCGCCTCGCCGGGCGCTTATCTCCAGCGGACACAGCGAGGGCTGGCCGCCGGCTCAACGTGGCCTTGCGATCTTGGGCCGGACCTCTCGCGCGGCTTTCGTGCATTGAAGACATGGATGACGCTGAAAGTTTACGGCACAGATGCGCTGGGTGTGGTCATCTCCCGCACCTGCGAATTGGCGCGTTATCTCGAGAGCCGGATTCTCGAGACGGCGGAACTCGAACTGATGGCTCCTGTGGAACTGAATATCGTCTGTTTTCCACTATCGCTCCGAAGATTCTGATCCAATCAACGAACAGATCGTCATCGATCTGCAGGAATCGGGCATCGTCGCACCGTCCACAACCCGAATCGGCGGCCAATTGGCAATACGAGCGGCGATCGTCAACCACCGTACGGGTCGTTCAGAAATAGACGCCTTGATCGACAGCACGCTGGCGCTCGGTCGTGCTTCGCAGGAAAGGTCTACATCGCGCAGAGTTGCACAGACGGCCCCGCAGCTTCCTACGCACGCCGCTTTGCAAGCGCAATTGCAGACGATCGAGGAGCGATTGACATCTCAACCTAATTCGGTCGCTTTGCTTTTTCAGCGGGGAAGTATCCTGGAGCATTTGGGACGAAGCCTTGAAGCCAGAAGCTCGTGGCTCGACTTGCTGCAGCTTGAGCCCGGTCATGTGGGAGCGCTGAACAGTCTCGGCAATCTCCAGTTTGCCGCCGGAGAAAACACAGAAGCGCAGAAGATTTACAAGGAAGCGATTGCGGGCCAGCCGGACGATCCCATGAGCCGGGTGAATTTCGCCAATCTTCTGATCAAGATAAAAGAACCGGAGAAGGCTCGCGAGCACCTGGAACATGCGCTGAAGATCGATCCAAATTATCGACCGGCGCACGCAGGTTTGTCGTTTGTGCTGGCAGATTTGGAAAACGCAGAAAAGGCAGCATGGCATCGACGCACTGCCTTTCAGGGCCGGTGCGTGATTCCTGCGGCCTATCGAGGCAAAGAGCCGCCGGTGACGGTGCTGGAGCTCATTTCGACCTCTGGCGGCAATCTGCGAACAGAACCTTTCCTGACCGATCGCATCTTCAAAAAATATCTTGTCGCGACGGAGTTCTACGATCCCTCTACCACACCATTGCCGCCTCATCAGCTCATCGTCAATGCAATTGGCGACGCCGATGTAGCGACCAGCGCGCTAACTGGCGCGCAGTCCGTGCTCACCCACACAACGGCTCCGGTCATCAACTCCCCCGCGGCTGTGCTAACGACAGGCCGTTGCGACATTGCGCGGCGTCTCGCGGGCATATCTGGAGTCGTCACTCCAAAGATCATTTCTTTGTCACGGGAGTCGCTGGCCTCATCCGATGCTGAGACGACGCTGAACCGACATGGCTTTGCGTTTCCCCTTTTGCTGAGAACACCCGGCTTTCATGGAGGAGATCATTTTCTGCGCGTGGAAACTTCCGATGAACTTCCAGCCGCATTAGCACAGCTCCCCGGCCGTGATTTAACCGTCATCCAGTATCTTGATGCACGGGGGTCTGATGGAAAAACGCGCAAATACCGGGTCATGATGATCGATGGTCAGCTCTACCCGCTGCATGCCGCAATCTCAAGCCATTGGAAAATCCATTATTTCAGCGCTGAGATGACGGACTATCCGGAGCATCGCGCCGAAGATGCTGCATTCCTCGCAAACATGAGCAGTGTGCTCGGACCTCGCGCCATGAAGGCGCTCAAAGAGATTCAGGCTACGCTTGGCCTGGACTATGGAGGAATTGATTTTGGTTTAAATGAGAAGGGCGAGGTTCTGGTCTTCGAGGCAAATGCGACGATGGCATTCTTCCCTCCCGGCGAAGACGAGCGGTGGAACTATCGCCGGCCTGCAGTCGAGAACATCTGCAGAGCCGTACGGACAATGCTGTTCGACAGGGCTGCGGTTGAAGCTATATAGGAACAGGCGCTTAATATGCCAGCGCCACTCCGTCCGCCCGCATTTCTGTCGCCGCCGCATACACGCGATCCGCGCCGTTCATACGATGCTCAATGCACTCGTAGCGTCCAAAGCCGCCATCTGACGCGCCCATCGGCCATCCGAGATCGATCAGCGCCTGTCGCGTTGTTTGCGGGACGCCTGCTTCCAGACGAAGCACTCCCGTCGGCCCTAAGCCCGGCGCATCTTCTCCCATACTCTGCGACGATCCTTCGTGGTGCCATCGAGGACTGTCGCCAGCAGCTTGTATATCCAATCCATAATCAACCCGATTGATGATGATCTGCGCCTGCCCTTGCGGCTGCATATCGCCGCCCATCACACCGAAGGAGATCCACGGCTTGCCATCTTTCGTCGCGAATCCAGGAATGATGGTTTGAAAGGGGCGCTTGCCGGGTTGATAAAGATTCGGATGGCCGTCCTTCAGCGAAAATAATTCGCCACGATCCTGAAACATGAAGCCAAGCCCGTCAGCAACCAGACCGGAGCCCATGCCACGGAAGTTCGACTGGATCATCGATATCATCATCCCGTCGGCGTCCGACACGGTGAAATAGGTTGTATCACCGTGGCTCGGAGCCTGACCGGGATAGATGGGCGTCAAAATCCGATCTTGCTGGATCAATTTTGCGCGTTCGGCAGCATAGCTTTTCGAGTTCAGCCACTCGATTGGAACCTTGGCAAAGTGCGGGTCGGCATAGTAGCGGGCGCGATCTTCGTAAGCCAGGCGCTTGGCTTCGACCTGCGCGTGAATTGAGGCTGAAGACTGAAAGCCCATCTCACGCAGATCGAAGTTCTCCAGAATATTCAGGATCTGCAGCGTCGCCAGTCCTTGTGTGTTTGCGGCCATTCCATAAACATCGACACCGCGATAGGAAGTGACCAGCGGCTCGTTCCACTCGGCATGCTGGCTGCGCAGGTCCTCGTAGGAGAGCCATCCGCCGATCCGCTTGAAGTAGGCGTCGAGGGTGTGGGCAATCGGACCATCGTAGAAAGCATCGCGCCCGCCCTCAGCGATCATGCGATACGTGTGGGCCAGGTCTGGATTGCGGAAGACATCGCCTTCATTCGGTGCGTGACCAGATGGCGCATAGGTGTGCACTGCATTGACCGTTTCCTCGACACCCGAGCCAGGGCGCGTGAAGATCGCAAGGTTGCGCTTGATGTAGAAGCCGATGATTTGCGGCACGGGTACACCCGTCTCACAGAGATGGATCGCGGGCTGAAAGATTTCAGACCACTTCAACCTGCCGTAGCGCTGATGGAGTGTCCACCAGGCATCGAGCGCACCCGGCGTTGAAACAGAGATCGCGCCCAGTTTGGGAATCACGCCATTTTGCGAACGAGCACGGACGGTTTCAAGGGTCAGCGATTTAGGCGAGCGCCCTGAACCCGCCAGGCCCACTACCTTGCTCACCTTCGGGTCCCAGATCATGGCATAACAATCCCCGCCAAGGCCCGAACTGACCGGTTCCAGAAATCCGAGGCAGGCATTGGCTGCGATCGCCGCATCCACCGCCGAGCCGCCCCGTTTCAGCGTCTCGATAGCGGTGAGAGTAGCGAGCGGGTGCGCTGTTCCCGCCGCACCCGAGCAACCCATCGCCGAGGACCGGGTAGCGAAGCTTGCGCCAGAGGGCCGGTCGCCCGCATGCACATCAGGTCGCTCAAACCGTTCGGCGCCTGCAGGTTGAAATTTCGGGAGCGCTGGGGCTGAAGCGCTGCCCTGCACCGGAACGCTGTTTTGTTCGGAAGCCTCAGCGTCGCGTGGAAGAAGAACAGAGCCCGCGGCAGCAAGCGGAAGAGTAGCAATAAAGGAGCGGCGGCGCATATGGAGATTATTGGTTTCCCTGTGTATGCAGAGACTGTGAGAGGCTGATCAGGTTAGTGGGCCGGACACGAATAATGCCGCCCCGCGGACTGTCAATATCTGCGATAAGCAGGAAGGAGATCGACACAATCAGGGGTAGCACGAGGAGCAACACGGAACCCGCTTTGGCGCGGCGTACACCATAGCCAATCATGACGTTGGAACAAATAGCGATGATTCCCATCAGACCCCATGCAGCGATTGGGATACGGTTCCACCACGCGGCCTGTGTGTATCCTTGCGAATTCAGAACATCGTTCATGCCCGAAACGGCGAGAGCTGCCACCGGGTTTGGCTGCGCCGTAGCTGGAATTCGAACAGAGGACCAAAGCGTTGACTGCAACTGCGCCGTATCGGCATTGATCGGATTAAGCTGGCTCCTAAAACGGACTTGATAAAACCGGATACGTTGATTGAGATAGCTGACCAGCAAGGTTTGCAGTTTCTCCGCATCTGCAGCAGGGAGCAGTTGTACCCGGAGGTACTCCGTGCCAATCGCATTCGCCTCTTCTTCTTCGTAGTTCTTGCGCTGATCGTACCGGCTGATCGCCATGGAAAAGCTGAATCCGATGATGAGACCGAGCAGCGTGAGAGTCGCGGCAAGGATGACCCCGAAATCCTCCCGTTCCTGCTCGTCTAAGCTTCCCCGCTTCTCGTGAAAGAAAACACCAGTGCGCGCCGAGAGCCACAAGACTAAAAAAGACACCACAAAGACGAGAAGTGGAAAGTTCATCAGATTTGGCATATTCCAGGGTGTGTCACAGGGGTTTGTAATCCCGTGCAGATGAGTGTACTGCTTCTTACGAAAGAAGCAATAACAGCACCCGTCACCCAGACGCAGCAATCCCAGCCTCAGAAAAATACATGCGCACCGGGAGAACGACGTCGTTCTCCCGGTGTACGTAGTTATTTCTCAGCGGGCTTTTCGTGGTGGCCGCCGAATTGAAAACGCATGGCCGACAAAAGCTTGTTCGCGAATTCGCCTTCGCCACGCGAGCTGAATCTCTCATATAGAGACGCAGTCAGTACGGGCGCCGGAACAGCTTCGTCGATCGCAGCCTTGATCGTCCACCGTCCTTCGCCAGAATCAGAAACCCGGCCTGCAAAGCCGGAGAGGCTTGGATCTTCGACCAGGGACGCTGCCGTCAGATCCAATAGCCATGAAGCTATCACGCTTCCGCGCCGCCAGACCTCCGATACATCCGCCAGATTGATGTCGTATTGGTAGTGCGAGGGATCGCGGAGCGGCGTGGTTTCTGCATCGATCTCATGCTGCTTCTTGCCGACGTTTGCGGCGCGCAAAATTGCCAGGCCTTCTGCATAGGCTGCCATCAGCCCATATTCGATGCCGTTGTGAACCATCTTCACGAAGTGACCGGCACCATTCGGTCCGCAGTGCAGATAGCCTTGCTCCGCAGTTCCGCCAACTTTCTCTCGCCCCGGTGTCCGTGAAATGTCGCCGATTCCGGGAGCCAATGACTGGAAGATCGGGTCGAGCGATTTCACCACATCAGGCTCGCCGCCGATCATCATGCAGTAACCGCGGTCCAGACCCCACACGCCGCCGCTGGTGCCCACATCCACATAGTGGATCTTTTTCTCAGCAAGCTCCTTTGCCCGCCTGATGTCGTCAATGTAGTAGGAATTGCCGCCGTCGATGAGGATGTCGTCCGGTTCAAGATGCGGCAGGATTTGTTGAATCGTCTCGTCCACGACCGCGGCAGGAACCATCAGCCAGAGCGCACGCGGTTTCTGAAGCTTGCTGACCAATTCCGGTAAAGAAGCCGCTCCAACGGCCTTCTCCTTGACCAGCCCCTGCACGGCTGCCGGCGAAACATCGAACGCCACGCACTCATGTCCATGCCTGATGAGACGCAACACCATGTTCGCGCCCATCCTTCCCAAACCTACCATTCCAAGCTGCATATGCACCTCTCTAAATTTTTTGCGAATCGACTCGACAGGCTTCACAAGCAGACTAGCACCAATGACGTAACCAGTCTTTTGCAGGCCGTAAATTCTGAACTGTTGTCCATATTCAGCACCATGTGCCGAACAAAGTTAGATGTCCTGTCGCGCTTTTCGAGTGCATGTTTTTCATGGATTAACTACAAAGCAAGAGGCGTGCAGATAAAATCTGCACGCCTCTTGCGCATTCCACCAGCTGCGTTTTAGCTTGCTGTCAACTCAGCGGCTACCTTTTCGGTTACAAAGGCTTCGATGGTGTCGCCGACCTTAATGTCGCTATAGTTCGACAGTCCCACGCCGCACTCCATGCCGTTGGTGACTTCCCTGGCATCGTCTTTGAAGCGCTTGAGCGAGGTAAGCTTGCCCTTATAGACCTGTGTTCCGTCGCGCATGAGGCGAATTTCCGCATCACGCCGCAATACGCCATCGGTTACGCGGCAGCCGGCGATAGTGCCCACCTTCGGAATCTTGAAGACGTTGAGCACTTCGGCGCGGCCGAGGTAATTTTCCTTGAAGACCGGCTCGAGAAGACCAAGCATGGCCTTGCGAATCTCGTCCTGCAATTCATAGATAATCGAGTGCAGACGAATTTCGACGCCTTCCTGCTCCGCCAGATCGGCCACCTTGCGCTCCGGACGCACGTTGAAGCCGATGACAATGGCGTTCGAAGCCGAGGCCAGCAGCACATCGCTTTCCGTGATGGCGCCGACGCCGGAGTGGATGACCTTGATGCGCACCTTCTCGGTCGACATCTTTTGTAGCGAATCGGCCAGCACTTCGACCGAGCCGGTAACATCGCCCTTGAGGATGAGCGGCAGTTCCTTCATGCCAGCCTGCTTGATCTGCTCGGCAAGCCCTTCCAGCGATACGCGTGAGGACTTCGCCAGCTGCGCCTCGCGCTCCTTCATCCTGCGGTACTGCGCAATGCCCTTCGCCTTGTCGCGGTCAGCGGTGACAAGGAAGGTATCGCCCGCATCCGGCATGCTTTCAAGACCGAGAATTTCGACCGGCGTCGATGGCCCGGCTTCTTCAATGGCGCGCCCACGATCATCGAACATCGCGCGAATCTTGCCGAAGGTGTTACCAACGATAAAGCTATCCTGATTGCGGAGTGTTCCGTTCTGCACGAGGATCGAGGCCACAGCACCGCGTCCACGATCGAGCTTCGCTTCGATGACCGTGCCGACAGCCGAGCGTCCCGGCGTTGCCTTCAGGTTGCCGAGGTCGGCTACGAGGCAGATCATTTCGAGCAGCAGGTCGAGGTTCTGACGCTTCTTCGCCGAAACATCGACGAATACCGTCGAACCGCCCCAGTCTTCTGGAACTAGCCCGCGATCACCCAACTGCTTCTTCACGCGGTCAGGCTGCGCATCCGGCTTGTCGATCTTGTTGACTGCAACGATGATCGGCACATTGGCTGCCTTGGCGTGGTCGATCGCTTCAAGCGTCTGCGGCATCACTCCGTCATCCGCTGCGACGACAATCACGACAATGTCCGTGACCTTGGCACCGCGCGCACGCATGCGGGTAAAGGCTTCGTGACCCGGTGTGTCGAGGAAGACGATCTCGCGGCCGAATGCCGGTGAATCCTGCTTGCCAATGCGCACTTTGTAGGCACCGATGTGCTGCGTAATACCACCCGCTTCACCACCGGCAACGTCTGTTTCGCGGATCGCGTCAAGCAGCGAGGTCTTACCGTGATCGACGTGACCCATCACCGTGACAACCGGCGGACGCGGCACTTCCAGCTCGTCTGGGTTCTCCTGCAGGAGCATGCTCTCGATGGCTTCATTCGCCATCTGGTCTTCAAAGGTGATGAACTGCGTGTCCGCGCCAAACTGGTGCGACACATCTTTCACCAGCTCCGCGTCGAGCGACTGGTTGACGGTGACAAAGACACCGCGCATGAGCAGCGTTGCGATCAGATCCTTGCCGCGTACGCCTAACTTTTCCGCCAGATCCTTGACGCTGATGCCTTCCGTCACGGTAATGGTGCGGGTAATCGGCATTGGCTCCGATGGAACCTGCGCGCCACCGAAACGGGATGGCGGCGCAAAGCCCTTCATCGGGCCTTCTTTACTCTTTTCGTAGGTCTGACGGCCACGACGAGCCGGGCCGCCTGGACGCTGCGGACGCGGAGCCTCACCCGGAGGTGGAACGAGCCCAGGAGCGCCGCCCATACCGGGGCGCTGGCCGAAGCCAGGACGAGCGCCAAAGCCTGGCCGCTGGCCAAAGCCGGGGCGGGCACCCGTCGGCGGACCGCCGGGCTGGTTGCGTGTCGGATGCATCGGACGGCGTCCACCGGGGAATTGTCCCGGAGGACCGCCTTGCGGGCGCTGGCCTGGGCCTGGAGGTCCGCCTGGGCGGCGATCAAAAATGGGACGGCCACGTTGCAAACCGCCTTGCGTCTGTCCTGTAGGAGCGGCCGGCGGCGGTGTTGGGGGCGGTGGCGGCGCCGTATAGACAGGACGCGGTCCGGTCTGCGGCATGATCACGCGACGGACAGGTGCAGCGGGCGCAGCCGGAGGCGCTGGAGCGGCCGGTGCAGCGGCAACCGGTGCTGCAGGCACAGCAACTTCGGGCGCTTGCGCTGCGGCGGGAACCGGAGCTTCGCTTGGTGCTGGCGTGCCGGCTGCAGGAGCTGCTGTCGGGGGTACCGGGTGAGCGGCAACCGGAGCTGCCGGAACAGCAGTAGCGCTGACCGGAGCAGGAGGCGGAGTTGCGGGCCTTACCACAACGGGCGCTGTTGGCACCGCTGCTGCAATCGCCGGCCTGGCTTCCCCATGCCTCGCTTCTCCAGCAGGGGTAACCGGAGGCCTCGCGACAACCGGACCTGCCGGTGGCTTGGCGGCAATCGCTGGAGACGGTGGCGGCTGCACAATCGCCGGAGCCTGCCGGGGCAGCGGCACAATTCTGCGAGGCGCCGGTCTGGCTGCGTCCGTGGAAGCTGCCTGAGGCACCGGGGGAATGGGTGGCTTCGGCGGTGTTGGCGCGATGACTGGAGGAGCGGCAAGGGCTGGCCTTGCTACAGTTGGCAGAGGTGTGGGCCTGCTGGCTGCGAGCGCCTCTTCTTCCTTGCGCTGCTGAATGGCCTTCAGCACGTCGCCAGGCTTTGAGACACGCGACCAGTCAATCTTCGGCTTCGCCTCGGATTCGGCGCGGGAGCCACTCTGCGCATTGCCTGCCTTGCCGCCACGGTTGAAATGTACGCGCACACGCTCGGCTTCGTCCCCCTCCAGCGAACTGGAGTGCGTCTTCTTCTCGGTCACGCCAACATCGGTCAGTACGTCCAGAATTGCCCTGCTCTTCACTTCGAGCTCGCGCGCTAAATCGTTGATTCGAACTTTGCTCATCCGCCTCTTTTGCTTATCACATCCCAAGCGCTCAGCTGTTCATAGCAACCTCATGCCTATGGGAGTCGATCCTGTTTGTATTATCCCCTGAAATGGGGGGCTTTGCGCCAACCATCTCAGACCTATCTAGATGCAGACAGCGCATATTAAGCGCCGCCCTCTTCAACTTTTTCACGATCGACGGCCTCATCCTTCGGCTCGTCCGTGTTGCCTTCCAAAAC
>JABDHA010000067.1:0-23068 GCA_013285705.1 Acidobacteriota bacterium
TCGCCGGAATGATGAGGTCCGAGCCTTCGCTCAGGTATTTCGCCTCGTAGTCGTAAAACTCCTTGATCGGGACGACCTCGCCGACCACGGAAGCCTCGGGTTTGTCATTGCCCAGAACGGCGACTTCCAGCTCGCGCGCCTTGCCGCGCTTGCCCCCGACGCCCTGCTCGACCACGATCTTGCGGTCGTAGCTGGCGGCAAGTTCAATGGCTGGCGAGAGTTCTTTGCGGTCGTGCGCTTTGCTGATGCCCACCGATGAGCCAAGGTTTGCTGGCTTCACAAAGAGCGGATATTTGAGAGCCGCTTCCACGCGACTGATGATTTTTTTCGGACCTGCTTCCCAATCGCGACGCAGGAAGGTGACATGCTTGGGAATCGGCAGCTTCGCCGAAGCGAAGAGGCGCTTCATCACGTCCTTGTCCATGCCGGTGGCCGAGCCGAGCACGCCTGATCCCACATAGGCGATACCTGCCAGCTCGAAAAGCCCCTGAATCGTGCCATCTTCGCCAAACGTTCCATGCAGGACAGGGAAAATCACGTCAACGCTCAGCGCCTGATGAGCTAGATCGCCATGCGTCTCAAACGGAACGAGCGAGCCCGTCTTATTTTTCGCCGGAACGGGCGGAACGATGATGGATTCCCCTTTTGCGAGGACTGCCGCTGTCGCGGTCGTCTCCGGATCGCCGGCGCGGAGTTGGCGCGGCGTAGACGATTCGCCAGACAGCAGCCGCTCGGCGTCGCTGGCCGTCACCCAGCGGCCCTCCTTGGTAATGCCAATGGGGATGACTTCGTATTTCCTGGGGTTGATGGCCTTGAGAACCGAAGCAGCCGAAAGCAGCGAGACCTCATGCTCTCCACTGCGGCCGCCAAAAAGAACGCCTACGCGAAGTTTGGGCATAAAAACTTATTGTATGTAGAAAGCCTGTGGAGGCTAGTTACTGACGTGGCTCTCGGCGTTCTCTCACCTACAGAATCTTCTTCCCAAACGCCGAGGAGATCAGTTCCACCGCCAGGTCCGCCGTGCGGTTGTGTTCGTCGATCACCGGGTTGACCTCGACGACTTCGAGGCTAAGCATGCGCCCGTGGTCGGCGATGATCTCCATGGCGAGATGTGCTTCGCGATAGGTGGCGCCTCCGCGAACGGGCGTGCCGACGCCCGGTGCATCTTCAGGATCGATCCAGTCCATATCGAGCGAGACGTGATAGCCTGCCGTGCCGCGCCCGGCAGCGCGCAAAGCCTCTTCCATCACCGTGCGCATGCCGCGCTCGTCGATGTCGCGCATCGTGTAGACCTCGGAGAGTCCGGTGCGCTTGATGTTTTCTTTTTCCGTAGCGTCGATATCGCGCACGCCAATCAGAACCGTATTCTCCGGCAGAACTTTCGGCGAGAAGCCGCAGATGTTGGCCAGCGATTCCGGCCCAAGGCCAAGGAGCGCGGCCAGCGGCATGCCATGCACATTGCCGCTCGGCGAGGTTTCCGGCGTATTCAGGTCGGAGTGGGCATCGATCCAGATCAAACCAATCTTCTGCTCCCGGCGGCGGTAATATTCCGCTACCCCGGAGACGCTGCCGGCGGCAACCGAGTGGTCTCCGCCCAGAACCACCGGCGTCATGCTCTTTTCGAGAGCCCCGATCATCTGGTCGGCCACGCGTGTACAGGTTTCGGTAATCTCCGTCAGGTAGCGGGCGTTTTCTTCGCCGGCGTGCTTCGTCTCCGCAATCGCAACGCTGATGTTGCCGCCGTCCGCCACCTCATGGCCGAGCGCCTCCAGGCGAGCTTCCAGACCGGCGACACGGACGGCGGACGGCCCCATGTCGACGCCACGGCGGGAGGCTCCAAGATCGAGCGGCACGCCGATGATGCGGATTTTGCGCGGTGGAAGGGATTGCACGCCGCTCTTAATAGGACCGACTACAGAACCGGTGATGGTTGCTTTTTCGCTCGCGAGCGTTTGGCTGATCTTCGACATACGATCTTCGATTACCTCAGCGGCGACGGCCGCCTTCCCGTTCATGAAAATGCGCGGGCTGAAGCCCGCGCCTACAGACTCTAAGTGCGCAGAACAAATTACGCACAAGCCGCTGCCTTCATGCCCAAATCACGGATACATGCGGTTCAGCGTGCGCGCAAAGGGAATCGTCTCGCGCACATGCTCCAACCCGCAGATCCACGCAACAGCCCGCTCAATCCCCATACCGAAGCCCGAGTGCGGAACGGAGCCATACTGCCGTAGATCGAGATACCACTTGAAGGCATCGAGTGGCAAGTTGTGCTCCTCAATACGCTTTTTCAGCAGATCATAAGAGGCGATGCGCTGCGAGCCGCCGATGACTTCACCATAACCCTCCGGCGCAAGCACATCCAGGCAGAGCGCATATTTGGGATCGTCGGGATCGGGCTCCATGTAAAAGGCCTTTACCGCTGCCGGATAGCGGTGCACCATCACCGGCCGGTCAAACTGCGACGAGATGTACGTCTCGTCCGGCGAGCCGAAGTCGTTGCCGTATTCGAATGGCTGTTCGAGCAATCCCTTAGCGTGAGCGTCGTTCAGCATCTGCACCGCTTCGTCATAACGAATGCGCGGAAACGGCGCCTTGATCGCTTCGAGCTTGCTGGTGTCGCGGCCAATCACCTTCAGATCCGCAGCGCGCTTGGTGAGCACGCGTTCGACGATGAAGCTGATGAACTGCTCGGCCAGCCCCATCAGGTCATCAAGTCCGGCGTAGGCCCACTCCGGCTCGACCATCCAGAACTCCGTGAGGTGACGGCGCGTTTTTGATTTTTCCGCGCGGAACGTCGGCCCGAAGCTATAGACCTTGCCCAGCGCCAGCGCCGTGCTTTCGATGTAAAGCTGGCCGCTCTGTGTGAGATAGGCCTCATCGCCGAAGTATTCGACGGGAAAGAGCGTGCTTGTGCCTTCGCAGGCAGCCGGCGTCAGGATCGGCGGATCGGTGAGGACAAAACCATTGTCGTCGAGAAAATCGCGCGCGGCCTTGATGATCTCGGCACGGATGCGCAGAATGGCCGACTGGCGCGGTGTGCGAATCCACAGATGGCGGTGCTCCATCAGGAAGTCGGTGCCGTGCTCTTTGAGCGAGATGGGAAATGGGTCGTCTTCCGGCACGCGCTGCACGACTTCAATATTCTCGACATCGAGTTCATAGCCGCCGGGAGCGCGCTTGTCGGCGCGGACCTTGCCGGTGACGATGACGCTCGACTCCTGCGTGAGCCCCTTGATGGTCTCAAATACCTCGGGCGGAACAGCAGCCTTGGGCACGATGCCCTGGATGGTGCCTGACCCATCGCGGAAGATGGGGAAGAGCAGCTTCCCGCTCTCGCGCAGGTTATAGAGCCAACCCTTGAGGGTGACGGATTTGCCTTCGTGTTCGCCGATTCTGGCGATGGTAGTGACGGGGGGTTCTGCGGCGATGCTTACGGTTTCTTCTGACATACGAATCTCAAAATAGTTGAAGTGCGAGACTTCAAAATTCCACTTGCCATTGTATTTTGTTACGCACTCGAGGAATTGCTAAAGTCCGAATTTCTCAAATGCTGCCTGCGCCTTGGCCGCGACACTCTCCGGGGTGTCCTCGAGCGCATAGTGGATTTCAAGCACTGCGGCAGGCGCCTGCGGAGCGGACTTCAGCTCCTTGATCGTCTCGTCCCAGGCAATGGTGCCATCCCCGGGCCACAGATGGGAATCGCGGTCGCCCTTGTTGTCGTGCAGATGCGTGGAGCGAATCTGCGGACGAAGCTCGGCGAGGACAGTCGCCACCCCATCGCCCAAATGGGCATGGCCAGCATCGAAGCACACGCCGATATCTTTGAAGTGGCCAACATTGAGAATTTCCAGGAGATTGCGCGACTGCGTGACTTCGTTCTGGATATTTTCCACCAGCAACTTGACGCCTAACGGATTCGCGAAAGCGCGCAGGTGTTCGAGCGCCGTCAGCGAATTTTCGAGCGAGCGCGGGTTCCAGCCATCTTCGCGCTCGCCAAGATGAATGATCAAATAGCGAAACGGAATCTGCTCGGCCACTTCGAGAGCGCGCTTAATCTCGTCCATCGCGTCAATGCGTCGCGATTTCTCTGGATGAATCACGTTCACGGCAGGCGCTCCGCCGCGGCCCATTTCGAGATCAGGGAACATAGGCGCGTGCATGGAGAACGGTTCGACAGAGTTATCGCGGAACCAGTCGGCGATTTCGCGAATATGGGGCCGGCCGATGTAGTCAAAGTGCTGGCGCGCGGCAAAAAGTTCAACGCCCTGCGCTCCCGCCTTGGCAAAAGTATCGAGGAGACCGGGATGCAGACGCTGGCGCAGGAATACGTGTGTGGAGATGACCTTCAACATAGGGTGTTCAGAAAGAGTCCTGCTCTATCTTCTCATCCCAGCACTCGCCGTCCAGGCAATCGCCCTTTCGCGCCCTTCCGTGTTGTTAATATCCCGCAGCTTTGCCGAAGTGATGACGGTGGTCCTGCCCACCCTCCAGATCGCCTGTGGCGGGGTTGACAGCAATGCACTCGCCGTCGCTCCAGTGGCCTTTGGCCACGTTCACGTGGTAGCCGAGAGCGCGTAAACCTTCAACAGTCGCATCGGGAAAGCCGGGTTCGAGGTAGAGAACATCGGGCAGATATTGGTGGTGAAAGCGCGGAGCGTCCACCGCCGCCTGGATGTTCAGCCCTTCGTCGGCCACGCTGAGAAAGATGTTGGCGACCGTCGTGATGATGCGTCCGCCGCCCGGCGAGCCAAGCACCATGCTGACCTTGCCGTCTTTGAGAACAATGGTCGGCGTCATGGCCGAGAGCGGACGTTTGCCCGGTGCAATCGAGTTGGCCGGTCCTTGTATCAGCCCATACATATTCGGCACGCCCTGCTTCGATGCGAAATCATCCATTTCATCATTGAGCAGGAAACCGAGTCCGGCAGCGGTCACGTCGGAACCAAAGCCGTTGTTCAGCGTGGTGGTCACGGCGACAGCATTGCCCTCCGCATCCATCACAGAGTAGTGCGTCGTCTGCGTTGACTCGTGGCGCACTTCATCCATGGTTGGCGGTTGCGGCAGAAAATCAGCCGGGCGCTTGAGACTGGCCGACGCCGTGGCTTGATCTTCCTGAATACTGGCCCGCCAAGCCGCCGCATATTTCTTGTCGACCAGCTGTTCGATCGGGATTTTTACGTAATCCGGATCGCCGAGGTAGTCGGAGCGGTCCATGTAGGCGCGGCGGTAGGCCTCGGTCACAAGGTGCATCTCGGGCGGCGTGCGGTCGCCGAGACGGCCTAGGTTGTAGCCTTCAAGGATGTTGAGAGCTTCGATCAGCACGATTCCGCCCGAAGACGGCGGCGGGGCGGAGACGATGGTGTAGTCCTTGTAGCTGCCAGTGAGGGGCTCACGCTCTTTTACTTCGTAGTAAGCGAGATCGCGGCTGGTGATGAGGCCGCCCCCCTTCTGCACATCGGCAGCGAGTTGTTTGGCGATTTCGCCGTGGTAGAAGTCGTCGGGGTCTTTCGCGATGCGGCGCAGCGTTTGCGCGAGCTCCGGCTGCTTGAAGGGTTCACCCGACTTGTAGAAATTTCCATCGCGCTGGAAGATGTGCTTTGACTCGGGGAAAGGCGTCAAAGCTGGGTCGTGTAGCTCGCTCGCTTCTTCGTCCGTCAAGACGAATCCCTCTGACGCGAGACGAATCGCCGGTTCCATGACCTTGGCCAGCGTCAGCTTGCCATACTTCTTCTCCGCATAAGCCATGCCCGCAACCGAGCCCGGCACGCCAACAGCCTTGTACCCGACAATACTTTCGTTCGGGACAACGTTGCCCTTGTCATCGAGATACATGTTGGCCGACGCAGCCAGCGGAGCCTTTTCGCGGTAATCAATGAACGTCGATTTGCCCCCATGCGGACCTTCGCCGAAATGAATCAGCATGAACCCGCCGCCGCCAATGTTGCCCGCGACCGGATGCACCACGGCGAGCGCGAAGCCCGTCGCGACCGCTGCATCCACAGCGTTACCGCCTTCTTTCAACACTTCGACACCCGCATCCGTAGCCAGATGATGGACGCTGACGACCATCGCATGCTTCGTGCGGACCGGCGTTTCGTCGTTTGTCGTCAGACTGGGATTCACAGCCTGCTGTGCCGGCACATGGATGCAAGCGAAAAAACACAGAGCAGCAGAAAGCGAGAGGGTGCGGCTGGTCATGGTAGGGGGTAGTTTAACCCGGTTTTGATTGAATCAGTGAGGAGACAGAAGCAACCGGGATGAGATTCTGATCCTGGCTTGTCCGCAATTCATCGAGGCGCTTACGGTCTTCTGCAAGCTTCGCTCGGGCTCCTTCGACCAGTCTCCGGGCGTACTCGAGCAAACTCTGATCCATATCTCTAGCCTACTCATATCTGATCCGCAAGACGCTACAATCCATTCTGCATGTCTACGCGGGTACGTTCCTTTTCTAAAATCAATCTCGGCCTGGCGATTGGGCCTTCGCGCCCGGATGGTTTCCATGCGCTGACGACGCTCTATCAGACGCTGGCCGCTCATGATCTCGTAACCGTCGAGGCGCAACTGCTTTCGTCCGGAAAGAGCAGCATTGCTCTCACGACGAATGACCCGCGCGTTCCTACGGACGAGCGAAATACCGCATGGAAGATGCTCGACAAGTGGCTTGCCGCCAGCACAGCTCCCGTTGAGGTCCATGTTCACATCGAAAAGCGCCTGCCTGTACAAGGTGGCCTCGGCGCTGGCTCGGCAAACGCCGTCGCCGCTTTGATTGGCCTGGAACGTGAGCTGAATCAGCAGCTTTCGGGCGCTGATCGTCTGAGAATCGCCGCCGAAGTTGGCTCCGATGTGCCGCTTTTCCTGATTGGCGGCGCGGTTTTAGGTCTGGGGCGCGGTGAAGAGGTCTATCCCATGCCCGATCTGCCCGAAACCCACTGCGTGGTAGCACTGCCGACGGTCGGCGTATCGACGCCGCAGGCCTTTCGCGACTGGGATACGCAGCATGCGAAAAGTTTGACCCTGGAGGCCCCATCCGATAGACTCAAAGAGTTGAGTCAGGCTCTCTCAGCGAGTCTTTGTGAGCCGCACTCCTCCGGTGTCTTCTCCTTGGGAGAAGACCGGCCCGGGAATCCACTTCTCGCGCTTGTCCGAACCGGGATTGAAAACGACTTCGAAGCGGTCGTCTTTCGTCAGCATCCCTCACTCGGTGACATCAAGCGTTTATTAGTGTGTTCGGACCGTCCGGAGCATGCGGCGATCTATGCTGCTCTCTCTGGTTCAGGATCGGCCGTATTTGGCCTCTATCCCACGGAAGAAGCGGCCAAGGCGGCGGAGGAGCGGTTATCGGCCCACGGCACAGCTTCCCTGCGGACAAAGACTTTGCCGCGCGAAGCATACTGGGGGACGATGATAGAGGGATCATCAAAAGTGTAGCACCGGGCTTTAGCCCGGTGAAAATTGGGCGATCGACTAATGGTAGGTCAAGTGCCTTTGGAGCACTTTGTCTAGGTTCGAATCCTAGTCGCCCAGCCAGGTTTTACGCCGTGCCATCTCTGGTTAACGTCTTGGGATGGCAAGGCAATGACAACTGAAGCCGCTGGCCATGCGGTACGGCCAGCATAAGCAACAACCAACGCAAACCAGCTTGGGGGTTTCTTGTGAAGACTGAAACAACGACGGAAGTATTGACATTAGAAGCAGCAGCGCAGGATGGAAAAGTAAAGCCGGCGCCCGAACGCAAGCGGCAACAGAAGCTCGCGGAAGACAAGCGCTTCAAGATTTTCTCCGGCACGGCAAATCGCGAGTTGGCGCAGGAGATTTGCAAGCACCTCGGTGTGCCGCTCGGAGAAACGAAGACACAGCGCTTTGCCGACGGGGAAATTTACTTCCAGTTGCTTGAGAACGTTCGCGGAGTCGACGTTTTCATCGTGCAGCCGACTTGCAACCCGGTCGATCAGCACCTGGTGGAATTGCTGATCATGATTGACGCGCTGAAGCGCGCATCGGCAGGCAGAATTACTACCGTTGTTCCGTATTACGGCTACGCGAGGCAGGATCGGAAAGACCGTCCGCGCGTGGCGATTTCGTCCAAGCTGGTCGCCGATTTGCTGACGACAGCGGGTGCGAATCGCGCATTGTTTATGGATTTGCACGCGGCCCAGATTCAGGGGTTCTTCAACATCCCGGTCGATCACTTGTTCGCAAGCCCGGTGATGGTGAGCTACTTCAAGGAGTTGAATCTGCCGAATCTGACCGTGGTTTCACCGGACGCGGGAGGCGTGGAACGCGCGCGCTTCTTCGCAACGAAGATGGGAGTGCCGCTGGCGATTGTGGATAAGCGCCGGACGGACATCAACGTGACGGAAGTGATGCACGTGATCGGCGATGTGAAGGGGCAGACATGCCTGATCATCGACGACATCATCGACACTGCCGGCACGCTGGTAAAGACAGTGGACGCACTGCTTGAAAAGGGCGCGACGAAGATATATGCGGGAGCGTCGCATCCGGTGCTCTCCGGCCCGGCAGTCGAGCGCATCGCGCATTCAAGGTTGGAGGAGCTGATTGTGACCGACTCCATTCCTCTGAATGAAGAGGCGCAGAAGCTGTCGAAGATTAAGGTGCGGTCGATTGCCGGCTTGTTAGCAGCGGCCATCGAAAGCATTCATATGGAGACGAGCGTCAGCACGTTATTCAGCTGATGTCGTCTGGTTCGTAAGTTCGCGATTGAGTCAGCTTGGTCGCCAAGCAAAGGGAGCGGATCGATTCCGTGCCCGAAGGAAAAGGACAGAATGATTACTCAGGAAGTGGTAGCAGCAACCCCCCGCGAGGGCAAGTTCAACAAGAATGCGGCTCGCCGCGTACGCGTCAAGGGAAGAATTCCCGCCGTCGTCTATGGCGCAAATGAGCCTTCCGTCGCCGTCGAAGTCGATCCCAAGCAGATCATCCGCATCCTGCACTCTGACAGTGGTCACAACTCGATCTTCGATCTCGAAGTTGGCGATGCAAAAGCCAAGGCCATGATCGTCGACTGGCAGTATGAACCGATCAAAGGCTCGCTGCTGCACATCGACCTCAAGCGCATCGCGCTCGACAAGCCGATTCGCGTCGAAGTGCCGATTCAGCTGGTTGGCGTTCCTGTTGGCGTAAAGACGCAGGGCGGCATTCTGGACCAGGTGCTGCGTGAAGTGGAGATCGAGTGCCTGCCGGGCGACATTCCAGGCCACATTGATGTGGATGTATCGGAGCTCGTCTTTGGTGCGGTGCTGCGCGTCTCTGATCTGCCGCATGCAGGCAAGCTGAAATTCCTGACAGATGAGAACAGCACCGTCGCGCACGTGGTTTCGATCAAGGAAGAAGTGGTTGCGACCCCGGATGCTGCTGCGGTTGCGGCTGCTACTCCGGCTGAGCCTGAGGTCGTCAAGAAGGGCAAGCAAGAGACAGCCGAGGCTGCTGCTCCGGCCAAGAAGTAAGACTTGGCGGACGAATCTGGTAATCGCGGCGTGTTCCTGGTTATCGGTCTCGGCAATCCGGGAATCGAATATCAGTTCACGCCGCACAATGCGGGTTTTCTGGCGATTGACCGCATCGCCGACGATTTTGGCGTGCAGGTCGTGAATCGTCGCTGCCGTGCAGTAACGGCAACGATCCGCATGGCAGGACGCCAGGTAGTTCTGGCCAAGCCTGAGACGTACATGAACCTCAGCGGCATTTCGGTTGAGGCTCTGGTTCATGAGTTCGAGGCCGATCCGGAACGGGACCTGGTTGTGATCTACGACGAGCTGGCCCTGCCGCTGGGTTCGCTCCGGGTAAGAACAGGCGGCAGCTCCGGTGGTCACAACGGGGCAAAGTCGATCAACGGTGCGTTGCGGACGGAAGAATGGGCGCGCATCCGGATCGGCGTAGGACCGCAGCCGGGCGAGTTGAGCGGACGGCGCGGAAAAGATTATCTGCTGACGCCGATGCGCAAGGCAGATCTGGCCGAGCTTGATCCAGTGCTCGATAAGGCGGCCAAAGCGGTCGAGATGATTGTGTCGCAGAATATCAAGGCTGCGATGAATGAGTTTAACGGGAAAGGTTCTGCCGGTCGCGAGCAAAACGGCCCGCCGGATGAGTAAAGGCTACGGCGTGTTTCATAAGTGGTCTTGGGTAGAAGCACCGGGCTTTAGCCCGGTGAAACGAAGCAGGAGTGAAAGGGGCTTTAGCCCGGAGATTCCTGCGGATACGAACAAGACGCCTTTTGAAACACGCTGTCAAGAAATCGTAACGGTCACGGTTGCATAACGGCAGCCGCGATGCGAGAGAAGAGAGAAACGAATGCAACGTTTTTACGAAGTAATGTTTATCGTTCGTCCGGACACGCTGGACGAAGATGTGGACAAGCTGATCGCCGGCTTTGAAGCCACCGTGACCAACGGCGGCGGCACAATCCGTTCGACCGAAAAGCTGGGTCGCCGCAAGCTGGCTTACCTGGTGCGCAAGTTCAGCGAAGGCAACTACATTCTGCTGACCATCGACGCCGATGGCAAGCTGGTGGCCGAGCTTGAGCGCCGTCTGCGCGTCTCCGAGCCTGTGATCAAGTTCATCACCGTGCGCATGGATGAAGAGCAGAAGCGCATCGACAAGATCAAGGCGATCCGCGCCACCCGCAAGAAGCTGAGCGCGCAACCCGTGGCCCCTGCTCCGGTAGAAGCGGTGGAAGCGCCGGCAGAAGCGACCCCGGCAAGCGCATAAATTTTTGACGAAAAGATTGACGCCGCCGGCACCGTCTGGCGGAGAAGGATAAGAAATGGCTGACGAAACAACAACACCGAAGGCGCCTGAAGGCGGCGCACCTCACGCAGGCGGTCCTGGCGGACCAGGTGGCCCGCGCGGCCCCCGCACTGGCGGTCCCGGCGGACCGGGCGGTCCTGGCGGACGCAAGTTCTTCCGCCGCAAGAAGGTCTGCAAGTTCTGCACCGAGAAGATCGACGCGATCCCGTACCGCGACGTGCGTCTGTTGCAGGGCTTTGTCGCCGAACGCGGCAAGATCGTTCCCCGCCGTTTGACGGGCGTGTGCACGACGCACCAGCGCCGTCTGACGCGCGCGATCAAGCAGGCCCGGAACATCGCTCTGCTGCCGTTCGCCGCAAGGTACTAACAACCCGTAAGGGTTGTCATCCTGAGCGAAGCGCAGCGAAGTCGAAGGACCTGCTTCCTCGGGATGCGGCACGAAAATGGGTGCCCCATCCTTCGCGAAGCGAAGGGTGGGCAAGCAATCACTTATCCCGAGCGATCAATAGTGATTGTCATCCTAAGCGGACCCTGAACGTAGTGAAGGGAAAGTCGAAGGATCTGCTTTTACAAAGTTTTGAACGAAGGCGCAAAGCGCCCTCATTTGGAGATTGGCAATGGAAGTCATTCTGAAAGAAGACGTAAACAACCTGGGCCACCGCGGCGACGTGGTGAAGGTGGCGGACGGCTACGGCCGCAACTACCTCCTGCCCAAAAAGCTCGCCATGGAAGCGAACGCCGCCAACAAGGCCGTCATCGAGCAGATGAAGGCCTCGGCTGTCCGCCGCTCGGCGAATGAGAAGAGCGAAGCCGAGCAGCTGGTCACCCAGCTCAACGACGTGGCTCTCGTATTCGAGCGCAAAGTCGGCGAGCACGATCACCTCTTCGGCTCGGTCACCTCGGCCGACATCGCCCACGGACTCGAATCCAAGGGCTTCAACATCGACCGCCGCAAGGTGAGCCTCGACGAGCCGCTGAAGTCGCTCGGCGAGTTCCTCATCCCGGTCAAGCTGCACCGCGAAGTCACCGCCCACATCAAGGTCACGGTGAAGGGCGAAGAAGCCGCAGCCGAGTAACAGCAGCTTTAGAAACGAAACACCGCCGAGCCTGTCCTGCGCGAGATTGGCGAGCCGCAGGAGCGGCGGACTGGCGTCCGGAGCAAATGAAAAGCCCCAGTGTGTACTGGGGCTTTTCATTTCGTCAGATGTTCTCGCTCAGCCCGACGCTCTGTGCCCTATCTCGAACCTCACCCCACCACCAATGTCATCCTGAGCGAAGCGCAGCGGAGTCGAAGGACCCGCACCGCAGGTGCGCTGATAGCCTTGCGCAGCAAGGCCGATTAGCTAAATCATTAAGTTAATTTGTGGCATGAAACGGCTGACGACCTAAACCGTCAATGAACACAACGGTTTGGGTAAGGAGATTACTGACGAATGAGCCCGTTCCTCTTTCAATGAACTCTGCCAGAATTGAGCGTACGGTAACTCGTTGTTCAGGGTTCAAAACTTGAAACTGCCGCAGGGTATTGCCAAAGGCGTATGCAAGAAAGTTGCGGACTTCATTTTCTTCGTCCATGCCTTCTAACGAGCACATAAGCCAAGCGGGAAGAAAAGCGACAAAGGCCTGATCCGTAAGTAATACATAGCCGTCGGGGTGACGGTACAAGAGTTCCGGCGAGACGTCTGTCCAACATCGGCCTTTGAAGGCATCGCGAAGTTCTTTTTCATCCCAAAAGTCAGGAACGTCCGAGTCCGACTTGATATCATAGAAATCCGAATCATCCAGCTTGGCGTCGTACTGTGTGACGTCTCCCGTGTATCGCATTGCAGGGAAAGAGCGCCGAATGGAATCGATCAAATCTGCAACCCTTTTGTCCTGCTCCGCCATACTGTTCGTCATAGAAGCGTCATTCACTCCACTGTCATCGCTAACGTCTACAAGGCATTCATTCCACGGAATATACTAATAGCTAAGATCGGGTGGGAGGACGGCTTTCTGTATGAGCGAAACGCGGACCATCCATCGAATCCAGAACCCGGAGCAACAACACCTCGAAACCATCCAATATTGGCAATCGCGTCCGGTCGGTGAACGACTCTCCGCGGTATGGGATCTAAGCGAAGCTGCATATTCGTTTGCAGTATCCTTCAGGGAAGTACGAACCAATGCTGCCCAAAGACCTCAAAGATCTCTTACTCGCGTTCAACGAGCAACACGTTAGGTATCTGATCGTCGGAGGGTACGCGTTCGGCGTCCATGCAGAACCTCGCGCTACCGAGGACCTTGACATCTTCATCAGCCCGGATGCAGAGAACAGCGAAGCCGTGTTCCGCGCACTCGCACAGTACGGCGCCCCGCTTCAGGGCCTCAACCCTCGAGACTTTATGGACGGGAGTGCCTTCCAAATCGGCCAGCCTCCGGCGAGAATTGATCTTCTCCAGAAGATCGACGGTGTCACATTCGATGAGGCATGGTCCCATCGCGTTGAGGGAATGATTGACGGAGAGATCCTGAGCGCCGTGATTTCGCGAGATGACCTCATCCGAAACAAGCTGGCCAGCGGCAGGGAGCAGGATCTGCTCGATGTGAAGAAGCTTCAGAAATAGCAGGCCGTTAGAGTCGTGAAATCAGTACATTTTGTGTGCTTAACTGTCCAATAAAGCACGAAAAAGTCGCCCTCACTCTGCCTGTCGATTGATCCTTCTCTCAGGCCGGCGGAGACACAAAAATCCTGTCAAGTCCCCACTCTTCAAAACCTTTTGTTAAGCCATTAAAATCAAATGACTTATACTTCCATCCATTTGGCATACTATTTCGTCAAACTTGATATCCTTGAATAGAAGGCTATTTTTTCGAAGGCGAAGTCAGACCCTCGCTAAGTGCTTGAAAACACTAAGAACAGGTTAAAGCCTTTCAAATCAATGGGATATCAGGAGATGATCTCCTCTTAAGTCATTGAAAACAAACGAAGGAGCCACAAAGACCGGGGGAGGGGGAGTCACCCGGTTCAGGAGGACGTCAGCGTGCCGAAACCTATCGCGATTTATTACGAACAGCAACACTGGTTCAAGCCACTCTTCGCCGAGCTCGATAAACGCGGCACAGACTACGTCAAACTGGACGCGATTGAACATGCTTACGCGATTGAGGAGCATCCCGAGCTGCGTTTCTCCCTCGTCGTCAACCGCATGAGCCCATCGGCCTGGAACCGCGAGCATGGCGACTCGATCTTCTACACCCTCGGCTACCTCGACCACCTCGAACGGCGCGGCGTGCGCGTCATCAACGGCCTCAAAGCCTTCCGCACCGAGCTGTCAAAGGCCGCGCAGCTGTCGTTACTCGATGAATTAGGACTGCCCTATCCGAAGGCGCGTGTGATTCACCGCGCAGCGCAAGCCCTTGCAGCAACCGAGGGCCTGCGCTGGCCCATCGTCGTCAAGCCGAACATCGGCGGCTCCGGCGCAGGCGTCAAGCGCTTCGATACGCCGGAAGCCCTGCAAGCCGCAGCCGAAGCAAACGAGCTTGCTTTCGGCCTCGACTCGACGGCACTCGTCCAGGAGTTTATCCCCGCGCGCGAGTCCCACATCGTCCGCTGCGAAGTGCTGAACGGCAAGTTCCTCTACGCCATCAAGGTCCACATCACCGGCGAAACCTTCGACCTCTGCCCCGCAGACATCTGCCGCACACCCAACGGAGTCGAACTGAACCGCGCCGCCTGCCCCGTCGACGCACCAAAGTCCGGCATCAGCGTCGAAGGCTATGACCCGCCGCGCGAAGTCATCGCTGACGTCGAGCGCATCATGCGCGAGTCAGGCATTGAGCTCGGCGGCATCGAGTACATCACCGACGACCGCGACGGTCAACGCCTTTACTACGACATCAACGCGCTCTCGAACTTCGTCGCCGATGGCCCGCGCGTCATCGGCTTCGATCCCTTCGCCAGGCTCGTCGACTGGCTCGAAGCGGAAGCCGCTCTTCATAGCGCCGATCCTGACCTTCGCGCTGGTCAGCTCTCAAGCGCCTATTCAGGAGCCCGCTGATGCGCTATGGCTTCTGGCTGCCCGTCTTTGGTGGATGGCTGCGCAACGTAGAAGACGAGCAGATGGAGCCCTCCTGGGACTACGTCAGCCGTCTTGCCCAGCGTGCCGAAGAGATCGGCTACGACCTCACCCTGATCGCCGAGCTGAACCTGAATGACATCAAAGGCGTCCAAGCCCCATCGCTCGATGCCTGGTCCACCACCGCAGCGCTCGCCGCAGTCACGAAGAAGCTGGAGCTGATGGTTGCCGTCCGCCCAACCTTCCACAATCCGGCGCTGCTAGCGAAGCAGGCTGCGAACATCGACCACATCTCGAACGGACGTCTCACCCTCAACGTCGTCTCAAGCTGGTGGGCCGACGAGGCGACAAAGTACGGCATCCAGTTCGACCAGCACGACGACCGCTACGCACGCACCTCGGAGTGGCTCGACATAGTCAACGGCTGCTGGAACCAGCAGGGCTTCTCTTACCAGGGCAAATATTATCGGGTAGACGATAACGTCCTCTCCCCGAAACCAGTCAGCAAGCCGCGACCAACGCTCTACGCAGGCGGCGAATCCGAGACCGCCAAGAACCTCATCACCGGCAAATGCGACGCCTACCTCATGCATGGCGATCCACCGGAGATCGTCGGCAAGAAGATTGCCGACATGCGCACACGCCGCGAAGCCACCGGCCTGCCGCCCATGACCTACGGCGTCGCCGGATACGCCATCGTGCGCGACTCAGAAGCCGAAGTGCAGAAAGAAATCACGCGCATCACCGATGTGCAGCAATCCGCACGTGGATACGCCAATTACCAGCAGTGGATTACTGGATCGAACCTCGAACAGAAGATCTCGCTTGAGGATTACTCAGTCTCGAATCGCGGCCTGCGAAGCGGCCTCGTTGGAACTCCGGAACAAGTCTCAGAGCGATTACAAGCATTCGCCGCAGTCGGCGTCGATCTCGTGCTGTTACAGAGCAGTCCGCAACTGGAAGAGATGGAGCGGTTCGCTGCGCAGGTGATTAACACTCAATGAAAGCCGTCATTCTGACGACCAGCGGGAGGAAGAATCTCAATCATCATCCGCTGGAATTGAGCAACGCGAAGGATCTGCTTTTCTCAACCTCGCCGAAGACTAGCGTCCATCGCGCAGGCGAGTCGCCAAACGATCCGGCAATCCGGCACGAATGATCCGCATCTGCGCCAGTCGCACATCGTAGGGAACACGATAGAACGTCACAGTCCGCTGAGTATCGTCATAAATCGCAAATGCAGAACGCCAGTCGCCATCACGCGGCTGTCCTACTGATCCCGGATTGATCAGATAACGCACGCCTTCGCGCAATTGCACTTCGTACTCTTCCGGTTCGTCGTGCGTCGCGTAGTCGGGAACAAGCTTGAACCACTCATCGCCATTCGTGGCGAAACCGCCCTGCAGATGTGTGTGGCCGAAGAAGTTGATCGCAGTTGTCACCGTCTGCAACGGTTGCCAGGCATCGCGCAGGGAAAGAATGTATTCGTCTTCGTCGAGCGGTGAGCCGTGCGTGCAGCTGACCTGCGGACCATCCGGCATGATCGGACCCGTTGCCATGTGCCGAAGCCAGGCAATGTGTTCAGCCGAGAGCACGCACTGCGTCCATTTGGCCGCGCGGCTGGCGATGGGATTGAAATCCTCCATACTGCTCAGCCCGCTGCATACGCGGTCATGATTGCCGCGCACAAAGACCGTGCCAACGGCGCGCACGCGGTCGATGACTTCGTTTGGATTGGCTCCATAACCTACGACATCGCCCAGGTTCCAGACCACGTCGTGCGCAGGCGCAGCTGCCAGTGCCGCTTCAAGCGCCTCCAGGTTGGCGTGGATATCGGATAGAACAAGTGCGCGCATGGTTATTGGGCCAATCCTCAATCTATTCCCAATGCGCTTGGATTCCAAGAGCGCTCGATATGTTAGCTGCGCACCCAATGACCTGGTGAGGCTTCGCGCAATTCGCCCGCACCGGATTGAAACGTAGCGGGCAGCGTTATCAAGGGTTGAGAGATATCTGTCTCGAGCGTTGGAATGGCGCCGAGCAGGCTCCGCGTGTACGCGTGTTGGGGCGATTGAAAAATGGCGGATTGCGGCCCTTCTTCGAGCAAAAGCCCATGCCGCATCACGGCTACGCGATCCGCAACCCGTGAAACGACAGCGAGATCGTGTGAAATGAAGAGCATGGCCAATGAGTAGCGCTTTCGTAAGTCTGCGAGCAGATCGAGGATCTGCGCCTGCACCGTGACATCAAGCGCGGTCGTCGGCTCGTCGGCAATGAGCAGGCGTGGGCGGTTTACTATGGCCATGGCGATGAGGATGCGCTGGCGCTGTCCGCCAGAGAATTGATGCGGATAGTCGCCCATACGACGCTCCGGCTCCGGCAGCGCAACGGCGTGCATCGCTTCGATGACTGCTTCGCGGACCTGGCGTCGATTTCGTTCGGGCTGATGCGTGCGAATCGCCTCGGCGATTTGTTCGCCCACCGGCATCACTGGATTGAGCGCCGTCATCGGCTCTTGAAAAATCATCGATATCTCACGTCCGCGGAGTTTCCTCATTTCTTCCACCGGCAGCGAGAGCAAGTCACGGCCTTGAAAGCGAATCGAGCCATTCACTTGCGCAGCAGAATCCAGAAGACGAAGGATGGCAAGAGCCGTGACCGATTTTCCTGAGCCGGATTCACCGACAAGACCGAGCACTTCTCCAGGACCAACGTTGAGCGTCAGAGAGTCCACGACATTGCGATTTTGGAACGAGATGGAAAGACGATCGAGTTCGAGTAAGGCGTCCACTAAAGAATCATAGCGTCCATGACAACGACTTTTCTTCTCTTTACTGCATAGTGCTTTACATGAGGGTTTCAATGAGCTATATAGCAGAAGTCGAATGCAGTGGTGCGTCCGGAACTGAAGAGTTTCCGTGAACCCGGATAGCAGCGAGTTTCGCCATGATAGCCGAAAAAGAAAATATGTCTGGAAGCCGTAAAACAACGCCCTTTTACAAAAAAATCCAGAACAAGATCCGCGACCGAATCGCATCCGGCAAACTGAAACCGGGGGATGCGGTTGCATCTGAGCGGGAACTTGCCAAAACCCACAAGGTGAGCCTGATGACGGCTCGCCACGCCTTGGCCGGCCTGGAAAACGAAGGGGTTGTCGAACGCCGACACGGGGCGGGTACATTCGTCGCCATACCCAGGATTCACTTTAACAAGTTGATGAGCTATACCGAGCAAATGTCGAGCCGGGGTTTGGCTCCGCGCTCGCGAGTGTTGCTGGCAAAGGTGATTGAGAACGAGCCGGAGGTTGCGGCCAGGCTCGGGCTTTCGGCAGCCAGCCGAATACTGAAAATCCAGCGTCTCCGACTTACCGGCAAAGAGCCCTTTGCGCTAGAGACCTGCTATTTGCACGCATCCGATTTTCCGGATTTGGCGTCTGCCCCGCTTGGAAGAAGTTCGTTGTTCACGATTCTTGAGCAGGACTATGCGACGAAATTGGCATACGCAGACGAAGAAGTCGATGCTACGGCCGCAGATACCAACATTGCCGAGATGCTTGGCGTGCCTCTAAGCGCCTCGCTGTTGCGCATTCGCCAGACTATCTATTCTGCCCATGGCAAAGCGATCATCTACGCTATTGGTTTCTACCGCTCAGAGCGCCACACTTTGTTTGTCCGGCGCTTCCGCTAGAAGCCGGCTTAAACGGTCTCACAAACACGACCCAGTCCGAGACACCACGATGAACGTTTGTTCTTACTTCAGGCCTGCCGCAATTGTCTTTGTCAGGGAGCCATTGGCATCGTCGTCATTCAGCGCCCACACATAGGCACCGCCAAGCTTGTTCTTCTTGATGTAAGCGGTTTTCGTCGCCCCAGAAGTTGGGTCATCATAAGAATAGAAGGTCCCGGTGGCCGGATTGTAGAGCGTTGCTCCGACTCTTGCCGCATCGTACCAAGCGATGTACCCGTTTTTGTTCGTAAGATTCTCGATGGTCGAGTAGGTCAAAAATCCTGCGGTCAATATGGTGTCGCAGCCTGGCGAAGCGTCGGTCTTGCTCGGATTCGGACACGGACCTGATCCGTTAGCCAGGAGAACTGGAGAAGCGTCCGTTGCGTTCTGGTACAAACCATGGTTTGCGTTTGGGACCCTCGTCCAGCCGACGGCATACAAGGGCAGCCCCATGGTGTACTTGGCTGCCGGCACGCCTGCCTTTAGATATGCCTTCACCGTCGAATCGATATTACGAGCGTCGGCACGCACAGGATCCTCTGGCGCATCGTACAGTGATGATGATTCGTTGGTTTGCTTGTCCCAAGTTCCGGCATAGTCGTAACCATCGATGGTGAGGAAATCCACTTGCGCGGCAGCGGCTTTAAGGTCGATGTTGACATATTTCTTCGGGTCAGCGGGCGAGTCGAAGGTCAAGGTATATTTCTTGCCTGTCGTTTTCGTCAAAGCATCGAGTTGCGCGCGGAACTCTGTCAACAGTGCGGTGAAGTTCTGCTTGTCCGCCGCCGTCGGGAACTCCCAGTCGATATTGAAGCCATCGAATAAGCCGGGAGCTGTAACGCCCGTAGCGATATTGCCTTTGACGAACATATCAATGCACGATGTGGCGAGCGCGGCGCGGCCGGCCGCGGTGCTGGAGGCTCTCGTGAACCCCGTAACGTCGCCGGCTTGTCCTCCCAAAGAGATCAACACTTTCAGATTGGGATGGAGTGCCTTGAGTTGTTGGATCGCGCCGAAATTTCCATAGAGCGGCGCAGTGTATGCCTTACCGCTCACGCTAGGAAGAGTCGAATCCTGATAGGCTGCCGACGGATCGGCAACGGCGCATGCCGGTGTCGCAGTGGCGGTGACATTGCCAAAAGCGTAGATGAGGTGCGTCAGTTGATCGGCAACGCCATTCTTCTGCAAATCCGCAATGTTGTAATTGGAGTAACGGATGCCCCATTCCTCGAAATAGCCACCGAAAATCATGTTCTGGCGGCCTGGGTCTTGCGCAAGCGATGGGTAAACGCATGCAACAAGGGCCAGAAGATACGTCAAACCCGCTCGGAGCGGGCGTGGCGGGAGATATCTCGACATAGGAAAGGCCTCCAAATTCGTGGAATGATTGACCGGCTGGATATAGCTCTATATAGCAAATTGAGCAATAGCCTGTATAGACCGCTAGACAAATTCCTTGACAGCGTCCTTTGCCGGGGCTACATTCTTGCCTAACCTCGTGGTCCTGCTATAGAGCAGTATGCAGATATCACGAAGTGCGCAGTTTATTTCGCCTATAAACAAAAGTAATCACTATCTGGCTGTCTCATCCGCTCTATAGCGGGTTGTATTAGAGCCACGCACGCCAACGGGTCGTTGGTGAAAGCCTCGGCTGCAGGTCTCAATCGATAGAGAACCTGTGACCTTACTGTAAGAATCGCGTTCTCACGATTTTCCACCAATCAGATCGCGGCCAGCCGCGATCTGATTGCAACCAAAAACATGCTGATTTCTAACATCGTTGACGCAGCATCACCAAGCCTTCCAAACCAGCTGAAGACTGGCTCAAAGCCTTGGTATAGAAGACAGAGGCCTTGCACCACAAACAGAACCAATGATGGAGATACTTATGATAAAGACAGGTTCCCTAGCTCGCCGGACTAAGTCCGACATTTCAATGTTATATAGAGGAGTTACATTTGTTCCGGATGTTTCTGCGAAGAAGATACGTTTTATCAGAGAGCATTCGTGCCTGCTCCTGTTGGTGATTCTGCTTGCGCTATGCCCAATGGCACGCGGACAGGAACTAGCGGGAACCTTCGCTGGTACGGTCACCGACGCCACAGGGGCAGTGATTTCGCATGCCACCGTCACCATCTCGCTCAACGGAGTAGATGGACAATCTCGCGTAGTGCAAACAAATGATTCCGGCAATTACACCGCTACCAATCTTCCTGCCGGCACTTATACGATTACTGTCGCGGACCCCAACTTCGAGACCTTTTCGGATCACAACGTCATCCTGAATGTGGCGCAAAAGCGTACGGTGAACGCGGAGTTGAAGGCCGGGTCGCAGAGCCAGACCGTGACGGTAGTGGATCACCCGGTGGCCATCGACACGGAAAGCAGCTCCCAGTCCGGAACTATCTCGGGAACGCAGCTGCGTGAGCTGGAGCTGGTGAATCGCAACTTTCAGCAGTTGGTTACGCTGCAGCCGGGCGTTGTGAACCTGCTCGGCGATCAGCCTGGCTTTGGCGGGATTAACAGCAACTCTACGATCTCCGTCAACGGCGCGCGCACCACGGCCAATAACTGGTCGGTGGACGGAGCGGACATCAACGACAGCGGTTCGAATGCCACGCTGCTCAACATTCCCAGCGTCGACGCTATTCAGGAATTCACGCTCGAGCGAAGCTCCTACGATGCCAGCTTCGGACGCAGCGGAGGCGGCCAGGTACTGGTAGCCACCCGGTCCGGCACCAGCGCATTTCATGGGTCAGCCTACGAGTTTGCGCGCACAGCAAACACCGACGCAAATACCTATTTCAATAACCAGCAAGGTCTCCCGCGCGCGCCTGACCACTACAACAACTACGGCTTTACCCTGGGTGGGCCTATCTTCATTCCGCGCGTCTACAACACGGACAAGAAGAAGACCTTCTTTTTCTGGTCGGAGGAATGGCGCAAGATCACAAGTCCATCGTCGAACAACGTAGCAGCGCCTACCGCGGCTGAGTTGTCCGGCTCGTTTTACGCAGCGAATGAGCCGACTGCGCCTGCCGGGTGCATCACCGGATGGACGCCTAACCCGAATACGACGGTTGGAGGGGGCACCGGCACTGTCAATCCCTCCTGTTACAGCGCGAATGCGCAGGTATACCTGTCGCAGATCTTCAGCAAGAACCAGGCCAATGCCACTACTCCCAATGCGGGCAAGAACTTTACCTTTGGCAACCAGATATCGTCATTCTCTACGCTGAACAACTTCCGCCAGGACCTGGTTCGCGTGGACCACTACTTCAATGAAAAGGTGCATTTCTTTGCACGCGGTATGCAGGACGATGCTCCCAGCAATCTTCCTCTCGGTCTGTGGGGCGGGAACAATTATCCGGGAGTGGTGAATGTCGCCATCAATGCCCCGGGCAAGAATGTGGTTGGCAACCTGACCTGGACCATCTCTTCGAAGATCGTGAACGAAGTAGAGTTTGCCTATTCGCAGGGAACCATCAAGGGCGCGCTCTCCGGTCCGGCGAACTCGTCCACCGTTCTTTCCTCTTTGACCAACAATCTGGCCAATCCGGATCCCTACGGTCGCATTCCATCGGTGAACATCCTGGACGGATCGGTCACCGGCGTGTCGCAGGGCAGCGCTCCGTACTTTGAGCGCAATCTGGACCGGAACATCTTTGACAACTTCACAATTACATTGGGCAATCACACCTTGCGCGCGGGCGTTACCGCGCAGCAGATGTTGAAGACCGAGGACGCCTCTGGAGGCAATCCGAACTTCACCTTCAATAGCTGGGGAGATTTCCTGCTAGGCAATTCCACCGTGTATTCGCAGGCCAGCCGCGATATTATTCCAGATCTGCGCTTCTGGAATACGGAAGCATACGTTCAGGATGATTGGAAGATGAGCGCGCGGCTCACCGTGAACCTGGGGCTTCGCTGGACACGGTTCCCTTCGCCGTCGGATGCAAAGAATACCCTGACCAACTTCGATCCGTCGGTATACAACCCGGCTAACGCGCCGGCCCTCGACAACACGGGAAGCTTTGTCGCCGGTCAGGCCTTTACGCCGGCAACGTACGCCAATGGGTTGATCTTTCCCCAGGGCGCAGCCTGCACGACTGCTCAAGCGATCTCCTCGCAGGTTACCTGCTCACCTTACGGCAGCAACGTGAACCCCAACAACAACTGGAACTTCGGGCCTCGCGTGGGCTTTGCCTGGACTCCGTTTGCAGACGCCAAGACCGTTCTCCGCGGCGGATTCGGCGTATTTTTCGATCGCACGCTCAACGGCATCTGGGAGCAGAATGCATTCGGCGACCCGCCGCTGGTGCAGACCACGACGGTCAACAACGCCTCATTTGACAATCCGACAGGAGTGGGCGCTGCTGCGCCTCCGGGTCTGGGACCGAATGCGCTGACGACTACAGGCACTCCCGCTTTCAAGGTCCCATCGTATGCGGACTTCAACCTTTCGGTGCAACAGCAGATTGCCCCTACCACTACGTTTGAAATCGCGTATGTAG
>JABDHA010000067.1:23078-23792 GCA_013285705.1 Acidobacteriota bacterium
CCCGGCACCTGCTGGGTGAGGAGGATCTGAACATGCCCACGCTAGGCATCCGCGAAGCGAATCCGGGCTCTCCAGTCAATAACATCCGCCCCTACTTGGGCTATTCGGATTTCCATACCCGGCTGCCCATCTATACCGCAAACTATAACTCGCTGCAGGTCTCGCTCAACCATCAGACGGCGCGCGACCTAACGCTCGGCATCGCCTATACCTGGTCAAAAAACCTGTCGAACCAGTCCAACGATCGCGGCACTGCCAGCACTTATACCTATAATCCGAATCTGGATTACGGGCCATCCGCGCTGAACGAGCCGCAGATCTTCGTCGCCAACTTCGTCTACAAGGAGCCGTTCTTCCGCCAGCAGCATGGCCTTACCGGACATGTGCTTGGCGGCTGGGAGCTTTCGGGAATTACCACCTTCACTTCCGGATTGTCCACAACCGTTACGCAGGCATCTGATCCATTCGCCTGCACTCCGGACACAAATAATCCGAGCGGCGCATGTGCTGCGGGAAGCGCACCTGGAACATATCCCGGCGGCTTGGGCATCTTCAGTCCAAATGGAGACATTGTCCCTCGTGCCGATCAAGTGGCTCCAGTTCACCTGATTAAGAGTGGGGTCAACTGGTTTGATACAAACTCCTTCGCTACGGCCCAGGGCCACTTTGGTAGTGCTCCGGTTGGAAGTTTCCTGAGTCCAGGCACGGAAAGGA
>JABDHA010000068.1 GCA_013285705.1 Acidobacteriota bacterium
TAATAGTGATTGCTCTTTGGTTCAATTCGACATCGTGCTGGAATTTAGGGGATCACTCGGCGGCTGCGCGCATTACCGCACTGGTGCGACGAGCGTTTGCGTCGCCGATCGGCGCCGGGGAAGGTTTTTTGCATTTTCTTTAGCCATTCGGCTGCCATTTGTTCGGCCTGGAGCAATTGTTCCATGGTTAACGCCTTGCCGACACTCTTGCTGGTTCGCGATATTTGATGGCTGGCAATCAGGTACCACTTGTAGGCTTCGATCATATCCTGCTCATCGGTCTTCCGAGTCCAGTAATATCGAGCCAGCTCCAGTTGTGCGGCTGCTACCCCTTGTTCGGCAGCCCGCTGGTAACCAACCAGAATGGAAACACTTTGTAGATCTTGTTCAGTGCTATTTTGGCTTGAGGGCCCGGCCGCTGATTCCGCTAAGCTGGTCCGGCTGAGAGTCATAAAAAGGAGTTCGATCCGGCTTGAGGCCCCGATCTTGTCGTAGATTCGAAACAAATAATTCTTGATGGTGTGTTCGCTCAATCCCAAACGCTTGGCTATTTCACGATTTGTCATGCCTTGGGCGACACAGCCCACGACTTCCAACTCTCGCTTGGAAAGGTGTTCTATTCCCTGAGCATTTAGCGCAGAAGGACTATGCGAGGCCGCCAAGGCCTCTACGACCAAGCCCATTTGCTGACTGTTGGCCCAGATTTGCCCTTGATGCACTTTTCTCAGGCATTTACTCAAGGTTTCAATCGAATCTTGCCTGCTTAAGACTCCACGGGCGCCGGCACGAAATGCCTTCAAAATAAACTCAGATTTTGAAGAGTCCAGCAGCATGACAGCGCGGACGTTTGGATGCGACGCGTGTACCTCTCGCAACACCTCAAACCCACCGCCAGGCTGATCATTCAAGTCGGAACTGAGAAGAAGGACATCGATGCTGTGCAAGTCTGCTCGCGCACTCAATTCCTGCGAATCTGAACTGATGACTTCCAGGTCGCCGTCACGTCTCAGTGCGTCTGCGAGCAGCTGCGTGTGGAGACGAGTATCGTCAACCACAAGTATGCGAATTAATACCTCGACGGCTTTGTCGCGCATTACCCTGCTCATGGAACCTCTGTATAACAACTGATTCTTTGGCCGGGGGAGGACATTGCCTTGTTAAGAACGGCTCTCGAAGCTGGTTATTAAGGTAGACCGTCCGTTTTTTGCTACTTCCTTGCGCTCCAAAACTATTGCGTATCTTTACTGCAGTGTCAAATCTCTGCACACAATCATCACACGTGATTGAGTGCAAGTCCATAAGCTTGTAAGCCAGCAAAAACATGATTGGTTTTCGGCAGGCAAATTGTTGCCTGCCGGAGATTTGGCGTGCGTCCGATTTGGGCCGGAAGCCTGCGAGCTCACAAGCTGATCCGGGAAATCCCTACCAGCAGCTGCGTGCCAGCCCTCGTTTGCCAAGTCGCGAAGGAGAATATCTTCTCTAGAGTATTTTGTCTCTATTGAGGAGTAAAGAATACCTATCCCGTGTGAGAAATTGGTTGCTGAGATGGTATACCTCTTGCAGCCTTTTGCATGCAGAGGTACGCTGGGTTCACTTTAGGCAAGCGGCTGCCGTAGACAGCCCCCACCCCCTTGCCCAGGTCCCCCCATTGTTGTGTGCCTTGCTGTTACAGCTTTTGAAGGCTGTAGCTGAAGGTCGGGTTCCGCCAATTGGTTCCGCAGCAGATAGGGGATCTCGTTGGCAATTTAGATGGCAACAAGGGTCAATGAGAACTGTGACTCAGAGGGCGAAGCTACGTATATGCGCAATCATCTCATCGAAGTACCTCAGCTAAGTCTGTTGCTGACATAAAGTAGGCTCCTCAGGCAGATCACTCGCCGTCATTCATTGATTCCAACGACGACCAGAAGGGGAAGTAATGAGCGCCAGCAATCAATTATGGGAATTTCCGGATTCGGCCGCAACGATCGGGAGAGACGTGGAAAATTGGTTTGCCGTGCTAACCCATTCACGTCACGAAAAGGTTGTCGCCCAGCGCCTCCGGGAAAAAGGCGTCCATACTTTTTTCCCAACTGTCACAGAGATCCATCGTTGGCGTGATCGCAAAAAAGCGGTAGAGCTGCCATTATTCAGTTGTTATTTGTTCGTAAAGCTGATGCCTAGCAACGAGGACCGTCAAAGGGTTCTGCGGGTTGACAGCGTCCTTGGATTCGTAGGCAATCCCGGATGGGGCACGCCGATTCCGAACGAACAGATTGAAGCGGTTCGAACTGTGGTACAGGAACGGTTACCTTATTCCTGCCATCCATTTCTCAAGACTGGACAGCGCGTTCGAATCCGTAGCGGCGCGTTGGATGGCCTCGAGGGGATTCTCCTGTCTCGAAAAGGGGATCGCAAGCTGATCCTATCTGTGGATGCGATGCAGAGATCTCTAGCCGTTCAAATCGATGGGTTCGACGTGGAGCCCATCTAGACCTTCCTCCGCCCCATTGTACCAATGCCCAAGAGTCACCCCTGTGATAGGTAAACCAACCGAACCAGCAAGACTGCTCGTCGTGAGCCATGATTCCGCCGTTCTTCGCGCACTTTGGTTGCTTGCGGAATCGAACAACTGGCAGTGTGAAAATGCCACCAACGCGTGGGAGGCAATGGAGCGCATTCAATCCGCGATTACTCCGGACCTGCTCCTGTTGGACCTGCCGCAAGGGGATACGGATGGTTTGCATATTCTGCGCTGGTTGCATCGCCTTCGCCCTGCCCTGCCCGTCATCATAATGGGTCACCCGGACAGTGTTGGCAGGAAACAAGACGCGATTCGCCTGGGCGCGTGGGATTATCTTGTAAAGCCCATCGATGACCGCCAACTTGAATTGGTCATCCGGCACCATCTTTCCCAGTCTCTCGAAACTATCGAGGCAGATATCACAAGCGACGATATCGAACTGGTCAATGATGACAATTTTTTCATCGGGATTTGTCCGATGATGAGAAAGCTTCGCGCGCAGGCTGCACTGCTAGCGGAAGCTAACGTGCCCGTGCTCATTCTCGGCGAGAACGGAAGTGGTAAGGAGACCACGGCTCGCTTAATTCATAAATTGTCTGTCCGTTCCGGATTCGAGTTCGTAAAGGTAAATTGTGCAGCACTGCCGACCGATTTGCTGGAACGGGAGCTTTTCGGACACCGACGGGATGACACAACGTCTCAGGGGCGAGCCAAAGCAGGAAAATTCGAGCTCTGCGTAAAAGGTACGATTTTACTGGATGAGATTACTGAGATGCCGATGAGCCTGCAGGCTAACCTATTGCAGGTACTCCAGAATAAGCGATTTGTCAGGCCGGGAACTTCCACTTTTGTCGACATCGATGTACGGGTTCTGGCCTCGAGCACTGCAAATATTGAGCACGCAATTTCAGAGAAAAGGTTTCGTGAGGATCTCTACTACCGACTGAGTGCCTACACGATCCACGTGCCGTCCCTGCGGGAGCGCAGGGAGGAGCTTCCGCTTCTATCGCGTCACTTTATGCACCAGCTTGCCAAGCACTACGGTCTATCACCGCGCGACTTTTCGCCGGCCATTATCGAGGCTTGCCAGGCATACGCGTGGCCTGGCAATTTGCGAGAGCTGGAAAGCTTCGTGAAGCGCTATCTTATCGTGGGCGATAGGGAACTAGCATTCCAAAAAAACGGATGGGACCCGGATGAAGCGAGCGAAGCAGCGTCGATTATGCCGCAGAACTCGAAGGTGCTTGCATCATCGCTCATCCAGTCCAGTGTTGGCGCGCCCAGCTCTGATTCGCTTCGATCTCTGGTGCAGAGTGTGAAATTGGAGGCTGAAAGGAATGCGATCGCAGCCGCACTCGAGAAGACGGGTTGGAATCGTAAAGCAGCTGCACGCCTGCTCAAGGTTAGTTATCGAACGCTCTTATACAAAATTGAACAGTACAAGATGAGATCATCTGATCCCTCTCCATTTCCCAAGGGCAATGGACTCCGAAGCAAGGGAAGCGGATTCGGTGAGGATCGGAAGGATTGATCTAGGTCCACATAAATCACTCCCAAGATCGTCAACAGGACTCACCATGAAAAACAGTGCTTATCACCCGATAGGTTTAGGTCTCGTACTAGTCATACTTGCCGGCTCAGCATGGGCGCAAACGCAAACTTCGAACCAAACTGATCATCGGCTCCCGGTTCCTGAAGCGGCTGCGGCCCTCGCACAGCCTCCGGCATCATCAGAAAACAAAGCGCACGACAGCAGCTTTGTTATCGGCAATGACGACCTCCTGGCGATCAATGTGTGGAAAGAGCCGGACGTCTCTCGATCACTGCCGGTGCGATCGGACGGAAGAATCTCACTGCCCCTAGTGGGAGAGGTACAGGCTGCGGGACGGACTCCTTTGCAGCTCGAACAGGACATCACCACCAAGCTGCGGAGCTACATTGCAGAACCTGAAGTTACGGTCATGGTGCAGCAGATCAATAGTGAAAAGTTCAACATTCTTGGGCTGGTCGTAAAGCCCGGATCCTACCCACTAATACGTGGAACAACAATTCTGGATGCAATTGCGAATGCCGGCGGATTCCGGGACTTCGCCAAGCAAAAATCAATTTATGTTCTTCGTCAAAATGCCAGCGGTGCCAGCACGCGCATTGCCTTTAATTACAAGGATGTTATTAAAGGGGAGCACCCTGAGCAGAACATAAAGATTGAGCCGCGCGACACCATTGTCGTGCCTTGAGGCAGCTTATGTTTGTACGAGCCTGTCTATGTCTTTCGCTATTCGCTGCACTGCCCGCCTGGTCACAAGTAACCGCGAGCGCAACAGAGTATACTGCCAACTCGGCAGATGAAACCTTAATGCAAACACCTCCTCCAGTGAGCAGCGAGACGTATCCAACGGAGGTTGGCGTCGAAACGCGTTCAAACTATCTGCATGCTGGAGTGAGCGTTAGTACTGCATACAATGACAACGTATTAGCGGGCAGCGGAGCCACTCCAATCAGTGCCACAAGTTACACGATATGGCCCACGATTGCTCTCGATATGACCACCTCGCGATTCCATCAGACATTGACTTACAGCCCGGGATTCACCTTCTATCACGGCAAGGATGCACAGAATGAAAGTGATCAAAATTTAGACTTTGATCTCCAGTATCGTTTGAGCCCCCACGTGACAGCCAGCCTTCGGGATACCTTTCGAAAGAGCTCGAATGCGTTCAATCAGCCTTATTTACTTTCGGGAGGAGCTGTATCCGGTTCAACGCAATCTTCAGTAACAGCCATTGTGGTTCCAGCTGTAGATCAGATCAATAACATTGCGAATGTAGAACTGACATATCAATTCGCCAGGAACGATATGATCGGGGGCTCTGGGAATTTTACAAATCTGGATTACCCCGATGCTGCAACAGTTCCTGGCCTTTATAATTCGAGCTATCGCGGGGGCTCAGTTTTCTATAGTCACCGCCTGTCCAATACCGTGTATCTTGGTGAGACCTATCAATATTCGGAAACCGTCGGTTCCTCCCCGAGTGGACAGAATAACGCTCAGAGTGAGACTCGGTCGCAGACGTTTTTATCTTTCTGCACAATTTACCTAAAGCCTAATTTGTCGTTTTCAATATCGGGCGGACCACAGCGTTTTGTGTTCACTCAATCTGCTTCGCCGACATCAGAATCGTGGGCACCTACTATAACGGCAAGCGTAGGCTGGCAAGAGCGGCATACAAGTTTTGCGGCTAGCTACACGCAAGCTGTAAGTGGAGGTGGCGGGCTGCTTGGAACTTATCATTCAGATAGCGGCAATGTGTCCGTCCGCTGGCAAATGGCTCGTACCTGGACTATCGGCTCACAGGCTAGCTATGCAATTACCAATAACGTGAGCTCATCTTTGTCGCAAGCCAATCCAGGCGGGTATGGAGTTTCCGCAACTGTCTCAGCTCAGCACCCGATTAGCCAGCACTTCAATATGGAATTTGGATATACGCGAATCCATCAGAGTTACAGTAGCGTTGCGGCCATATCCAATGCTCCCGATTCTAATCGTGAGTACGTTTCCATTGTCTATCAGTTCACAAGACCATTGGGAAGATGACCGTGTCAGAAGTCTTGGAAGAAGAAAAATCCGGGCAGTTCGATCTCCAGTTTATTTTGGGCATTGTGTGCCGCCGCCACATGTTCTTCTTGATACCACTGTTTTTGGGGTGGATCCTGGTCTGGGCAGTCAGCTGGATTGAACCTGTGCGCTATAAGTCGAGCACACTGATTCTGGTAGAACAGCCCACTATGCCAAAAGAATATGTCGTGCCAAATGTCAGTGGAGATTTGCAGGACCGGTTGCAAAGTATCACTCAGCAAATTCTCAGCCGTACACGCCTTCTTCTAATTATTGACCAGTTGAATCTGTACACAGAGAGCCGCAAGCGGATGACGCCCGATGAAAAAGTCGAGCGTATGCGTAAAGATATCGACATCGAGTTGGTCCGAGATGCTCAGAGCGAGATCAGCTCGTTCAAGATCAATTATTCGGCAGGCAATCCCCACGTTGCTCAGCAGGTAACTGGGGAACTGAGTAAGCTATTCATCAACGCGAATCTCCAAGTGCGCCAGCAAGAGTCCGAAGGTACCACTCAATTTCTGGAAAATCAGCTGGAGAGTGCGCGCGCGAATCTCGCCGTGCAGGAAGCAAAGATTCGAGAGTTCAAAGGACAACACCTAGGCGAGCTGCCTGCCCAGCAGGCAAGCAATCTCCAGATTCTCAGCGGTCTGCAGCAGCAGCTTGTAAATGACCAGGATGCACTTAACACGGCGCAACAGCAAAAAGTTTATTTGCAAACACTGATCAATCAATACCGAACACTTCAGGGAACGACCCGGACGGCTGACGGTACACCTACTCGCTTGCCAGCAATTGACCTGCAGCTTGACAAGCTAAAAGCGCAACTGGCAGACCTGAGCTCTCACTACACAGATAGCTACCCGGATATTCGTAATTTGAAAGCAGAGATTGCGAAGACCGAAAAGGTTCGTGCAGATCTCATTACGGAGTTAAAGAGCAAAGGTAATAGCGACACCCAGCCTGATGGCAGTACACTCGCGCATGATGCTGCGGACTTCTCTCCAAACTCGCCTATGTTGCAGCTGCAGGGACAGCTTCATGCAAACCTGGCTGAAATTCATAATCGAGAGCAAGCAGTTGCCAGCTTAAAAGCCAAAATCGGCGACTATCAAGTTCGCTTGAATCAGGCACCAGTGACAGAGCAGCAGATGGCAGATCTGACCCGTGGCTACGATCAATCCCAAGCGAATTACGATGAGTTGCTGAAAAAGAAAAACGCCTCAGAAATGGCGACGAGCATGGAGCAGCTGCAACAAGGCCAGCGGTTCAAAGTGCTGGACCCTCCCAGTTTGCCTCTGAAGCCGGACTTCCCTGATCGCGTCAAATTCTGTGGACTCGGTGTGGGGTTTGGTATGGCACTAGGTCTTCTGGTAGCAGGTGGGTTTGAATTCATGGACGATCGCCTGCACAATGAAAAGGAAATCAAAAATCTGCTTCCGATCATGGTAATCGCTGAAATCCCGGAGATTGTGAGCCCGTCGGATGAGCGAAATAGCAAAAAGAGACTAATGCTCGGATGGGGCATGGCTGCACTAGTATTTGCATCTATCCTGGCGGGTTCAGCGTTCAACTATCTGCACAGTTAAGGTCCTCTTCTCAATGTACAAGGCCTTCTTCAATCTAACGCGCAATCCGTTCGAGCTTACGCCCGATCCTAGTTTTCTTTTTCCGACCAAGCGGCACAATGAGGCACTGGCGGCACTTTACTATGGTGTTCGACGGCATAAGGGATTTGTTGTAGTCACAGGAGAAGTAGGTACCGGGAAAACTCTTCTTCTTCGATGCTTGTTGCAACTGTTGAAACAGAGCAAAGACGTCGCCTATGCATATATTTTCAACAGTCTGCTCTCTCCAACAGAGTTTCTGCAGTACATTCTTGCTGACTTCGGCCTTCCCGTTTCCGGCAAGAACAAGAGTGAGCTACTGTTTGACCTAAGCCAATTTCTGATCGCGCGAGGATCAAAAAAGCTGACTACGGTTCTCATCGTAGACGAGGCGCACCATCTGTCTACAGAAATACTTGAAGAGGTCCGCCTTCTCACGAATTTGGAGACGGCCGAGGATAAGTTACTGCAGATCGCATTGGTGGGTCAGCCCGAACTTGATGAGAAACTCGATTCGGTCGGACTTAGGCAACTCAAGCAGCGGATCGCTCTTCGTGCGCGGCTTGATTCGCTGGATGAAATCGAGACCAAAGGATATATTGAACGGCGCCTACGGATAGCGGGAGCAAGCTCCGAGATGAACACCTTGTTCTCTTCGCAGACTCTCGCGGCTATATATCACCATTCGCGAGGCTTCCCGCGCTTGATCAACACAATTTGCGAGAACGCTCTTATTAGTGCTTACGCAAGAGAGTCGCGAACGGTGACGCCGGACATCATCGAAGATGTGGCAAAGGAATTGCGTCTCGACGTGGTTCATTCTCCCGAAACTGAAACCGATGGTCATAACGAGATTGATGTCCAGCGGGCTATCAGTGCTCTCCTGGACCTTTACTCCGCAAGTGAATCAGACGCGATGCCTCCCGAAGCCCGTTCAAGCGAGCGAAAATGAGCCGCATATTTGATGCATTACAAAAATCGGAAGGTGAACGGTCGGGGGTGGACTTGTCCACGCTGACAGCAGCGACTGAGTTGCTGCAGCTTGTCGAGCGTCAATCTGTCTCGGAATGGGAAAACACGGCACAGCCCGAACGACTTGATGGGACGGGAAACGTCGAGCGCGGCACGTCATCCTCAGTACAAGCATCTTCGTCAGTTGCGAAGACAGCTGAAAGTTCCGAAACAGCCGGGCTTTTGCTGAACGACAGACAGCTGGATCAGCTGGCCCATTTCCAGTCACTGCATGTCACGGTTACTCCTCAAAGTCAGCTGGTATGCCTCTCAGACAGCGAAAGTCTGGCCGCGGAGAATTTCCGGTTTCTTGGGGTGAAATTGCGGCATCTCCGGCGGGAACGCCCGCTTAAGAAACTCCTGATTACGAGTGCAATTCCTCATGAGGGCAAAAGCATGGTGGCTGCTAACCTGGCCTGCACCCTTGCTCGAAGAAAACAACAGAGGACGTTGTTGATAGAGGGAGACGTACGGCGACCAGCTTTGTCGCAAATATTTGGCTTGGGGAAGGTTCCAGGCGTCTGTGAATGGCTGCAAAACGAAAATAGCCCAATGACGAATATCTACCGTCTCGAGGGGCTGGACTTTTGGATTTTACCGGCAGGAAGCGCTTCGGGTAATCCTCTGGAGCTTCTGCAATCTGCGAAACTGTCTGTCCTGATGGATCAGTTGACCACGTTGTTTGACTGGGTCATTATCGATTCCCCTCCTGTGCTCCCTCTGGCAGACACAAGTGTCTGGTCGCGATTGGCTGATGGAATTCTTCTGGTGACGCGTCAAGGAACTACCGAGAAGAAAAAATTGCAGAGAGGGCTCGAAGCCCTCGATCAAAGAAAACTGATTGGCGCATTGTTGAACGGTTCGCAAACCCCAGCTCATAGCGAATATTACTATCCCTATCGGTCATCGACTGCTTCACAGCCAGGCAGTCAGGCTGAGAAATAGAATTCGTATCTTGGAATTAGTTCTCTCAGCAAAGATTTTGATCTCTTACAAAACAGAACGTTCGATGATCAGCAACTTACAAGTATCTTCCCTGTTTTTTGTAGTTTCAAGACCATCGGAGTCCTGTCTGGGGCCTGCTGTTTATGTAACTACTGAGACGAACAAGGAGAAGGTTCAGTGACTTTACTTGACTCGACCGACGAAACAATAACTCGCTCATTGTTCTCTGAATTGACTGTTGAACGTAGCGCCCTTGGAGAAGATGCATTTGGACGAATGATTGTTGTGGAGCGGAAAAGAACGGAGCGTTCCGGAAAGCCGTTCCTGCTTATGCTGCTGGAGGCCGGAAATCATCAGGGCTCGGGAAAAAATGGAAAACCTCTCGACACCATGGTGTCCACCTTATTGTCGTCCACGAGAGAGACTGATGTAGTCGGCTGGTATAAGGAGTGGACTACGGTTGGTGTGATATTTACAGGCCTTCTGGTCGACGACAAGCATTCAATCCTGAATACAATCTTAACCAGAGTTAGCACTGCTCTGCGAGACAAGCTGACTTTCGAACAATTCAATCAAGTTAGCATCTCGTTTCACTTTTTCCCCGACCATTGGGATGAAGATACTTCCGGGCGTCCCAGCAATAGGGCCTTATACCCTGATCTGTCGCGCCGCGATGATCAGAGGCGTCCACTGCTGGGAATAAAGCGGGTGATGGATATTATTGGCAGCCTATTGGCCTTGATTATTTGCGCACCCTTATTGGCGACGATTGCGCTGGCAATCAAAGTGTCATCCAAAGGCCCTGTATTTTTCAAGCAGAAGCGCGTGGGACATTACGGAAAAGTCTTCACCTTTTTGAAATTCAGGTCAATGCACCTCAACAATGACCCTAGTGTTCACAGAGAATATGTGGCGAACTTAATTGCCGGCCGCGCGGTGCGTCTACCTTCAAACGGAAACGGAGATGGTGTCTACAAGCTCACGAATGATAAGAGGATCACGCAGGTGGGAAAGTTCTTGCGGAGATCCAGCTTGGACGAACTGCCGCAGTTCCTGAACGTTCTGAAAGGTGACATGTCGTTGGTAGGTCCTCGCCCGGCAATTCCATACGAAGTAGCCTCTTATCAGACATGGCACCGTCGTCGAATATTGGAAGTCAAGCCGGGGATCACAGGGCTTTGGCAGGTGAATGGCCGAAACCGCATTGAATTTGACGAAATGGTCCGGCTGGACCTGCAATACGCGAAGGGTTGGTCTCCCTGGCTCGACATCAAGATCCTCCTGCGTACGCCTCGTGCGGTGCTCCGGGGGGCGCATTGAATTACATCCTGTAATTTCTCTTTCGATTTCAATCCACACTTCAATACTGCAACGATCTCCTCCAATTCAATCAGTGCTCCACTCAATTAGTGACTCTAGAGGAATGGTGAAAACATCGTGAATTTCGGTGTAATTGGTTATGGCTATTGGGGGCCGAACGTCGTAAGGAATCTTGTGAGTCTGGAAGACTCACAGGTACTTGCCATCGCGGAGATGAGTCCTGTCGCGCGTAAGCGCGCACAAAAGGCTTATCCGGAAATACATGTGACCCAAGACGCGTTGGAGGTGATCTCGTCACCTAAGATTGACGCTATCGCCGTCATCACTCCCGTCTGGACACACTACGAGCTGGCAAAGGCTGCGCTGGAGAATGGTAAGCATGTGTTTGTTGAAAAGCCATTTACCAGCAATACCGCGCAAGGCGAGGAACTTATCAATCTCGCCCGGCAAAAGAACCTCAAGATCATGGTGGATCACACCTTCTTGTTCACCGGCGCTGTGAAGAAAATCTGGGAACTTCTTGATGAAGGTACTTTGGGTAAGCTCTACTACTATGACTCAACCCGTGTAAACCTGGGGCTCTTCCAACACGACATTAATGTTCTGTGGGATCTCGCGCCACATGATCTTTCCATCATGGATTACCTCATTAAGGGGAGCCCCGAGGCGATCGTGGCGACCGGGCAGAGGCATCTGAACTGCCACGAAGATGTGGCCTTCATGACCCTCTATTTTCCCGAGAAGGTGATAGCGCATATCAACGTCAACTGGCTGTCGCCTGTAAAAGTCAGGACCACGCTCATCGGCGGGGAGAAGCGAATGCTCGTCTGGAACGATCTCGAAGCCGACGAAAAGGTAAAGGTGTACGACAAGGGAGTGAATATCACGAACCGCGAAGGCGTCTACGAGTTACTCGTGAATTATCGTTCCGGCGATATGTGGGCGCCTCAGTTGGAACAGGTAGAGGCTCTCCGTCAGGAACTCACCTACTTTGTGGACTGCGTTTCAAGTGGGCAAGAGCCGTTTAATAACGGATGCGCCGGACTGCGGGTGGTCAAGATGCTGGAAGCAGCCAGCGAATCGCTGAGCAAGACGGGCTCCTTGGTATATCTATGAACTCCTATAACTGCATCTCGGACAACGTCAAGATGGGTGAGAATGTCCGACTGTCGAAATTTATAAACATGTATGGGTGCGAGATCGGAGACGAGACAAAGGTCGGCGCATTCGTAGAAATCCAGAAAAATGCCAGTGTCGGAAGATGCTGCAAGATTTCCAGTCACACGTTTATCTGTGAAGGAGTTCTGATTGAGGACAACGTCTTCATCGGGCACGGAGTGATGTTTATCAATGACAGCTATCCTCGCGCTACGACCTCCGATGGGAATCTGCAAACCGAAGCCGATTGGAAGGTCGAACGTACGGTCATAAAGAAGGGTGCGTCTATCGGTTCTGGTGCGACGATTCTTTCTAATATCCATGTCGGCGAGAACGCGATTGTAGGCGCTGGCAGTGTTGTCACCAAAAATGTTCCGCCCAACTCTATCGTGGCCGGAAATCCGGCCAGAATTCTTCGTTACATCGAACAGCCTGTGGAAGGTTACAATGTCCATTCATAGCAGCATTCCAAACAACATTCCTTTTCTTGATCTGATTGCGCCGCACGTGGAGCTAGAGCAAGAACTCACTGGCGTATTTCGTCGAGCTCTTCAAACGGCCGGTTTCATTGGTGGTCCGATGGTTGAGGAGTTTGAGGAGGCGTTTGCTGCCTTCTGCGACGCGAGCCATTCCATTGCTGTCAGCAGTGGCACGGACGCTTTGCGCTTTGCCATTATGGCTTGCGGCGTACAGGTTGGCGATGTTGTGCTGACCGTGCCGCATACGTTCATTGCCACCACGGAAGCCATCTCGCAGGCCGGGGCCGTCCCGGAATTCGTTGACATTGACGAGCACACCTACAACATGTCGGTCGAGATGTTACAGCAATATCTCGAGGAACAGTGTACTCGGGATAAAACAGGAAAACTCATTAGCCATCGAAATGGGCGACCTGTAACTGCAATCGTGCCAGTGCATCTATACGGACAGATGGCTGATATGGACTCCATCTTGAGACTAGCTGAACTGTATGGTCTCACAGTGATTGAGGATGCCTGTCAGGCGCATGGGGCGGAATATTTCTCCAGGACGCTTAATCGTTGGATGAAGGCCGGCTCGATGGGCCGCGCGGCTGCATTCAGCTTCTATCCGGGGAAAAATCTCGGAGCGTGTGGCGAAGCCGGGGCAGTAACCACGAATGATGCGTCTGTTGCAGACAAAATTAAAATGCTTCGCGATCACGGCCAGGCGAAAAAGTATCACCACGATGTAGAAGGCTACAATGGGCGGCTGGACGCGATCCAGGCAGGGCTACTGCATGCAAAACTTGTGCATCTGGCAAGCTGGAACACGAAGCGACGCGACCACGCAGCAGAATATAACCGCCTCCTGGCAAACAATGAAGCCTTAACTCTTCCATACGAACCCTCATGGTCTCGTGCCGTATATCACCTCTATGTGATCCGCACTGACGACCGCGATGGCATGATGGAGCACCTGAAAAAAGCGGGCATTGGCACGGGAATTCATTACCCAATCCCCCTGCACTTGCAGAGAGCCTATGTCTCGCTCAACTATTGCCTGGAAGCTTTTCCTGTGGCAAGACGAGTAGCTGGAGAAATCGTCTCTCTGCCGATGTTCCCGCAGCTTACAGCTGAGCAGCAAGCCAGGGTGGCCGAAGAAGTTATAGCGTTTACTGCACAATGTGCCCAAAAACAGCCGGGTCGTAAAGAAAACGCGATGGTGGCCGCAGGGCAAACCCTGTAGAGATCAAGGCCCAGCACCCAAAATACAATCATCTTTGTGACGTCGTTCACAAAGATGATTGTTTTCCAGAAGGAGGCTCAAAGAGCGTGGAAACCCAAAAAAGCATTATCGTCGCCGGACTCGGAGAAGTCGGAAGGCCTCTCTTCGAGCTTATTTCCGGGCACCACCACACTGTCGGAGTGGATATCTCGCTGCCGCTTGGAGAAATTGGGGAAGTTGACGTACTACATGTCTGCTACCCATTTCAGATCAAGGATTTTGTTGGTGAGACTGCTCGTTATATTGAGTTATTTCATCCTAAGCTAACGGTAATTAACAGCACCGTCGGGGTTGGAACGACCAGAGCCGTTGCCGAGCGAACTGGTGCCGCTGTTGTGAACAGCCCGGTACGAGGCAAACACGCGCGCATGCTCGCTGAGATTTGCGAATACACCAAGTTTGTGGGAGCGATAGACCCAGTGGTCGGTCGACATGCTGCTGAGCATTTTGAATCCATAGGCTTGAAGGCGAAAGTTCTGTCATCTCCCGAGGCGACGGAACTGGCGAAGCTTACGGAGACAACCTATTTCGGATTGATGATCGCGTGGGCCCAGGAGATTGAGAGGTACTGCGATCAATCCGGTGCCGACTATGAAGAGATCATTTCGTTTTATGACGAAATAAAATTCTTTCCTTCCGTCAAATATTTCCCAGGCATCATTGGTGGTCATTGTGTCATGCCGAACATCGAGATTCTGCGCAAGTTCGACCAATCTGTGATCCTGGAAGCAATTCAGGCTTCCAATCGAATGAAAATCGAGCGTGAAGCCAGTAGCAACGTTGTTGTTGCTGCGAACGCCGAGGAAGTAACGGTTTAGCCAACAGTATGAGTGCGAAAACGAATAGTGTTGCCAACGTCGATATGACACCAGCTATCGTTTCTTCGAAATCATCTCGTTCTATGCCCGTTGTTACGTCAGAGCACAGTTTGGCTGGAAAGAGAGTCGGTATGGTAATGTTTTCCCTCTATCCTGCCGATCCGCGACCCCGTCGGGCTGCAGAAGCGCTCCTCAAAGAGGGCATGCACATAGATCTGATCTGTGAGGGGGAGGAGAAATCGCCGAAACAGGAAACACTCGGTAGCCTGAAGATCACACGGATACCCATTAAGCACCGCCGCGGTGGTGCTCTTTCCTATGCCTACCAGTACTTTGCTTTCATTCTGATTTCGGCTGCCATCCTCGCCTGGCGATCGCTCAGGTCTCGGTATGATCTCGTGTATGTGCATAACATGCCTGACATTCTCGTTCTAAGCGCGCTACTGCCGAAGCTATTTGGTGCAAAGGTTGTTCTGGATCAGCACGACCCCATGCCCGAGCTCATGACGACAATCTTCGGCATGGATGAAAAAAGTCTTGGTGTACGGGTAATCCGACATCTGGAGAAATGGAGCATCGCGCGCGCAGATCTGGTGATCACCGTCAATGTGGCTTGCAAGCGGATGTTTTCCGAACGCAGTTGCAGTGCCGACAAAATCGGCATAGTAATGAATTCCCCAGATGGCGAGATTTTTCCTTATCGTGCGGCACGATCTTATCCTGTTCGAAATCTCGGCCAACCCTTTGTCATCATGTATCACGGCTCGTTAGTGGAGCGAAATGGGTTGGATCTTGCTGTGGATGCGCTGGCACGGGTTCATAAGACGCTTCCGATGGCAGAACTCCGGGTCTTTGGACGCAGTACGCCCTATCTTGAGCAGGTAATGAATAAAGTCCGCAGCTTAGGCCTTGAAAATAATGTTTCCTATCTCGGAGCGAAAAAACTAGAAGACCTGGTGCGCGAAATCGAAGACTGTGATGTGGGCGTTATTCCCAACCAGCGAAATACGTTTACCGATATCAACACGCCGACTCGTATCTTCGAGTATCTGGCGCTGGGCAAACCAGTGATTGCTCCTCGCACATTAGGCATTCAAGACTACTTCGATCCTGATTCACTTCTATTTTTTGAGTCGGGAGACTCGGAAGAGCTAGCAAAAAAGATAGAATATGCGGCCTCACATCCAAGCCAGGCTATCGCCATTGCAGAACGAGGCCAGAAGGTGTACCTGGCGCATAGCTGGCGGCAGGAGAAAGAAACGCTTGTCGGTCTAATTAGCGGGCTTATCAAGCAGAACAAGTCGCATTCAGCGTCAGCTTAAGAATTGATGACCATCGTTGGTTGAGCTTGCTCTGTCTAGTCTTCCACCATTTCTGAAACCAGGCATGATCGGCGTTATTGCAGACTCGGCGGAACACGGTGTGATTCGTGAATTCTTCGAATTGTTCAAAACTCCCTGGGAATTTTACCGGAGCGATCGCCAATATGAAGTCCTACTGTGCTCCGGGGATGGGGGGCTAGACGAGAGCACCGCGAAGCTGGTCCTGATTTATGCAAGCCGGGACGTGGCGTTTGACGCTGTAGAAAAAATCGAGATTGCGGCTCGCACAAGCAACAGGATTCTGTCGTACAACGGAGTACGAATCCCAATCTATGGAGAGAACATAACCTTTCGCGGAAATCAACGAGACATCCTGATGGATGAAGAGTTACAGTATGCGGGAATACACCAGCATCAATCGTCAGGTAGGGTGGTAGCACGGATAGGCTATGATCTTTTTAGCGAAATTAGAGTATTGCTAACGTCGGGGCAGCCGGCAGTTTACGCGGATATACCTACACTGGATCTACACATCGCTCTGTTACGGGACTTACTTATTGCGAACGAGGTTCCGTTGGTTGAGGTTCCGCCAGTTCCAGACGGATACAGATTCATAACTTGCCTGACGCACGACGTTGACCATCCTTCGATCCGCTGTCACAAATGGGATCACACGATAGTCGGGTTTTTGTACCGGGCTGTCCTCGAGGCTTTAGTTAATCTCTTTCGAAGTCGCATAACTGCTCGAGATCTGTTTGCGAACTGGGCAGCGGCCTTGAAACTGCCGTTTGTATATATGGGCCTTGCGAAAGATTTCTGGGACGGATTCGATGATCGCTATTTAGAACTGGAAAAGGAATGTTGCTCAACGTTTTTCGTGATCCCTTTCAAGGACAACCCTGGAAAGGATCATCACGGCTCAGCCCCTGCTTTTCGTGCTGCCCGCTATGGCGCTCAAGACATCGTCGAAACGATAGGTAAGCTCGCGGCTGCCGGTTGTGAAATCGGATTACACGGAATTGATGCGTGGCTCAATAGCATCGATGGGCAAAGAGAGCTCGAAGAAATCGGGCGCATCACGGGTGCTGGTGAAATTGGTGTACGGATGCACTGGCTTTACTATGACCAGAAATCAGCTGTTGCACTGGAACATGCCGGCGCGGCCTATGATTCCACCGTCGGATATAAAGAGACAGTCGGGTATCGCTCTGGTACAACGCAAGCGTACAAACCACTCGATGTGGACCGGTTGCTCGAGTTACCAATGCACGTCATGGACACTGCGCTATTTTATCCGGTGTACATGGGGCTATCCCAACCACAGGCAACTGAAATCCTTGAGCGATTGGTCGACAACGTCAGCCATCTCGGGGGCTGCATAACAGTTAACTGGCATGATCGCAGCCTCTCTCCAGAACGGCTATGGTACGCATGTTATCGAGACTTAGTTGAGGATTTGAAAAATCGAGGTACGTGGTTTGCTACGGCCGGACAAGCGACCTCGTGGTTTAAAAAACGTCGCTCGGTGGTATTCGAAACCGATGGCGCAGGGCCGAATACGGTGCACGCAAAGGTCATGGACCTTTATGGAGATACTGTGCCCGGTCTACGATTGAGGACCTATAACCCCAGAGGATCACACGAAGAATACGTCGATACGGCCTTCAATGAAAGCATAGATAATCGAACTCTCGCTGGAGTCGGCCGGTGAAAGCGTCACAGATACTACGCCCCGATCAGCTGCAATCATTCATACGATGCCTCCATCTTTAGCGCTGCTTCTTTGGTTGATCTCTCTGGTAGCGTTATTGCGCTATGATCCAGCCAGAGATTCCAAGATCTCGATGGCCTTATGGGTGCCTGTACTCTTTATATTCATCACTGCATCACGGAACCCATCTCAGTGGCTCGGTGGCCAACTGGGATTGTCGGCTCAAGCCCTGGAAGATGGGAATCCCCTCGATCGAATCATTACATTCTCGCTCATCCTATTGGCGGCGGGTGTCCTGATATCGAGATCTTTCAAGTGGAGCAGCTTCTTTCAGCGCAACCTGGCTTTGGTTGCATACATTTCCTTCGCTCTGATGAGCGTCCTCTGGTCCGATTTTCCCTTCATCGCTATAAAGAGATGGATTCGAGACCTCGGCAATTACCTGGTCATCCTCGTTGTTCTGTCTGATCCTCGACCAACCGAGGCTGTTCGAATGGTGCTTCGCCGTCTGGGCTTTTTACTGGTACCACTCTCCATCTTACTCAATAAATATTATCCCCTGGTCAGCAAACAATACGACGTTTGGACTGGTGCGGACTATTATGTAGGCGCCACAACCAGCAAAAACATGCTCGGTGTGATGTGTCTGGTCATCGGGCTCTCCTTCTTCTGGGACACGGTGACGCGCTGGCCAGAACGCAAGCAGAAGAGAGCAAAACGGATCATACTGGTAGACATCGCACTGTTTGCGATGACAGCCTCATTGCTGAGAACCGCTCATAGTACGACCTCTACCGTGTGCCTGATTGTTGGATGTTTGGTCATCGCGGCAGCTCACACAAAAATCGTCAAGCGCCATCCTACCTTCCTTAAGGTGCTGGTTCCTGCGACGTTTTGTCTATATCTGATTCTGTCCTTGGGCCTCAATATGAACGGAGCGATGGCTGGAGCTATCGGCAAGGATCCAACACTTACAGACAGAACTAAGATCTGGTCATTTCTTCTTAACATGCATACTAATCCCCTCATCGGTACTGGCTATGAGAGCTTCTGGCTAGGTTCTCGCCTCGAAACGTTCTGGGAGACGTCTGGCGTCGGCCACCTAAATGAGGCACACAATGGTTATCTAGAGGTTTACCTCAACCTGGGCCTGGCTGGGCTCCTTCTTCTTATGGGATTTGTAATTGCCAGCTATAGAACTATTTGTAAGAGGCTTAAGCCATTTTCTAATCTAGCTTCGTTAGGTTTAGCTTTATGGATTACCATGCTCTTCTACAGCGTCACAGAAGCCGGTTTTAGAGGTGGCTTGATGTGGCTTATGTTCTTGCTGGGAGGTATTGCGATCCCAGAACGAGCTGTGTCTCGAGTACGTAGCATTGTCACGCTCGACGGGGTCGGTACAGTCGAGCGAGTCGCCAGTCTTCCCTTAGGAGCAACATGCCAACGGAGGTAATCATGAGCGAGGCCACGCGGCCTCTGACGCCGGGTTCTGAAGCTCTGCCAGAGCTTGAGGGGCCAACTACCCGCATCGTACGCAGTGAAATTGGAGTTAAAGGTAAAAATGTAGTTGTTCCGTCGGTTCAAGTAGATGACAGGACAGTGATTGCTACCGGAAAGTGGCTCAAAGTGGCGGCCGTTCGCCACGAAGAACTGCTAGAAGGCGCTACGATTGCAGATCCGGAGTCTTTTGTTTCTCAGTTGAAGAAAAGCGGATTAAAGGCCGATCTCTTTACTTTTGCGCAGCGGTTACCAGACAGCGCACCCAAGTATAGCTATCAAAAGGAATGGGAAAATGTCGCGGCGGTTGCAACCACCGATTTCTCATACTGGTGGAAAGAATGTACGGAACACAGCATTCGAAAAGCGGTAAATCGTGCGAAAAAACTTGGCGTGGTGACAAAAGTCGTGAGCTTCGATGATGAATTTGTCGAAGCTACATGCCCGATCTACAACGAGATCCCCGTACGGCAGGGTAAGGCGTTTTGGCATTATGGTAAGGATTTTCAATCGATAAAGAGCGCACTCGCGACATATCTGGAAAGAAGCACCTTTATCGGTGCGTACTACCAGGACGAATTAATCGGCTTCATGAAAATTACCTGGGTAGATACAACTGGGACAATAACGCAGATTCTCAGTTTGAAAAAGCATTTTGACAAGAGACCGAACAACGCCTTGATCGCGAAGGCCATTGAGGTTTGCGAGGCAGAGGGCAAATCTCACTTCATATATGGAAGTTTTGTGTATTATGACCCGAATAGCAGTCTGACAGAGTTCAAGCGGCGAAATGGTTTTGAGGCGATTCCTTTACCCCGTTATTACATCCCTCTGACACTTAAAGGCGCGATTGCCCTGAAAATGGGATTTCATCGGGGTGTCGCAGCAAATACTCCAAAGCCAATCATGAGGCTGTTCTTAAAAGGAAGAAAGCTTTGGTTTGAGCATAAGTTGAAGAATAAAGAGAGTACTGCCTAGAGGAAAATCTGGAAGATGAAAGTTCACGTTGCAAGCAGTCAGGAAGAAATGCTGAAGTGCAAGCGTGGATAACTCGCGGTTAGATGAGATGGGCCGGTGTAGCTTAACGGTAGAGCAGCCGATCTGTAATCGGTAGGTGGAGCGTTCAAATCCTTCCGCCGGCTCCAATATCTAATCTTGAAATCGATCTATTGACTACCCCTCTCGCTGTGATGCTATTTGGGTTGCGCCTGAACCTATTCTGACCTAATCAAAGTATGCCTGGAATCGTCGGACTTATCACAAAGATGCCACGACAGTTGGCTGTCCCGCAGTTGTTGCGGATGGTGGAGTCTCTGCGTCACGAGTCTTCCTATACAACGGGGACCTGGATGGATGAGTCGGCAGGAATTTATGTCGGATGGGCTGCGAGGCAGAATAGCTTTTCCGCAGGAATGCCTTTGCGAAACGAGCGGGGAGATATCGTTCTTGCGTTTGCCGGCGAAGAGTTTCCAGAGCCGAGCACGATTCAACATCTAAAAGAGCAAGGACACGAGCTGGATGCAGATGGGCCTTCTTATCTAGTTCATCTTTACGAAGAGGATCCCTCATTTCCTGCAGGGTTAAACGGAAGATTTCATGGGCTCCTGGCAGATCGGAATACTCGAACTGCTGTGCTTTTCAACGATCGTTATGGGATGCACCGGACCTACTATCATCAGTCGAAGGATGCCTTCTATTTTGCGGCTGAAGCCAAGGCGATTTTGGCGGTACGTCCTGATCTCAGGAAAATCAATTCCAGAGGGCTAGGAGAGTTCGTCTCCTGCGGGGCTGTTTTGGAGGACCGAACGATCTTCGAGGGTATCCAACTTTTGCCGCCCGCTTCGGCCTGGGAATTCCGCAATGGATTACTTGAGCGGAAAGGCACCTATTTCGATCCGCGTGAGTGGGAAGAACAGGAAACGCTCGACCCGAAATCTTATTATCGAGAGCTTCAGCAGACCTTTACGCAAAACCTTCCTCGATATTTTGCGGGGCGCGAGCGTATAGGAATGTCGCTGACGGGCGGGTTGGACACCCGAATGATCTTGGCTTGCCGGAAGCCTGATCCAGGGTCGCTCCCTTGCTACACCTTCGGTAGCATGTTCCGGGATAATCAGGATGTCCGTGTGGCACGTCGCGTTGCGGACACTTGTAAACAGCCGCATCAAACTATCACTGCCGGTCAAGAATTTCTGTTACGGTTTTCCGATTACGCCGAACGTGCTGTATACCTCACGGACGGATGCGTAGATGTTGGGCGTGCTCCCGACCTCTATTTAAACGAGAGAGCGCGCGAAATTGCTCCGGTTAGAATGACAGGAAACTATGGTGGGGAAGTTCTGCGTAAAGTTCGCGCCTTTAAGCCGATGGAACCCGCTGCAGGTTTGTTTTGCCCGGAGTTTCTATCTTGCATCCACCAGACGGCAGAGACGTATGCCGGAATCCTTCGTGGCCATCCCGTTTCGTTTGCGGTCTTTAAACAGGCACCTTGGTATCTCCATGGGGTGCTATCACTGGAGCAGACGCAGCTTTCCATGCGTTCTCCATACCTCGACAATGACTTTCTACGGACCGTTTTTCGGTCGCCCGCATCTGCTCTTAGCGACAATGAGATTTCTTTGCGGCTAATTGCGGATGGTAGCCGGGGTCTGCTGGCCATCCCGACAGACCGTGGTCTAACAGGAAATCGAGGCAATATTTTAGATGGAGTTTCCCGAGGCGTTCTCGAATTCCTCTTCAAAGCGGAATATGCCTATGACATGGGCATGCCACAGTGGTTAGCACGGCTTGACCATACTTTCTCGCCACTCGGACTGGAACGCATCTTTCTGGGACGGCATAAGCCCTTTCATTTCCGCGTTTGGTACCGCGATGCCCTTGCTGGGTACATTCAGGAAATGTTGCTTGATCCTCGCAGCCTCACAAGAAATTACCTGGAACGAAAGGGAGTTGAGGCTATGGTACGAGGGCACCTCAAGGGAGATGCGAATTTTACTACAGAATTGCACAAAGTGTTGACGCTGGAGCTTATTCACCGCTTATTCATAGATGATGTTGAGGTGCCGTCTTGCCTTGAGCCGGTTTGTGTGGCGTCAGCTTAAAGGTTAGAATTTTATAGAGCACCCAAACCCTCGCGTTTGGCCCTTGTTGGCTCCTGCGGGCACGTCTGTAAGTTCAACAAATATTTAAAAAGGAATGGTGCCCCCCTCACCATGGCAGTAAAAAGATGGATTACGCTCGTCTTCCTATTGAGTGCCTTTACCGGCGCTAAAGCCCAAACAATCAACGCTGCAAGCTGTTCTGCGTCCGATGTGCAGAAGGCTTTTAGTTCAGTCACAAGCTCTACTACTACGGTCAGCATTCCTTCGTGCAACGGCACAAGCTGGACAAGCCAAGTGACGCTTACCGTACCATCTTCAAGTTCAACGTTCTCCGTCATTGGTGCTGGAAGTCAATCAACAACCGGCGGCGGTGATGCAACGGTTATTATTGACAACTACGCGAGCAGCAACCCTTTGCTAGTCATAAATACAGCTGGCTCATCGTCTGTGCTTCGTATATCTGGTATCAGTGTCGAAGCCGGTTCAGGCACCACCAAGTACAACGGAATCGTCTCAATTGGAGGCGCTTCTCAGAACGTCCGCCTTGACCATTCCCATTTTTCCTCCACATCCAGTTCAATGGTTCAGTTCCTAGGTTGTATTAATGGGGTTGTGGATCATTCAGTTTTTGACGGTGGTGGTGTAAGTAACGCCGTGAGAGCGTACAATGCTGGGACCTGTTACAACGACAGTCTCGGGGTTGGCGATCAGTCATGGGCACATAGCACCTCTCTGGGATCGTCTAATTTCCTCTTCATGGAAAACAATGTATTTAATAGCGGGGCCTCCAATGACTGCACAGATGGTGGGAGATTCGTCTCGCGGTTTAACACATTCAATACCACGACGCCAGCTCCAACCGTACAGACCCATCCCACAGGAGGTGGGCAAAGAGAACGGGGATGCAGGGCATGGGAAGTTTATAAAAATCAATTTGATGCCGTTAGCGGAAACTACATAAACGCCGGTTTCTTTGTGAGTAGTGGGACCGGAG
>JABDHA010000069.1 GCA_013285705.1 Acidobacteriota bacterium
TGGCAGGCTTTATATCACGATGCAACAGGCCGTGCTGATGGGCATATCCCAGTCCCGCACAAAGTTGTTCGATGATGGAGAGGGTCTCCAGCACTGGAAGCCGTTCACGCGCGCGCAGAATCTTGTCCAGCGACTCGCCCGCCAGGAACTCCATCGCGATAAATGGATTTCCCTCATGTTCGCCCAACTCATAGACCGTAGCGATATTAGGATGGCTCAGTATCCCCGATCTGGCTTCCACATAGAAGCGCTCCCGCAGCTCAGGAGTAACTTCCGTCAGCGTTTTGATGGCCACATCCCGGCCAATGAGCTTGTCCTCTCCGCGATACACGACGCCCATGCCGCCGCGTCCAAGCTCGCAGATCACGTCATACCTGCCAATGCGAGTTATCGTCGCGGCCTTTGGATCGCTACTCATCTCTCTTTCGTCCCCTCATCTGTGCTCCTCATGCGGAGGGCTGCGGCTTGCCCTGTCCGTTTTGGCCTTTTCTCTTTTTGGAACAACACCGCAGCGGGGAATTTATTTCGAGAATTTTTGCGGGAATAAACAGGGCTTCCCATTTGTTTTTTCGATAGACGCCGAAATTGCATATGGAGTGGAGAATAAGTGGCTAGCTATCTGGAGACAGGACATTACCGACTGACAATTGAGGAGGGCCAGTATGACGGGAAGTGGAAAGTTACAAAAGAAAATGGTACACAGATTCCGACTCTCAGCCTGGGCGGCTTATACATAGCCGACCAGCAATTATCGTGGACCGAGGAACAGAATGTGCCATCTTCCACAACTGGAAGTTTTCTTCAGAAGTTCCTGCGGCCGACGATAAACCGTATCGCCCGGCTTCAAATGGACGACGATGCTTTTCTCGATCTATACGAAAAATGGAAATCGGACACTTTGACATTGACAAGAGGCATCACCGGCACCCATATGGCCTGGAATGATCTGGTGGGTGGAAGTCTGGGATCCGAAGGTGGTACGGACGAACCTACGTTCACGATGGGCAATGCGAATCCAACCAGATGGCTCCCTACTTCATTTTTTCGCTTTGACGAACATGCTGTTGCCATATTGCCAGCGATCCAGGACCTGAACCACCAGACTACCCGTCAGGCGCTTGAGAATTTCGGAGGTTGGATTCCGACGGGAGCGATCGTTAAAATTAATGCCGGGGCAAGTAAAAACTTCGCTATCTGCTGGCTGAACGCAGGTGAAATTGTCGTGCGCGGGCCGCTTTCCTATTCAGCGCACGACTTCCTCTACTGGCGGATCATTTATTCCAGGCTGACAGAACCGCCAGAAGACCGGTTGGTTGTGCCTCCGCAGGCAAACCTTCTGCCTTTGCTCCAACAACGGCCCTTTCGTCCAGAAAACCCAGAATCAATAATGAACTGGATAGGAAATAGCGTAATGCCATTTCACGCAGAAGTTGAGGCGGAATCAGGAGTGAATCTCAATAATCCAGTAGATGCCCCATAAATGAAATGTGGAAACTGCCGCCCCTTATGTAATTCGTCGAATTCAGATATCAATCCGCCCCGGTATTTATAGATCATTCTGCATGCTAGTCTTCGGCGAAATCTGATGGGAGATTTTGCATAAAGAAGAAGCGATTTTCAGTGGAGCAGATAGCGGCGGTGCTGAAGCATGCAGATCCGGGTGGGCCTGTGTGCGTTGGTATGGAGACGGAGCAAGCCCGTCAGACGAAATAGCGCCAGAAAGAGAATAGCCGATTGAACTAAATGGTTATATGGCGGCCGTATTGTATCTTCCAGAATTACTTCTTCTGCGACTATTCTCGCGATACATCGCACCCATCGGAAGGGTAAAACCAATCACTCAGCTTTGACTTGTCTGTAGATATGGGCCACTTGTCGACACAACAATCTTGGGAATAAGAGTGCCAGAGCAGTGTTTCTTCAGTATGGGCAAGAGCTAGAGCCGGCGCAAGAAGGGAGCAGCATGACAGAAGAGTCTTGTGAGAGTCTGAACAGGTTTGGGCCGATTCGGTTCATTAGCATGACGATTGGGCATAGTGAACCGCGAATCGAGGAAGGGGAGTTCGAATACACTATCCTGGTGACGGCAAAGGTACAGAGCGAAAGCGAGATGCTTTGTGCCGAGTTGGTTCCTTACGCGGCTAGTTACGTCCGGAAGTTTCGGATGGTTCACGGAAGGGTGGAGAAGGAGACGCTAAATTTGTGGCAAGAGGCTATGGGAGACAACGGAACCGAGCCTTGGGCATGCGAGCCGGGGGACCTCAATGCCGGTCGATTTTTGCATCTTGACTGGCCTGTTCAGATTTATTATCGGCGCGAGTTTCCCTGTATCGGGCGGTCGCAACCCCACTTTGTTGATGATGAACTTGACAGTGAGTACGACGACCCGACGGGCTGCACGAACCTGATCAGGGCTGAACTGGAGAATCATGACGTGGTGTTGTGGGACCGGCCCGCCTGCTCACTCGCGCCCGGAGAATACGTGAAGTATGAGTTTCAATCGGCGTACCTGCTGCGGGATCCGCGTCCCGGACGACGAGACGAGCAGGTCGGATATCGTCGCTTTGTCGTGTTCGTGTACGGCACGGTGGATCGTCTCGAGATGACTCAGACGCGGCCGCCGGATTGGGATCAGGACTGGGCCTAAGATTTTGGAGAAATCGTAGCTACTGTCGTAGGGGTCAGGGGACATCCAGTGACCCTGTACTTTTCGGGAGTGTCGCGTATTGGTCGTGCGCTGCCCTGCTGATTAGAGGCGATCCTCCAATTCTTTTGGAATGTGCAAAATGCGAATGACGCAGAATGGCTGACGCCAGCCCTTTCCAAGGTCGCTCTACTTGTGGTCGGTGGTGTTCTGATAACGAGATGTTTTTGTAGTTCGTTCATCAGCCGACACTCGCAGTGACAGACTGCATTTCTCGACGCCGCGCAAGAGGTCGGCGGCAAGCTGACTGGCAGGAAGCTTATTGAGGGTTGACCCCAGCAGTTCGCCGGCACCGACCAAGATGAGACGGTTGCCGAGATGAAATGAGATAAGCATTCATCGATGCTTTGAAGGGCGGTGCGGCGTCTGCCGCTGAAAGCAACGCCGCAATCTCGGTTTGATTTGTATTCCTAAGATGTCGTATGCAGCAATGGTAGTGTGCCGTCCGACAAGGCGATGACTTCCACCTCCCCAATCCTGAGCCGACAATAGCCACTCTGCATCTTGTTCAATCGTGGATTCACCTTTTGCGCTCTCGCATTCCGATCAGATCGAACTCCGAAGCCAGAAGTGTTCAACCTATCCCGTGTACCCGTCTTAACGCGTAGACCTCATTGTGTGTCATTTCTGCTTCAGAGAAAGGATCGCCACACCCGAGCGCCCGTCCTGCAGATCGTAGTGGAATGCCAACTGATCGCGGTCGTTCAGCGCGAACCTGCCGAGATCGAGGCCCGTTACGATCGAACCAAACAGAGCGTCACCTGTCTCTATGACCCCAATGGGGGAAGCTCCGCCGCTCAGCTCGACAAAGACACCGTCGCGGCCACTGAGCTCATTTGCGAAGAACGCTACCACGCCTCGATTGTTAACCGAAGGATGTTCAGACGAGATGAATAATGAGCCATCAGGATCAGTTCTGGCGGTTACACGGCGTGTATTCCCGGTGAAGATCTCGGGGTGATCACTGAAGAAACCAACATCGGCAACGAGGCCGGCTTCATTGATCACAGGATCCCCGAATTCGGCAAGAGGGTCCGTAAACAGTGGGCTCTGCGGATCGGTGACAGCGCGGATTGTCCACAGTCTTTTAGGTTTGGCGTCGTCTGCAGCCTGGTCTTCAACCCGTGCTGCGATAAAGACACCCTGACTCCCATCTTCGCGAGTCGCGGAAAATGCGAGCTGTCCATAGTTGTTTATCGCAGCATTTCCGAAGCCGCTAAACGTTGCGTTAGCGGTGTCGGCGACAATGGTGAGCGGCCCGCCATTTCCAGTGAAGACGGCCTCCGAGAAATCCTTCCGGAAGGCGAAAAATGCAACCGTTCCCCAATCGTTCATAGAAGGCGAGCCGAGAAAATGACCGACAAAGCCCTGCTGGTTCGCGTCCACAATCATCCGTGTCCACGATCCATTACTGGTGAAGATGGCCCGATCGTTGGCGCTGTTCGTGAGGGCGGCATCGTATCCGACCACGCCGGCGGAGTTGATCGCGACATCATCGCCGAAGCTATTGAGGTTGCTGCTCGAAGCAATCGTCTTGCTCCTGCCTTCTTCCCACTTGAACACACCCTGTCCGGAGCCGACCTTGTTGGCTATAAAAGCGACTTCGCCACGATTGTTGATCGCAGGAAATCGCGACAAGCCACTAAAGCCTTGCGCACTGTCCGCTACATTTACGAACGCGCAATCAAGTCTGGTGGCCTGTCCAAGCGCCATGCTCGCACTCAAAGCGAACAACAGCGCTACCGCTATCAATGCCGTTCCATTCAGGACCGGCTGCATCACTCTCTGGTTTTGTGTACGCATCTGCATCCTCTTTCTTTGGTGATTGATACTCTTGGCCTCATTCTTCACTCATTGTTGGGGGGCCTTTCACCGGGTATTCTTGCGAAGCCGCGATGGTTGGTGCGGCTTCGCAAGAGATCCCGAACTTCCTCGACCGGAAAACGAATGGTTATTCAGTTGGCCGGAAGAAGTAGTAGTCAGCGGTGTAAGGCACGAGCTGAGTCTGCCCCACCGAACACGCGGTGGTGGGCACAGATCCACCTTTCGTGTTTAGGCGTTGTACAAAGGAGGTTTTGGCAAGGAGCTTACCCCCTGTTGGCCCCTCCTGGTTTCCCACTGACTGCAACAGTAGACATTGAATCGAGCCCGTGTTCGGACAACTCTCGTCGGAGCCGGCATCGATGTGTCCCACTGCTGTTGCCCACACCTTGCTGGTATCGAAAGAGCTCTGCCATGTCGCATTGCCCGAGAGGGGCACCGGCTTTGTGACGAAGTCCTTTTGGTTTGCATTGATGCTGGTGAAATGGGTGATGATCTGCAGTGAATTTCCGAAGAAACTTGTGAATAGCGTCGCCTCGGGACGGGCGGTGGGATTCCAGGCTGTCCCACCAGTGCTTGTGGACAGGCAAGTGTAGCCTTGGCTACCGAAAGCGTGTCCAACCAGGAATGCGGTGTTGCCCTCTGGTGGTGTTATGTCCTGAGGAGTAGCTGGTGGAGTAAATGCCTGTGCCGACGCATGCGTGGCTGTCCCGAATGCGAAGCCAAATAGGAGGGCGACGGTGACAAGCTGTTTTCTCGATCTTCCCGTGTTTAGAGGTTGTTGGCCGAACTTGTGGTTCATCGTCTTGTTCTCCAATTTTGTGTGTGATTTGAAGTGTTCAAAAAGTTGAGTGAGCCCATGCGGTGCTTCTCACTTGAGCTCCGGAGTGCTGGCGGCGAACCAAACTCCACCACTGCCTCCATTTCGGATAAGCAGCACCGGTGTATCGCAGGAAGTCGGGGGAACAGGAGACAAAACCTCATCGATTCTGAAGTCTCCATCGGCATCGAGGGCTACTGGATTCGAGCTGTGGGCTGTGGCCGTTTTGGCGTCGCCGCAGAACAGAGTCGCGAAAACGCTTGCTCCAGCGTTGGTCCCGATACCATTTCCGGCGGCAAGAAGAAGGCCGCGTCCCTTGACCCTGATTCGCCCCTCGGAGTTCACATCCGCGCTGAGGTCCGCGATTCGCCAAGGCCCGGCAGGATTGACAGCCCGTACTACGTTAAGGGTGGCAATTCCATTCGCGGCAACACCGGTAACAGGAATGACCCCGATGGCGCCCCTGAATTTCAGGGCTGTTGATTCTTGAGCGGATGACATGCCAGCGACACTCAGTACAAAAGCCAACAGGAGTCCGAAAGCGATGGTTGTAGACGCTCTACCGTTGAGGAACTTCGCACAGCAATTCTTATTCACACCATTCTCCTTTTCAGTTTGTGAAACAGGTCGCGCTCGCATGCTGCTCGAATCCTCTTCTTAGGTTTGTCATAAGCTTTGAGCGTTGGAACTGCCTTGCTCACGATCCGAGGGTATTCGTAGCCCTTGCGCGAGTCATAACGTAGAGGTCATGTTGGCGTGATGTTTTGGTGGTGACCTATAGGCCTAGGTTTGCGGTCGGCCTTGCCGTACTCGGCTCATTTCTGAGACGACACTAGTCCGGACCGCCACCGCCGCAGGCGGACATTGTTATGAAAGAGGCCAAGACCGCACAGAAAGCAAGGCTACGGCACCGTTGAAACGGGAGAATGAATGTGGTCGTATTTGCGATTCCCTCCATCACCTCGAGGGAGTAGCCTTAGCTTTGGCGCCAGTCATAGCGAAGGGGTCACGGTAAAGTCATGTTTGAGTCGTTTAATACGACAAGTACGCATTAGATCCTGCTCTTTGATGTTGGGGCCTTGACTGTGTTCTGAAAATGGTTGCGCCACTGAATTCGCCGAGCTAATCACAGCGGAAGCAATTGTTGTAATGGTGGTACACAACCCAAGCCGCGAAAGAGATCGCTTTCGGGAAATTTCGCCTTGATCTTACAAACGAGTGTCTGTGGCAGGGCGCCCGCTCGATTCCTCTGCGCCCAAAGGCTTTTGCAGTTTTGAAGCTCTTGCTTGAGCACGCCGGACAACTTGTCAATAAGCAACAGGTATTGGACGCAGTTTGGCCTGGCACGTTCGTAGGTGACGCTGTCCTTAAGGACAACATTCGTCAATTGCGTGAGGCATTGTGCGACGACGCGGGATCACCCATCTATATCGAGACCGCACATCGACGGGGCTATCGATTTATCGGGAAGCTCACCGAATCAGGTCCGGACCAGAGTCCCAGCATAGCTGCGCAGGCGGGACCTTTGCAGCTCACTCCTGATAGGGCCGCACTTAGCTCGTCTGCATTTAAAAATGGCGTTCTGGGTCGCGATGCTGAGTTAGCCAGGATGCAAGGTTGGCTGGAGCGGGCTCTCGCCGGAGAACGTCAAACCATCTTTGTTACTGGTGAACCTGGAATTGGAAAGACCACCTTAGTGCCGGCCTTTCTGGAACAGGCTAAGGAAGTTATCGATGTCTTGGTGGCCCGGGGACAATGCCTGGAACACTATGGCGGGGGAGAACCCTATCTTCCGGTGCTCGATGGGTTTTCTCGCGTTGGCCGTTCACCTGAGGGCGCTAAACTGCTGACGGTTTTGCGCCAGCACGCCCCGGCTTGGTTATCACAAATGCCCTCCCTGGTTCCACAATCCGAAAGAGTGAGTCTGCAAGCTCAGGTTGTGGGCGCAACCCGTGAGCGGATACTGCGCGAAATGGCTGAGGCGATCGAAACGCTGTCGTCTGAGTCTCCTTTGATCTTGGTCCTGGAAGACTTGCACTGGAGCGACTACTCCACCCTTGACTTGGTTTCCTATCTGGCGCGACGGCCAGATTCGTCACGCCTCATGGTTATCGGCACATATCGACCAGTCGACGTGATCGTGGGTGACCACCCTCTGAAAGAAGTAAAGCGCGAACTTCAAGCTCACGGCTTGTGCCACGAACTTCCGCTGGAATTTCTCGGCGAAGATGCGGTCGCCCAATACGTGCAGGTAAAATTCCCTCGACATCAGTTCCCCAGAGGATTTCACCAGGCAATCTTTGGACGCACAGAAGGCAATCCGCTCTTCTTGGTCAATCTGGTGGAGTATTTGATTGATCAAAAATTTGTCGTTGAAGAGGAAGGGATATCAAAGCTAGGCGCCGCCTTAGCGGAAATCGAGCAGGGAGTTCCTGCAAATCTGCGCCAACTGATCGAAAAGCAAATTGAGCGACTTCACCCTGATGAACGCATGGTGCTCGAGGCGGCAAGCGTTGCTGGAGCGGAGTGTTCGTCCATGGCAATTGCCGCCGGACTTGATATGTCGATCGAATGGGTCGACCAGCAATGCGAGCAACTAGCTCGACGACATCGATTTTTGTCGTCTGCGCGGCTGGTCGAACTGCCGGACGGGTCCATGACGCCCCGCCGCCATTTTATTCACATCCTCTATCGCGATGTACCTTACCGGCTGATCCCACCGATCCGCCGCTCGCAAATTCACCAACGTATTGCCGAGCGAGGAGTCGAGGTTTACGGTGATCGTGTGCGCGAAATTGCCGCTGAACTGGCCATGCACTTCGAGCAAGGCCGCGACTGGCGGCGCGCCCTTGAGCACCTTATCCAGGCGGCAGAAAACGCCGCCACCCGGTCCGCCCACCACGAAGCGATCGAACTTGCCAACCGAGGTCTGGAAACACTCAAACTCCTCCCCGATGCTGCCGAGTATGCAAAACACGAAATGAAATTGCGCATGATCTTGATCGCCTCGATGATGGCGATTAAAGGATTCGCTTCAGCGGAGGTGGAAAAAATCAATGCGCGTGGACGCGAGCTCTTCTGGCGCCATGGTCCTTCGCCAGAGTTGTTCTACATGCTGTGGTCACTGAGTTTTTACCAGCAGTTCTCCGGGGAAATGCATTCATCGCTGGAGGTTTCATATCAGTTCATGCGAGTGGCTGAAGAGCTCAAGGATGGAGGGCTGATTATGGAAGCACATCGCTCCATAGGAGCGGTGCTTGTCTTGTTAGGGCGATGCTCTGAAGCACTTGTGCACCTCGAAAAGGGCATAGCACTTTGCCCTGCACATCACAATCAGCGCGACCGTGTTTTCGTTGGCTTCGATAGTAAAGTGATGCTTGAGTGCTTTTCTGCCCTGGCACTTTTGGATCTTGGCTACCCCGATCAGTCCGCTGAAAAGGCGGCAGCAGGTTTGGCACTGGCGCGAGAACTTGATCATCCCCAGACGTTAGTTGTAGCCGGACATATCGCGGCGCAGCTCCATCATTTACGAGGTGAGGCCTCTCTGGCCTACGAGCGCGCGAGAGAGGCAATGGAACTTGCAGACGAGTACGGCATGACAGTCTGGGTGACATACGGCTTGATCGAGCTTGGTTGGGCCGTTGCTGAACTGGGAGATCCGCAAGACGGAATCGAGAAGATGGAGAGGGGTCTGGCGGATTACGAAGTGACGGGCGCAAAACTGCGATTCCCGTATTTTCTCGGAATGCTGACTGATCAACTAAATAAAACGGGACGCGTAGAAGAAGGACTTCTAACGATCAGCAAGGCGTTAGATCTTACTGATCGCACGGGTGAAGGCTATCTTCTTGCCGAGTTGCATCGCATCAAAGGCGAATTATTCGTAATAAGCAGCGAACTAAACCATTCTGCGAACGATACATCTCGATCAATGGCTCTTTCTCAGGCGCGGGCGTGTTTTGCTCACGCTCTAGCAATCGCACAGAAGCAGGGAGCGAGATCGTGGGAGTTGAGAGCCGCATTGAGCATGCAACGTCTTGATCTGATGTTTGGGAATCCAAACCTTTCGCAACTTGCGAAGATTTATTCTTCCTTCACCGAGGGCTATGAGACTGCCGATCTGCGCCGGGCCAGAGCGTGTCTCGAAATCGCTCCGCTAGAATGACCTGCCAGAAATGCCGATACCGGTTCGGTCCCGTGATTCCTGCGACAAGCAATCTTCCCCTAATGCTCCCTCCGGCATCGAACACTGAAACAAGACCAATAAGCTACTAATACATCACACATTGCTTTCAGCGTAGCCGTACTCTGTGAAGGTGATGCGATGCGCTTTCGTTGTACGACTTGGACCAACGACCAAACCGGACGAGGGCAGGTTTGAAGGCCTGGTAGAAGAGGTCGACACGGGGAAAGAGCGGAGGTTTTGCTCCAAGGAAGAGCTTCTGAAGTTTCTCGGGGAATGTTTCACGACAGCTATGGGAACTGACACCGAAGGAGAAAGCGCTCTGCCGGAATGCGCGGGAAACCCAGAAGAGAATTGACGCAGATTTGCCCATCAAGAGGAGAGGACAACGCATGATTTTCGCGTTGAAGTAAGCAAATGAAAAATGCCAGCCGAAGATCTGAGTACCGTCACTGGCGCGCAGCTTGGCGAAGCTGTTGTCAGTCTGGTTTGTTACCCAGGTGCTTTGCACATCGAAGACTAAATAGGTCGATGTGAATCCTTTGAGGTCACACGACAAATACACGACCATCGTACGGTCGAAACCATCCCAAATGGTCCCAATCCATCCTAAATGAAGGAGGCGACAAGGCTAATTTTCTCAATGATATCCGCTGATTCCAGGCCGCTTAGTTCGCTTGCTAGGCGGCCCTGAAAAGGCCGACGGCGGCGGTTCGAACCTGTCTCTTGCCAACGCTCTAAAACCAACAGCTTCGACGCTAACTGGATTCGAACCGCCGCTTTTAGCGGCATCTATGTTCACGATCATGTGTCACCTCCTATCTATCTCCAAGGTTCGATCAGATGAGCTTTGAACTCCCGTGGTAATTCCAAAAGATGTCCAATCTCTATCGATCTTGCTGCCCACTCCACTAGCGATCTGTACTGATTGAATTCCGTGATATTGGCCAACCATTGCGATCCGGCCACGGAGTTGATGACGATCACATTGGGAACATCGCATGGGCCGACGCATCCACTGATCGTCAACTGTATACGTTTCAGTAGTCCTCGCCTGCGCCATTCTTCTCGCAGCCAGTCGGCTGGAACTTCCGGGCGGCCTTTCTGCGTCACCCCACAGCAGCACCCCTGACAAACGATCATTTGCCCAATGACCCGACGTTTGGTTTCCATGTGATCCTCTTCGTTCTTATTAATATAGTATAGGGGTGTATATTATTTTAAGGATTGACCGTTATGAAGAAAACCTCTGCCCAAGCCGATCTCGACGAAGTGGCCGAAGCAGGCATTCACCTGCCAGAGCCGACAAATGTAGTTGATTTACAGAACGGTCATCATCATGACCACGATCATGATCATGAAGGTCACGAGCACGGCGCGGAGTTGGCCGATATTCTTCGTGTAGTGTTTGTGGCGCTTGCCGCCGCCGCGGTCTGGTTTCATCTTTGGGAGCCGTTTCACAGAGTCAGCGTGATCGGTCTCGCCGCGACCCTCACAGGCGGCTATCCCATCTTCAAAGAAGCCTTCGAGAACATCCTCGAACGCCGCATGACCATGGAGCTGTCGATGACCATCGCGCTCGTTTCTGCGCTTGCCATCGGCGAGTTCTTCACGGCGCTGGTCATCACCACATTCGTGCTGGCCGCTGAAATCCTCGAAGGTTTGACAGTGGGGCGAGGTCGCAAAGCGATTGAAGACATGCTCGACTTTCTTCCTCAGAAGGCCAGCGTATTGAGAGACGGCCAGATAGTTGAGGTCGATACCAAGTCCATCCTCCCTGGCGAAGTCGTCCTCATTCGCCCAGGCAGCAAGATTCCTGTGGACGGCGAAGTGGTCAGCGGCCACTCCTTTGTGGAGCAGGCAGCTATCACCGGCGAACCGATGCCAAGCGAGAAGTCGATTGGAAGTCAGGTGTACGCAGGAACACTGAATCAGGCGGGAACGCTTCAGGTTCGCGCGGAACGTCTCGGCAAGGAAACGACCTTCGGAAAGATCATCGAAGCGGTCGAAAATGCGGAGCGCTCTCGCGCTCCCATTCAGAAGACAGCCGACCGGCTGGCCGGATACTTGGTTTATTTTGCGCTTGGCGCGGCTGTTCTGACTTTCCTCATCACCCACAACCTCCGGTCTACGATCTCGGTGATTATTGTTGCCGGTGCGTGCGGCATCGCAGCAGGCACACCGCTGGCGATTCTAGGAGCCATCGGGCGGGCAGCACGTCATGGTTCGATCATCAAAGGTGGCATTTATCTCGAAGCCCTCGGTCAATTGGACACCGTCTTCCTCGACAAGACCGGAACTCTGACGTTTGGCATTCCTGTGGTGGATGAGGTGCATACTGTACCCGGCATATCGGAACACACTCTGCTCGAAGCCGCAGCCATCGCAGAGTGGAACTCCGAACATCCTCTTGGCCGCGCCATCGTCCGTTACGCCGAGGGGAAAGGTATTCAAGCAGCGGCACCCGAATCCTTCGAGTACCGGATTGGCCGTGGCATCGTCGCGTCCGACCGTGGTGAACCTGTTGTCGTTGGGAATCGCGCACTGTTCTCGGAACTCGGCATCGCTGTAGCCGAACAGCCGAAGGCAAACAGCGGGACCGAGGTTTTTGTTGCGCGGAACGGTCACTATCTCGGCTCTCTGGCGATCACGGATCGGTTGCGCCCCAGCTCCGCGCCCGCCGTCAGCGCACTGCACGAGATGAAGATCAAAGTCATCCTGCTTACTGGAGACGCACAGGCAACGGCTGAGAGGATTGCCGATCAGCTTGGCATCGTGCAGGTCTATGCCGGATTATTGCCTGAGCAAAAGACTGCCTTTATCACGGAGCAGGTGAAGAAGGGCCGCATAGTCGCCATGCTGGGAGACGGCATCAACGACGCTCCGGCCCTGAGCGAGGCGACTGTTGGCGTCGCTATGGGAGCTGGCACGGATGTTGCCCGCGAGAGCGCGGATGTTGTGTTGATCGGCAACGATCTGAGCAAGTTCGTGGAAACGGTTCGCATCGCCAGGAATTGCAGGCGAATCATTCTGCAAAACTTCTACGGGACTCTGATTGTGGACACGATCGGGATTGGGCTGGCTGCGTTCGGATTACTCAATCCGCTGCTGGCGACCTTCATCCATGTGGCGTCAGAGCTGACATTCATTCTGAACTCTACCCGCCTGCTTCCGGCCAGAAATAAGGAGAGCGCCGCAACCAAAGAACAAGTCGCAGTCCATGCTTGAGGAAGTCCGATGGTGTGCAGAATTCAACCCACGGGCCTGTAACGATGATGCTGGTCATACTCTCCTGGGTGTAGATAGGTCTACTCGTCTTTGCTTTCGTACGAGCCCTCATTACGGGCAATGACCGGATGTATCTCATTAGGGAGAAGCCGTCAGTTGAAATAACGCTTCACAACCGCCATCAGCTCCTCAGCAGCCTCCAGCTGCGAGGGAGAGGCTTTATCCCCTGGAGGGAGAACATGGAACTTCAGATGGCCCTCGATCAGCTCCGCCATGAGCCCGTTCAGAGCACCACGACAGGAGGCGACAAGTTGCAGAATGTCTTCGCTCTCGCCGTCTCCTTCAAGCGCTCTTTCGATAGCCTCGACCTGACCCTTGATGCGTCGTGCGCGTGAGACCATCTTGGCTCTACTTTTGGTGGTGTGTGACAAATTTTCCTCGGCGGATAAGGTAGACCACTATACGATAAGATTTTATCCCGACACTACTGACTCTGCTTCTACAAGTTCGGTCCCACCGCTGTTCAGTGATTACACTGAGAGCAGAGTCCATAGAGAAAGAACTCGTGTCCGGTCGTGCGAAAGCCACGCAATACGAGATGCTGGCCGATTGGGCCGAGCAATCAAAGATTGCGGACCGATTGCTCCCTCTGCCCCGAGAGTTCAATACCCACCGGCTGGCCGCTTACCGGGATGATGAGAAAGGGGACAAGTGACGCACTCGGCACTTCTCACCCTTGCCGTCGTCGATGGACTATCCCGGATTCGGCCCTCACGGTGGAACTGAGTTCTCTTCGCCATCGGGCATGGAATTTTGGTAACGCTGCTGGCCGTTGGAGTAGGCAGTCTGCTCGCACGCACTGTTGGACCCTACGCTCCGTGGTTGTTGATCCTGCTCGGCGCGATCAATCTATGGCGTTTGAGAAAGCCCGTTACACACTGCCATCGTGGATTCTCCCGGATTGCCGAACCAGCCCTTTGCTCCTTGGCATCCTCTTCGGTGCGGGTTTTGAGACGGCAAGCCAGCTCTCCGCATTGGTTTTGGCTGCTGATATCAATCCCTGGATTCTCGGTCTAATGTTCTCTGCGGGCATGATCATGGTGGATGGGACGGACGGGTATCTGGCTTCTCGCACGCAGAGCCAAGCCATTGCAGGAGGACGGCGTGCCCTACGCGCATTCGCGGTCATTGGGGATTTTCGTAGTAGTGTTCTCGTTCGGTCTAGGCGGGGCGGAGCTGCTGAAACTCGACATTGATCGCCTTGCTCTGCCGCTGGGATGTGTCCTGTTTGTTTATCTCATCGCCCTGAGAATCTGGAGCGCACGAGAGCCTGCCGAAAAGACTGGTCCCGACTCGATTGCTGCGATCAAACCGAACGTTCTCTGAAACCTCGGATACAGCACACCCACATGAATCTGCTTCCACCGACGCAAGGGCACTACTGGGTCGATAACCTCGATCCTTGGGCCATCCATTTCTCCGAGAAGTTTGGTATTCGCTGGTATGGATTGTCCTATGCAGCAGGCATCCTCTTTGCCGCATGGCTCTTTTCGCGCTGGGCGCGACAGGGACGTTTGCCAGTTCCGGTCGATCAGGTTCCAGCACTTATCACCTGCTCTGCATTCGGAGTGCTTGCTGGTGGCAGACTGGGCTATTGCATCTTCTACAACGCTCAAGATGTAATGCGTCATCCTCTGGAGGTCTTCGCCGTATGGCATGGCCAGTCATGGAGGCATCCTCGGCCTCGTTCTCGCGCTCTGGATATTCGCACGCCGACACCACGTCGATCCCTTACGACTACTAGATACCGCCGCAGCCGCTGGCCCTCTCGGCATCGCCTTCGGACGTATCACCAACTTCATCAATGGAGAGCTTTGGGGACGACCTGCGACTGTCCCGTGGTCTGTTATCTTTCCTCAAGCTCCACTGATCCACGGTGTTAATGTTCCCCGGCACCCCGGCCAGCTCTATGCCTGTCTGATCGAAGGCGTGCTTGTCTTCATGGTTGGGCAATGGGTGTATGGAAGGACCACCAGGCCTGGACTGACGACCACCGTAGTGTGCATCGCATACGGTATAGGCCGCTTTGTCGATGAGTTCTGGCGTGAGCCGGACTTTGGACAGCCGGTGTATTGGGGATGGATGAGTAAGGGACAGCTTCTAACGATTCCCATGATCGTCATCGGCATTTTTCTCACTATTCGGCAATTTCAACATGGCACGGTACCCAAGGGGTAAGGGAGAGGTCTATTCGACCTTCATGCGCCGGTTCGAGTCCGGCCCGCGCCGCCAAATTATCCCGACAAGTAGGGCGATCGCCTATAAGGTTCATTCAGTCATATGACACATCGCAGACGAATCTTTACCAACAAACTAACCTGCACAATAGAAAAGGTTTAGTTCCCGCGCCTGCAGGCGGCGTACGAGTGCGATCATCGGATTGAGGTGCCCTGACAGGGGCATACTCAAAAATCCAATCTTCCCATTCATCATTGATTCCCTTCCGGTTTCACAGGAACGTCCTGGAGCACTTTAGGTCTGACGATCGAGACAGAGCTATGCCCCTTTTGTGAGAAACACATTGGTATGGGTATTTATTCCGGTGTAAGCGTCAAAGCGACGCTCCGCGACATTAACAAATCCCGACTCAGTTACACCGAGATATCAAACAGGATTCGCACACTCGCGTTGGATAGGATCAGGTGCCATAGCCTCTATCCTGAGGAGGCTGGCTCATCACTGTATCGGGGATGCCATCCATTGATCCACATCGAGCAAGGAGCAAACCCTTATTTCTATAGGAGACGGGGGAATTGGGCTACGATTGGTGTACAAAGGCATCTATGAGTCTGGCTAAAACATCCCGACGACTTGGCAAACTGCTGACCGTCGGACTACTGCAGCAAATGCTTTTTGCGCAGGCTGCTCCTCACGAGACCTCGATACGGAATGGCGTCTATACCGCAGTGCAGGCTCAGCATGGCAAGGCTATTTATCAGGATCAGTGCAGCATGTGTCACGGAGATGCGCTCGAGGGACAGGGTCCGAATTCTCCACTGGCTGGCACCGTGTTCTTGAATAATTGGACCGGGCAGACGGTCGCCGATTTGTTTATGAAAACCATTGTCATGATGCCGGCCATGGATCCGGGAACGCTGACCACGAAAGAGACGGCCGAGGCTCTCGCGTATATTCTGAGCGCAAACAAATTTCCAGCTGGCAAAACGGAGCTGCCCACCGATCCGCAATCGCTGGAAATGATTCACATCAGTAAGCCCTAGTATGTGCATGCCTGCATTGCGGACTAGTACTATAGCTAGCAACCTATGAATCGACGCGAGCTGCTACGCAATTCGTTACTGGCCATGGGTGTGGTGGCCGTGAATCCGCACGCGGGAGCGCGGATCTTTGCCGCTGGTGAAGACGCGTTCGTCGAACTGGAGCGGGCAGACTGGGCGACTGTCTTTCTCAACGCGCAACAGAATGAGACTCTGACAGCGCTGAGTGATGCGATCATTCCAGCCACAGACACGCCGGGCGCGAAGGCGGCGTTGGTGAACCGCTTCCTTGATCTGGTGCTCTCGTCCGAGCCGGCGACAGTACAGAAGGAGTTCCTCGATTCGCTGGCATGGTTCGACACCGGCGCGCAAGAGCGCTACAAGGCGACCTTTGTGAACCTGACCCCCAACGAGAAGCTAGACTTCCTGAACCTGGTGGCGTGGCCACATACACACCCGCGCTGGGGCGGGACAGAGGGAGTCTTCGCCGGTTATCAGCACTTCATGGTGATGAAGCGGTGGATTGTGAGTGCCTTTTACAGCTCGCCCGTGGGCCTGAAGGAACAGGGCTGGGACGGTTGGGCGGCGCGCGGCACATTTACCGGTTGCGAGCATCAACCGGGCGAACATAAGGCCAGTTAGACAGGAGACCGCGCAGAGTGATGTTTTTAAAAGATCCGCTGACTCGCAGTTATGACGCAATTGTAGTGGGTTCAGGAGCTACCGGGGGTTGGGCTGCAAAACGGCTGGCCGAAGCCGGTCTTGAAGTTGCTTTGCTGGAGGCGGGGCGCAATGTTTCGCCGCGGGAGTTTACCGAGCACAAGCCGGTCTTCGAGCTGAAATACCGGAACATAGCCGGAGCCGGGGACTGGCGCAAGACGCGGCCGGTACAGACACAGTGCTACGCGTGCACCGAGTACAACTACGACTGGTTCGTCGACGACTTCGAGAACCCGTACAGCACTCCGGCGGACAAGCCGTTCAGTTGGCAACGCATGCGGATCGTCGGCGGACGAACGCTGTGCTGGGGACGGCAGAGCTATCGGCTGAGCGATCTCGACTTGAAGGCGGCGAGCCTCGACGGCTACGGGCAGGACTGGCCCATCTCCTATCAAGATCTTGCTCCCTTTTACAACCTCGTTGAGCAGTATGTGGGCATCAGTGGCGCAGCAGAGGGCAATGCAGCACTGCCGGACGGGCATTTTCTGCCGCCGATGAAGATGACTTGCGGTGAAGTCCACTTTAGGGACGTGGTGGGTAAGAATTATGGCAGAACGGTGACGATCGGGCGTTCGGCGATACTGACAGAGGCGCACAATGACCGTTCGGCCTGCCACTACTGCGGTACCTGCGAGCGCGGCTGCATCTCGTATTCATATTTCAGCAGCCCCTTCACCACAGTGAAGGATGCGCTGAAAACCGGCAAGTGCACGATGCTTACAAACGCCGTGGTGGCAAGCATCGATATGGACCCGGCGACGAACCTGGCGCGGGGCGTGTCGTTTATCGACGGCCAGACAAAGCAGACGAAGTCGATCCGCGCAAAGATAGTGATCCTGTGTGCCCAAGCTCTGGAGTCGACGCGCATTCTGCTGAACTCGTCGAGCGGTAGCCACACGACTGGACTTGGGAACTCGAGCGGACTGCTTGGCCGTGGGCTGATGGACCACTCGACAGGCGCGGGAGCAGCCGGCGAGCTGCCGCAGTTCACGAACGCCCCCGACCCGTACAGCGGACCGCATCGTGCCAATGGGATATATGTCATTCGCTATCGCAACACGTCGAAGGCGACACGGCAGCCGAACTTCATCCGCGGGTATGGCTTTCAGGGCGGAGCCGGAGCGGTGTTTAACTTCGAGGCTGAGGGCTTTGGCGCAGCTTACAAGCAGGCGGTGAAGACGGGATCATACCGGATCAATTTGGGAGCCTTTGGCGAATCGCTGGCCCGCGATGAGAACTTTGTTTCGATCGATCCCAATCTGAAAGATACCTGGGGCATTCCGGCACTGCACATCTCCATGACGCATGGAGAAAACGAGAGGCTTCTGCACGAAGACGCTGCTGCAACCGCAGCCGAGATGCTGGAGGTCGCAGGCGCAAAAAATATCGAGATACGGTCAGCAGTGGCCGAGCCGGGCATGGCGATCCACGAACTGGGCACGGCGCGCATGGGAAATGATCCGAAGACCTCGGTCACCGACCAGTACTGCCAGTTGCACGATGTGAAGAATGTTTTCGCCATGGACGGAGCGTGTTTCGTCTCCTCTGGCTGCCAGAACCCTACGCTTAGCATGATGGCCATCACCGTGCGCGCCTGCGACCATCTGGTCGACCGATTTAAAAAACACGAACTCTGATTCCCTTCTCGTGTCAGAGGGGCGGCAGTTCACCTCCAAAGATATAAAAACGAAGTTTGAACAGATTGAGGAAATGCCCTCTCCTCTTCGGTCCTGTTCAGTAGAGCGGTTTTGCTGCATTTGTTCAGTTTCTTGGATCACTCGAGACGATTGAATCTGAGACGGCAAGCATACAAGAGATGAAAAGTGACTCACATTATGACAGGCATCTTCGTCGACTGAAGCAGACACATCTCAACAAGCTGGCTAAGACTCGATCGAGAGACAGAGTGATTCAGATTCGGGCATACATGCGGACCATCTTTTCAGAGGCAGTCGATCAAGACTTCATTCCGAAAGATCCAGCTCGCAAGGTCAAAGTTCCGGCTCATCTTCCTGAGACGGACAAGACGGTCCTAACCTGGGATCAACTTCGCCTCGCTCTTGTAGAACTGACTCCGCGGGATCGCATGCCGCTGGAGTTGGATATGACCAATGCGCTGCGACCGAGCGAACTGCTCGCTTTTCGGTGGAAGTGCTTCGACTATGAAGCCTCTACGTTGGAGATCATGGAAACCGTCTACAAGGGAAAGATCCGCTCCTGGGGAAAGACCAAGAAGAGTCTCACGGTTATTCATATCCCAAGGAGTTTCGCGGATGACCTTCAGAAGTGGCGGGAGAAATGTCCGGATTCTTCTCCGGACGCCTTCATCCTGGCGAACGAAGAGGGCGGGTTTCTCGATACCGACAACTATCGCAAGCGGGTGCTTCATAAGCTCGCCCGCAAGCTAAACCTTCCGAAGCTCACGTTTCAAGTGATCCGGAGGACAGTTGCCACCTTGGCTCGGAGGAAGGGAACGGTTAAGGACGTGCAGGGTGTGCTGCGACATTCTCGCACAGCAACCACCACCGACATTTACATGCAGGAAATCCCGGCCGGCGTGCGAGGGACGATTGACTCGATTCATCGCGAGTTGAAGAAGAGTCCAAAGCCTCACGGCACGGCGTTGAGCAGGGAGAAAGAAGCACCCCGATCCGTTGAGAAAAAGATGAGATTCGGGAACGGCAAGACCGAAGTTTCGGCAGACCGCACATTCGAGGAGAGGAGGGAGCGCAGGTGATTTCCAAACCCCTTTGCAGCAGGGTTTTGAAAATTTGCTACCAAATGCTACCAAGTCGGAAGAGGGGGAGCCGCTAAGTTATTGATTTGTTGGTGGACCTGATCGGGATCGAACCGATGACCTCTTCCATGCCATGGAAGCGCGCTCCCAGCTGCGCCACAGGCCCACATAAGGAATGCTTTCTTTACTATTCTCTTTTACGTTTGACATTTCGTCAAACTCATCTCTCTTCACTTTCGTACGCCAGCAAAATCTAAACGGTTTTATTTCTAACCCCAGCAACTATTATGCTGTTGTACACATCGAGAATTTCTATATGTACTCTGTAAAGTCTAGTTCCATGCGACATTTCGTGGGAGTCTGCTCAATTGCTCTTCCGCTCTCACTCTCCATAGCGTACTGTCAGACTGCGGCTCCCCCCGTAGCTTCATCGAATCAGTCGGCACCCGCTGCGCCAAAGCCATCAGAATTGCTAAATCCCACGCTCAGCCAAATCAGCCAGACCATCGTGGGTCTGAATATCTCCCGATGGAAAGCTCCCGGCGAAGTACGTTCAGCTACGCAGCAGAACGCCGACTCGATCCAGCGCGATCTAAGCGGCACCTTGCCCGGTTTGCTGTCGACTGCCGACGCTGCTCCCGCATCGGTCTCTGCCGTTTTTCCCGTCTATCGCAACATTGACGCGTTGTATGACGTCCTGCTGCGCATCTCGGAGACAGCCGAGTTGGCTGCTCCCCCCAATGAGATATCCAGCCTCTCCTCGGCCCTCAGCAAGCTTGAATCCGGTCGTACCGATCTTGCTAACGCCATCCTCAACGCCTCAAAAAATACCGAAACGGAAGTCGTCAAGCTGCAAGCGTCCATTCAGCAGGCTGCAGCAGCCCATCCCGCCCCTCCACCTGCGACAACCGTTGTAGATGACGGCCCAGCCAAGACTACACCGGCGAAGCGCAAGAAAAAGCCCGCACCAGCCACCGCTGCCCCACCAGCGTCGCAGTCCCCGCAGTAGCAGATACATATAGCTCGCTGCTGATTCCCCTCCTGCACCGGAGACAGCGGCGCTATGCCTGAAACATGACGTCAGGAAGCAGAACGGCGATGACTCAAGGGCGTTTGAAAGCACTCGCATCGAGCCTTAAGCCATAGACCGCACTCCAATACCATCTGTGCCGCCAGCTCCCGGTTGTCAGTTGGGGACGAGCGAAGTTCTTTTCGTCTGGGGTCAGTTCAAAGAAACTGCCTTGTAAGGGGCAAAAAAAAGGGCCCCTCGGGGGAGGGGCCAATCTGCCTTGGTTCTCTCGTTGTGTGAGAGCTTGGTTGCGGACCTTTTCTAATTATTGTTGTGGTTGACCCGCTGGTTGCGACGCAGCACCCTGAGGGGAGGGCTGCGCGGAAGACTGCTGCGTCGCACCAATCGGCGAACTCGCATTCGAGGAAGACGAGTTCAAGGCCGCTAAACTGTTTTGCATCGTGGATACGCGTACCACACTACCGCTGGTAGCCCCACCATCTGCGCTTTCGATCTTGGCGTTGCCCATCGCAACCTGGTGAATGCGATAGACCGGAATCTGATGTTCGGTAACGAGGTAGCGAACCACGGCATCCGCCATGTGCTGCGAGCTTTGGATACCAGCCTGCCCGCGTGCCCGAGAATACCCTTCTACCTCTACGATGTAGCCCTTTTGCCCTTGCAGCTGAGTTGCAATCTGGTCCAGCGCATCCTTCGCCTTGGCGTTCAGAGCGGTTTGACCTGCCCGGAAGTGAATTTCGGTATCATTCACCTTCTGATACTGATCCAATCCAGCTACCGTCGTGTTCAGCTTGCCCGTCTGATCACTCGCCTGTGTGGCTACCGTCTGAGCCTGATTTGCCGTGCTGCTGGCGCTCTGGGCAGTCTGGTTCGCCTGGTCGGCGGTGCTCTGTGCCTGATGGATACCCGCCTGCGCCCTGGAGTCGACATCCTTGATATCGTTGGCGTTCTTGGCAGTCAGCTGATCAAGCTCATTCAGCCGGTCTTTTACCGGGCTCAGCTGCCGATTTACCCACTTCTTACGGGCGAACGGATTCATGTGACCCCAAAAGCCCTCGTTCGACTTGGTCGGGAGAGGCTGTCCGGTTGCATACGTGCTGTTGTCGTTCGGATTCATCCCGTTCGACATACCGCTTGCGGAAGCACCTGTCTGCACTTGGGCGTTTGGGGTTGGGGAGGACTGATTCGATGGGCTTGACTGCGCAAATGCTGGAATTCCCAGGCTTGCTGCCAGAACCAACGCAGCAACCATTCGAAGATCGGGATTATTCTTTGTCATTTTTTTCATCATCGTCTTGTATTCCTTCGTAACAACTCGCTAGAACACACTCCGGATGCTGCGCAGCGTCCCGTACGCAGGAAGTATGAGCAGTTGGCATGCCAAACTGCCCCCGCATGACATGGAAAAATCCTCATACCTTTTAGATTCAGCAAGTTGGATTGTCTAAACTCTCTGAAGGCGGAAAATTTGCCGACGCTACAGAGCTTTTAGAGCGGGAGAAGAGAGCAGTTTTCGCTTTGGATTGGGAAAAAACTTCTCGATGAAGAAGATACGGAGAAAGGTACGGTAAATCTTACTTGTCTATCACTTGAATGAGACTTGGATGATGCGCACTTCCGGATATTGCCCATTCCAGTCTTTCGCCACCTGATCCAGCACCAGCCGGAAGTCGCGCTGCTCACCCGGTTTCACAGGATCTGCGCCGACCGGCTGCGTATCCACATAGGGTTCACGCATCCGGATGAGGGTCATCGGCATGGTTTCCTTCTGCACCAGCTGATTTCCGAAATCGCGGAAACCCACCTGCACCCTGACATCTGCGACGGTTTTGTCGCCGTTGTTGGCGATATGACCATCGACATACGTCACTTTCCCTCCGGCAAAGTTGCTGGACTCGCTCATTTTCAGGTCGGTAATTGGCAAACTGGCCGCATAGGCATCGGCGGGGGCCAGAGCAGCCCCTCCTGGGTTGGAAGGCAACGCCTTCTGCCCGCCGAACAGAAAAAGAAGCCCAACCCCCACCGCCACCACTACGCCGGCAATGATCCACGGCAGAAATGAGCCGGATTCTTTGTCGGTTGAGGGTCGGGGAAACAACTCCGGTGTGTTTTGCTGATCGGCTGCCATCAGCAGGATT
>JABDHA010000070.1 GCA_013285705.1 Acidobacteriota bacterium
AAGGCGTGGACCGACCCGAAATACGTGATGCAGTGGTGGGGGCCGAAAGGCTTTAGCTGCCCCGCTTGCGAGATTGATTTTCGCGTGGGAGGAAAATTTCGCTACTGCATGAGAATGCCGGATGGCCAGGAGGGCTGGAACGGCGGGGAATACCACGAGATTGTTCTGCACGAGAAGATTGTTTACTCCATGTACTTCTCCGACCCGCAGGGAAACAAGATTGAGCTTGAGGAGTTAGGAATCGAACCTGAGTCCATCGACGGCACGTACGACATGGTCATCTTTGAGGATCTCGGGAACGGCCAGACGAAGCTCACCTTGATTGGAAATGAACCCATGGAGAGCGCAAAAGAGAGCGGTCAATTCGAGGGCTGGGTTGAGACACTCGATAAAATTGCGGCCGTTGTTGCAGAGCTGGCGCAGGCGAAATAAGAGGTTGAAGTTTTGACGATCCTCATGCGCGAGGTACAGCTGAGGCTGGCGGCGAAGGCCTGGTTAGAACAGGCTTCTCGCCGCTTGGCCAATAGTCGCCTTTCCGGATAAGTGACCCTTGGCTCAACTGTTGACTTCAGGGCGAGTCACTCACCCATGCTCGCTCGTTGAGCACATTGCCGATGATGCACTCATCGAAATTTTGGGGCGCGAAGGGGATTAACTCGCCTCGCCTACTCCGTACGGAGAGAGTCGATGGGGTTCACGTTTGCCGCACGGATTGATGGAACAAGACTGGCCACTACAGTGACCACTGCGAGCAGCAGGGCGGCGCCGGCGAGAGTGGCCGGATCGCGCGGCTTTAATCCGAAGAGAAGCGCGCCGGCGGCGCTAGCCGCCGCGAGAGACAAGCCCGCGCCCACCACCAACCCAGCCGCCAGCAGCGTCGCGGCCTTGCCAAGAATCATGGTTGTAATCTCAGTGCGTTGCGCGCCAAGAGCCATGCGAATGCCGATCTCGGTCGTCCGTTGGGTCACCGTGTAAGACATCACGCCATAGAGACCTGTCATGGCAAGAACCACGGCGAGCGCGCCGAAGAATCCTGAGAGCGTGGCCAGCAGCCGCTCGGCGAGCAGTGATTGCTGGATCTGATCCTGTAGGCCATCGAAGTTAAAACTGATTGCTGAGCTTACGTCGTGCAAGGTGCGGCGGATCGACTGTTCTGTTGCATCCATCGGCAGCCTGGATCGGACCAGCAGTTTCATGCGATTGCCCGCGTCCCTATCCTGCGCGAGCGCGAGATAGGCAATTGGATCGATGGGCCGCCGGATGCCGCGGTATTTCGTATCCTTTACCAGGCCGACGATCTGAAAAATCAGCTCGGGGCTCGACGGAGTAGCCTCACGCCGGAAGCGTGCTCCAATCGGGTTGGCGCCCAGCCCAAGCTTTTTTGCGAATGCCTCGTTGACGACGGCCACACGTGGGGATTGGCTGGTGTCGTGGTCATTGAAATCGCGCCCGGCAACCATCGGAATGCGCAGCGTATTGAAGTAATCCGGGCTGATGCTGCTGAAGTCCGAGTCCTGCCGCAGGGTCGAGTCATGACCGTCGACCCACACTGCGTTGCTCCACCCCTCGCCGCCCAGCGGCACGATATTGGTGTTGGCTACATCCTCCACACCGGGAATGGAGCGTATGCTATCGAGCAACTGGCGCTGGAATGCGGCACGCTGATCGAGAGGGATTTGCAGGCGTTTGAAGTCCAATCTCGCGATCAGCACACCTTCGGCCTGGAAGCCGGGATCGTCGATCATCAAATTACGGAGGCTCTGAGTAAACAGTAGTGCGCAGAACAGCAGCACCAGGGAGAGAGCCACCTGCGACACTACCAGCGCGCCGCGAAAGCCCAGCCGTCCCCGGCTTGCCGTCATGCCGTGGCTTCCCGCTTTCATCGCCGCACCCGGAGATGTACGGGAAGCCCGCAGCGCCGCAGCCAACCCGAAAAGCAGACATGTGAGCAGCGAGATCCCCAGTAGAAAGGCAAAAAGGCGCCAGTCCAGCTTGAAGTCGAGAGAAGTACCTAGATACCCCAACAGCGCGCGACTCAACGCCTGAGCCAGCGCCGCGCCGGCCAGAGCCCCGGCAATCGACAGCAGCAGGCTCTCCCCCAGCACCAGCCGGATCAACCGCCACCGTCCGGCGCCAATGGCCAGCCGCACGGCCATGTCTCGCTCGCGCGAGGTCGTCCGGGCCAGCATCAAGCTGGCGAGGTTGGCGCAGGTTATCAGGAGCACCAGGCCTGCGATCCCGAGTAGAAACCGCAGGGGATCGGAATACATCTCGCGCAGCATGGATACGCCTGCCGCCGAAGGCTCGGCGGTGAGCTTCAACGCGAGGCAATCCTTCACGCTCTCCGGGGGATAATCCGCCCGAAGTGTCGACGCGAAGATGCCGCGCGAGGTGGCTCCAAGATGCGCTGCCACCTGCTGTACAGACCATGCAGGATCGAGCCTGCCAATGACAGAAAGCCACCAATTGGTGCTCGAATTGAGGAGGTTCTTCGTTTCAAGATAAGGTTGCGCGCAGATGGGAACGGCTACGTCAAAGTTGTCGCCAACGGCCACCCCGAAGAAGTTCGCCGGCGTGATGCCGATGACATCCACGGTCTTGTCATTGAGCCTCAGCTTTTGACCCAGTGCCGGGCGGCCACCGAACTCCTGCTGCCAGAAACCATAGCTGATGATTGCGCCCGGCAGTCCGCAGCCGGGCCGATCGTCCTCCGCAGTGAAGACTCGCCCGGCAACGGGCCTGACTCCCAGAACGCGGAAGAACTCGCCGCTTACGTAGAGGCCACTCACAAAACGGGCATCGCCACCCGAATCACGGGAGAATCCGACGTCGTGCCATGCAGCGATTCCGGAGAAGCCCGGGTGATCCTCGCGCAGATTCTCCCAGATAGGATTGGTAACCACTGGATAAGGGCCGGCAACGTCCCCGCGCGCCTTGTCCAAATCGACCACCCGCACCTGCGCCAACTCCCGGGGATTCTTCACCGGCAGCGACTGCAGCAACACCGCATCGAGAAGCTCGAATATGGCCGTATTGGCGCCAATGCCCAGAGCAAGCGTGGCGACCACGACAAATGCGAAGCCCGGGCTCTTGGTGAAGACGCGCAGGGCACTCCGCACATCGTGCCAGAGGCTCTCGAGCCCGAGTGCAATATCTTCCGCTAAGACGCGCTCGCGCACGACTGTGGGATTGCCGAAGCGCGAGCGCGCATCGCGCTCCGCTGCTTCGCGGCTCATGCCCTGCGCCATGTTGTCGTCGATACACATGGCCATGTGTTCGCGCAGCTCCGCATCGATCTCGCGATCCGTGCTCGCGCGTTTTCCCAGCGAGAGAATTCTTCGGAAGAGTGCCATCGTTCACCTCATGCAAAACGCAGAATCGCGTCCACGCCTTTGACCACTTGCGCCCAGTTCTTTTCGCGGCTGGCAAGCTGTTCGCGGCCCGCACGCGTGAGCGCATACCATTTGGCCTTGCGGCCATAGTCGGTAACGGCCCAGCTGGCGCGCACCCAGCCGTTCTGTTCCATCCGGTGCAATGCAGGATAAAGCGAGCCCTCTTCCACGATGAGGAGCTCGTCGCTGACGCGGCGGATGTGCATCACGATGCCATAGCCGTGCATGGAATCCAGCTGCGAGAGAGTTTTGAGGATCAAGAGATCGAGCGCGCCCTGCAGGTCATTCTTTGCCATGTGTAAGCTCTTACCCCTAGACAGCAAGGGTAAAAAAAAGAGCGTATCCTCGCGCTACCCTAGATGTCAAGGTAAGAGTGACGGACTTTCTCTCCGGAACAAGACTATTGCCGAATAGGACGCATGGACGCAAAACAGAATCGCCCCGGCCGAAGCCAGGGCGATTTTGAGCAGCAACGCAGTTACAGCTTTAGAACTGGTTCCAGAGGAACTGGTTATAGACTTCGTGGTGGAACTGGACTTCCTGCGCCTTGACGAATGTTCCCAGCAGGCGCGGGCAACGGTCGGCGGAGGCCTGCTTCAGATCGGCGAAGCGGGCCTTTACATCCTCACCGAGCAGCTTGGTTGTCCAGGTTGAGTTGCGGAAGTTTTCAATCGCGGTGTAGATGTTGTCGGGCAGATAGCGCTGTGCCTGACGCAGGTTGTCGATCTTCGCTGTGTCGCCATCGAGGCCGGACTTGAAGATCGAATAGAGCACCAGATACGGGTTGGCATCGGGAGCCACCGAGCGCACTTCGACGCGCGACGATTTTTCGTTGCCGATGGGGATGCGCACCATCGAGCCGCGATCGACGGCCGAAGCCTTGATCTGGTTCGGAGCTTCAAAGTGCGGATCGAGACGGCGGTATGCATTCACGCTCGAATTCATGAGCAGGCAGATGTCGTTGCCGTGGGTGAGGATGCGATCGACAAAATCCCAGGCAAAGCCCGCAAGCTTCTCTTCGCCCTTGGGGTCCCAGAAGATATTCTTGCCGTCTTTGCTGATGGAGATGTTGGTGTGCATGCCGCTTCCGTTGACGCCCACAACAGGCTTAGGCAGGAAAGACGCGGTCATTCCCATCTTGGTGGCTACTTCGCGACAGATGAGCTTGTAGAGCTGGATCTGGTCGGCGGCGGCGATGACCTCGCCGTAGCCGTAGTTGATTTCGAACTGCGACGGCGCGACTTCGGGGTGGTCTTTCTCGTTCTCGAAGCCCATGGCGCGCTGCACTTCAGCCGTAGTGTCGATGAAGGTGCGGAGCGGGTCACCCGGCAGCGAGTGATAGTAGCCGCCGGTGTTTACGTATTCAAATTTGCCGGTCTGGGGGAAGCGGCGCTCAGCGTCAGTCCCGGCGAAGATGAACCCTTCAATCTCGTTGGCGGCGTTGAGCGTGTAGCCGTGCTTCTGGTGCAGATCGTGGGCAAAGCCCTTGAGCACGCCGCGCATGTCGGCGGAGTAGGGAGTGCCTTGCTTGTCGATGACTTCGCCGAAGACCAGCACCTTGCCGGTGCCGAAGATGTCCGAGGGGCCCCAGTAGAAGGCGCTCCAGTCAATGCCGAGGCGGAGATCGCTCTCGCGCTGCGCGGTAAAGCCACGGATGGACGAGCCGTCGAAGGTGAGGTTGTCGTAGCTCTTGACCAGGAACTTCTTGTCGTAGTCGAGCATGTGCAGGCGGCCTTCGAGGTCGCTGAAGAGCACGGTGACTGCCTTGATTTCCTTCGTATCGGTCAGGTACTTCAGGCGTTCTTCCTGAATTTTGTGGGCGGCTACGCGGTTCTTTCGCTGTTCTTTGGCATTCAGGTTCAGATCTTCCAGCTCTCCGTATGAGAGCGACAGGAAACTACGAAGTTCGTTGGACATGCATCTCCTCTGGATGGGTATAACCGGCGCCCACCGTGGCTCATCCCTGTCGGAAAACAGATGAGCTCGACCTGGCTGGTTGTTCTCTCCTAACAGGGTATCGTGACCGTATAAGGAAGTCGCTGGTATCAGAAAAAGTAATGCTGAAAATAGAAATTACTTATCGTGCATGGTTCATCTCTATTTGCTCAGTTCGATAGACAGGATCTGGCCGGCAATGGATTTGTCCGAGACTTCAGCATATTCGACCTTGGCCTTTAAGCCTTCAAGGTCGGTGCATGGGTTGATGTTGCCCTTCGGGGTGAAATTCGTAGCGGTAAATTCGATTTGGGAGAAGTCATTGCGATATAGGGAGATGGCCGGCGCATTGCCGCCAGGGTTGACGCTAAGCGTTACGACAGTGGGGTAAGAGCACTTTACGTTAGCCAGGACGCCTCTTGCGGTGTGATGCGGTCCCGTGGGAGCTTCAGTGGGATATTTGGGGCCACCCTGCGTGGCGCTGGCTTTGACGACAAATTTGCTGCCATCATTGCCTGTAATGGTCATGGTCCGGGTATCGATTATGGTGGAAGTCGCCGTCGGCGCAGCAGCCTCGCTTTCGGCCTGACGATTTTGCGCCACAGATGCCTGGTACTGTGCGATCTCTTCGATACGGTTTTGTACCAGGGCGGTCTCGTCCGGCGTCTTTGCGACGTGGATCGCTGCCTGCAATACATGCACGGCGGAGTCATATTGCCGGGTATTTACCAGAACGGAGGCTGCGTTCAGACGATAGTTGAGATTGTCGGGTTCGAGGTTGATTGCCTGCACATTTAACATGTGGGCTTCGCCGGCCTTTGCTGCATCCCGGGAGTAGCGCATTGCAAGTGCGTCATAGGCAGGCGCGAAAGCAGGATTCAGCTTGATGCAGGTGCGAAGACTGGATTCAATTTCCGGATCCTGGCCGTCGCTTACGGCGTTCATGGACATGGTGGCGTAATAGTAGTGCGCGAGATAGCTCTGAGAATCCAGCTGCACGGCTTCGCCGTACCATTTTCTGGCCGCCGGTATGTCTCCTTCACGAAACTTGAGATAGCCCATGGTCTCGTGTGCGAGGGCATTCTTCGGATCGTCGCGCAGAGTGGAGTCGAGCAGGGCCTGTGCGTCCTTGGTCCGCCGGTTGTAGACGAGGACATCGGCACGGATCGCATCGGCATCGGGTGTCGGGATCTCGCGAACCTGAAACGTGGATTCGTCCGCGGTAACGACCGTGTTGATCTTGAACATCATGAACTGGCCTTGCGAGATATAGCTGTTCAACGATTTCTGCAATTGATTCAGATCGCCGAAGGCCTGTTGGGCAGCGACGACTGGATCTTCTTTCTTGATCAGGAGTTTTGCGTAGTCGTAGATGCGATTCGTGCCCTTTTGCCGATCGGTGACCTCAATGTAATGGGTCAATGCCCACGATTCGGCATAGAAAACGGAACCCTTTTGCTCTTCGTGATAATACGGGGAAGTCTGGTCGACTTTGAGCAGCGTGGTGAGGGGCAGCAATCGGTTTTGCCGGAGATAGAGAATGTCATCCGGACTCGGCTGGCCCAGCCGCACATCCTTTTCCTCGATGTCGGTGTTCTGATAGAACTCTGCCAGCCCCTCGTTGAGCCAAAGGGGAATCCACTCGCTGGCGTCGCGCAGCATATAGTGCGTGTACTCGTGATATACCGTCGCATAAGGGTGCTCGCCCTGTGCATCCAGGCGCAGCAGGATGTAGTTCTTGTCCGGCGCGCGCATGAAGTATCCGGCAAGATCAAGCTGTCCTTTCGCGAGATAGGCCTCCGGTTCAAGCGACTGGAAGGACTTCTTGTCTTTCAGTGCAAGCACAATGATGGGCGAGCCGGCACTGTCGGAAGCGGTTGGCATCATGAGATGAAAGACGGAGCGCATTCGCTCGAACTGACTGGCGATGTGGCGCGCCTGTTTCTCATTGGTGTCTGTAAGCACCACGAAGTGCTGGCTGCGCACTTCAAACCAATGGTCTGCTGAGTCGCGAGCTGAGGAAGGCAGGGTGACTGCAAAAAGGAGCAGGAAAACAATCGTTCGATGCATAAATTAGTAGAGCGAGGTTAATCGAAAGAACGAGTGGGATGGAAGACAAATTTCATCACGCGTGGCAAAACGGTGGCGCATCGTCTGCGGGAGCGTCCTTTTGGGGACTTACACAGGCGCGGTCTCGATTCCGCAGCCCGCGGGAACTCGACGCGACAAAGATGGTGCGAAACGATTCGTCGCGTTTCCGTAGGCGATGAGCCGATCTGTGGTTAGAATTTGCTGACTGTCAGAGAGGTCGGCTCCATGAAGCGTATCGGGTCGTGGAGGCGCAGAACACCAATTGGATGGCCGGTCCCGAATTGGGAATCGGAGGGATTAAGCCCCTTGATTGTTTTCCTCTCGGGCGATGAAGACTTTTATCTTGAGGAGACGATGAAACTACCTGGATATATCTGGATCTACTTTCTGTTGGGCGCAGTTGGCTCTTTATTACAATTACAGCCCTCTCCGGCACTTTCGCAAACCACCCAAGCCTCCTCCGAAACAGCGTCGCAGCAAGCTGGCGCGGAGCGGGATGGACAACACGATTTTGATTTCGAGATCGGTACCTGGAAGATTCACTTGTCGCGCCTGCAGGATCGCTTAGTTGGGTCCAAAACCTGGGTGCAATTTGATGGCACGTCAGTTACGCGAAAAGTCTGGGACGGCCGCGCCAATCTGAATGAATTTGAAACCGATAGCCCCACAGGCCACATCGAAGGCCTGACGTTGCGGGTGTACAACACGAAAACCCATCAGTGGAGCATCTATTGGGCGAACAGCACGGACCCGGCTTTGGGCCAGCCGATTCAACCGATGGTCGGTGAGTTTAAGAATGGCCAGGGCGAGTTTTACGACCAGGAACTTTGGAAAGGGAAAGCGGTCTACGTTCGGTTTATCTGGTCAAAGATCACGCCGAATTCAGCTCATTTTGAGCAGTCCTTCTCGGACGATGGGGGCAAGACCTGGGAAGTAAATTGGATTACGGATCAGACGCGAGTGGAAGATAAGGCTGATAACGCTCACTGAATTCGGCCGTATCCAATCCACGTGAGACAATGCCGCTGTGGCTGCCCCGCTCGAATTTCAAGGCGCAACGAAACATTTTGGCTCGCAGGTGGCACTCGACCACCTTTCGCTTGCCGTTGAACGAGGCGAAATTCTCGGCTTTCTCGGCCCCAATGGTGCAGGCAAGACCACAGCGATCCATTTAGCGCTGGGATTTCTGCGGCCAACTGCGGGCGGAGGCACAATTCTCGGCAGGCCGTTTGGCGATACGGCATCGCGGGCTCGCATCGGCTTTCTGCCCGATTCGCCGACGTACTTTGCCGGGACAGCCTCTGGCGCGGTGGAGCTAGCCGGGCGGCTTAATGACATGGGCAATCCGCAATTGCGGGAGCGCGCAAAGTCGCTGCTGGCCCAGTTGAATCTCTCGTCCGCTGGCAAAGATGCACGGCGTTTTTCGCGCGGCATGCAGCAGCGGCTGGGCATGGCGCAGGCGCTGGTGAACGATCCGGAGCTGCTTATTCTGGATGAACCGACATCGGCTCTCGATCCGCCGGGAGTGCTTGAGGTTCGCGAGCTTTTGCGAGCTGCCCGCGACGAGGGAAAGAGCATCTTCTTCAGTTCGCATCAACTTTCCGAGGTTGAGCACATCTGCGATCGCATCGCGTTTCTTGACAAGGGCAGAATGCTGCGCCACGGACCGCTCGCTTCCTTTCTGGAAGACAGCGGGCGCGTAGAGGTTGTGACGCAGGGGTTACCCGCCAGCGCAGAGGTGTTTCAGCCGTATCGACTGTACCTGAGTGAGTCCACGGATGGATTTCTGCACTTCGTCGTGCCCGTGAAGCTGCAGCGTGCATTGATTGAGCAGACCTGGACTGCTGGCGGGGAACTCGTCAGCGTGTCCCCGTTGCGCCGAACGCTCGAAGACTTGTTTGTCGCGTGGAGCGGTGAAGCAAGAGACGGTGAGGTGCCCGACAAATGATGAAGGCATGGCTCATTGCGCAGCGTTTGCTCTGGCAGAACCGCTGGCTCTTTCTCATGCTGATGTTCTGGCCTTATGTGATGGCTATCGTCTTGTGCGTTGGCGGATCGCCGGACCCGGATGATGTGCTGTGGATGCTTCACCAGGAATGTTTCGCGGGCCTCGCTCTGGTGGCGGTGACGGGAAGCACGCTGCTTGGAAATGAACACCGGTCGCGGCGCATCATCATGGTGCTGGCGCGCTCGGTCAGCCGCCCGCAATATTTGTTTTCGTTGCTGCTGACGGCATGGCTGCCGCTGGTGCTTTACGTCAGCGGATTTCTAGTCAGCGGCATTGTGCTGGCGAAGATGCTGCACAGCTCGTTCGAGGGAATTTTTGTGATGGCGCTTGCTCAGCTTGTGCTTGGCGTGTGGGCTGGAGCTGTGAGTGTTTTCTGGTCGGTTTTGTTGCCGCAGATCCTCGCGTCGATTGTGTCTGTGGCTTGCGTGGGGCTGGCTGTCTACATTGGCGAGTTGGGGATGATCGGGCCGGGAAGGATGCTTCTCGTCTTATTTGAGACGGCGATCTCCGGAGGCAATGTTGGTGCGGCGATTGGAGTGGATGCGGTGCTTACGCTGCTTGCAGGCGGGGTCTGGTTTGCGGCGGCTTCGTGGACCTTCAGCCGCCGCGATCTGAATCTTACTGCTGACTAGCGGTTATATCCGGGCTGACTGACGTAGACGGCGACAACGTGTTTGCGCCCGCCTTTGCCAGGGCCAGCACGCGCCCGGGCACGATGCCCAGAATCAACGTGGTGGCAACGGTGATGAGAAGCGCAAACAATAACGGTGCAGTCACGGGCGGTATGCCATCCAGCAAGTCGCTGTGCACCGGCTTTGAATACGAGGAGACCAGCAACCGCAGGTAGTAGTAGCATGCGATGCCGCTATTGACGAGGCCGATGATCGTGAGCCAGACCATGCCGGAGTGGAGTGCCGCGGCAAAGACATAAAATTTGCCGAAGAATCCGCCTGTGAAGGGAATGCCGATCAGCGAAATGAGGAAGAAGGCCAGCGCTCCGCCAAGCAGCGGCGAGCGGTAGGCAAGTCCGCGATAGTCCTGGACGAGGGTGAGCCGGTCGCCCATGCCGCCTGCATGGCTGAAGACGGCAAAAATGCCGACGTTCATCGTTGCGTAGCTCAGGGCATAAAAGCTTGCGGCGGCAATGCCGTCCGGCGAGAGCGCGGTGAATGCGACCAGCAGATATCCGGCATGGGCAATGGATGAATAAGCCAGCATGCGCTTCACATTCTGCTGGCGCAGTGCGCCCAGGTTGCCGAAGGTCATGGACAACGCCGCCATCCACCAGATCAGCGGCTGCCAGTGACTGTGCAGAGCAGGAAGGGCGACGTACAGAATACGCAGCAGCACGGCGAAAGCGGCAGCCTTGGGCGCTGTGGACATGAGTCCGACCACCGGGGACGGCGCACCCTCATAGACATCGGGTGTCCACACTTGAAATGGCACTGCCGAAACCTTGAAGCCGAGGCCGATGAGAACCATTGCCGCGCCGATGGTGGCTAGCAGCGGCGTCTGGCTCGTGGTCAGAAGGCCTGCAACCGCAGGGATCGCCGTGGTGCCCGTCGCGCCAAAGATCAGCGCAATGCCATACAGGAAGAAGGCCGTTGCAAAGGAGCCGAGCAGAAAATACTTAATCGAGGATTCGGGTCCTTTGGCGCTTCTCTTGCGGAAGCCGGCCATGATGTAGGTCGAGATCGACGAAATTTCGAGACCGATGAAGACCAGGAGCAGTTCGACCCCGCTGGTCATCAGCATCATGCCCACAGCGCTAAAGCAGGTGAGGGCAAAGAGTTCGCCCAGGTTCTCCGCATCCGGATCGGCTGCGTCGAGCGTTACCAGCAGCGTAGCCAACACAATGCCGGCAATCAGCACATGGAAGAAGACGCTAAAGGCATCGGTCTGGACGGTGCCGTAGAACGCTGTTCCCGCGGGCAGCTGCAGCTGCCAAAAGCTGGCAGCGAGTGCGGCCAGCGTTCCCAACACGGCCAGCCAGCCAAGCGGCTTGCGGCTTGCGTTCTTGGCGAGCAGCGGCTCGGCGAGCATAATGAGCACGCCCACGACGGTAAGAATCACCTCGGGGAGAATACGAAATACTTGCGGTGTATCTGTCATCGCTTCTCCGCCACAGTAGTTGTAAAGGTCGCTGTTGCGTGCGCAACGTTTTGCGCCAGACCGCTGACAGCTCCGCTGATCGCGCGAATCCAGTAGGGCGAAGCCACGCCAAGCACCAGCATCAGAATGACAGCGGGGACAAGGGCGAATCCTTCACGCGCGACAACATCGGGAACAGTTTTGTTGGCGACCAGTTGCGATGGCTGCCCGTAGAAGATTTTCTGGATCATGCCGAGCATATAGGCCGCGCTCAGAATCACGCCGAGCGTTGCCGCTGCGCCCCAGTATGGATGCACGCCGAAGGTGGAGCTGAGAATCAGGAACTCGCCGACGAAGCCGTTGAGTATCGGCAGCCCGATCAACGAGAGCATGGTGATGAGATAGAGCGTCGCCATGCGCGGCAGTCTTGTGGCCACGCCGCCGTATAAGCCCATGTCATAGGTTCCGTAGCGCTCGTAGAGGATGCCGAAGAGAATCAGCATTGCCGCGCCGGAAAGCTCGTGATTGAGCAGCTGGTAGACCGTGCCATTCAGTCCGACGATCGTGAAGCAGAAGATGCCGAGGGTGCAGAAGCTGAGATGCCCGATGGTTGAGAAGGCAATGAAGCGCTTCATGTCCTGCTGTACGAGCGCAATCAGCGCGCCGTAAAGGATGCCGATCACGGCCAGCGCAATCATCAGCGGCGCGACTTCGCGTGACTGCGAAGGGAAGAGGCCGAGATTGAAGCGAATGATGGAGTAGAGGCCCAGCTTGCCCGCTACCACCATCGCCATGGCCGTGGGTGCTTCTGAAAAGACATCGCTCAACCAGCCATGCAGCGGGAAGACCGGGACTTTTACGGCGAATGCGACCAGGAACGCGAGCGATACCCACCAGAGCGCCTGGGGCGCAATTGAGCCACTGTTCTGCGAGAGATACTGTTGGGTCTCGACAAAGTCGAAGGTGCCTGTCTTCGCGTAAAGCCAGATCAACCCGACCAGCAGCAGCGCCGACGGCAGGAAGGTATAGAGGAAGAACTTGATTGCCGCCTGCGGTCCGCGATTGCGCCCGAACATGGCAATCAGGATGGCCATCGGCACCAGCGACAGCTCCCAGAAGCCGTAATAGAGAAACATGTCGAGCGAGACGAAGACGCCGATCATCGCCGTCTGCTGCAGCAGGAAGAGGAAATAGAACTCCTTGGTGTGCGTCTCAATGACTTTCCATGAGGCAAGCACAGCCATGGGCCCAAGGAAGCCTACGAGCACGACCAGCCAGAGCGAGATGCCGTCGATGCCGAGGTGGTAGTGGATGTTCGGGCTGGTGATCCAGGGATGGTTTTCTTCAAACTGGAAGCCCGTCTGCCCATATTGAAAGTGCGCCGGCAGATGCAGCGTGAGCGCAAATGTGAGCAGCGAGATCAGCAGCGTAAACCACTGGATCAGCTTGCCGCGCCTCGGCAGTAGAGCAACAACGATCGCGCCTACGGTCGGCACAAACGTAATGGTCGATAAGATGGAATCGTTCAGCACGAATACGTTCCCTGATTCAGTCTTTCGTTAAGGCACCTTAGCGAAACAAAAGGTGCGTTCCAAATCCAACATACGTCAGCAGCAGCAAAGCGGCTGCACCCAGAGCAAGCCATCCGGCATAGGAGCGGATATTGCCAGACTGCACGCGTTGCACAAGCGCCCCCAAGCCTTGCGCTGAATATCCAATGGCCATACCGCCACCGGTGATCACGCCGGTATCGAAAAGGCCCTTCAGTACATAGCGTGAAATCAGCAGAAGCGGTGCGACGACGACAGCCCCATAAAGCTCGTCAACCCAGTATTTGTTCAGGAGCAGCGAATAGAGTCCGCGCACCTTTGACGCAAGTTGCGCGGGCAGCGCTGGCTTCGCGAAGTACATGAGGTGCGCGATGAACCAGCCAATCACTGCCACGGTGACAGAAACCGCTGCCAGCAGCAATTCCATCGAGCGGCCTTCGGCGGCTTCATGCGCAGCACCGGTTACCGGACTGAGAAAGTGCGCAATCTCCGCGTGACCGCCCATTGCCTCGGGCACGCCAACCCATCCGCCGATGCCGGAGAGGATCGCGAGAATCACGAGCGGCGTGAGCATCACCCACGAGCTTTCGTGTACGCCGTGACCATGTCCATGGCCATGATCGTCATGCGCTGTTGTTGCCTGCGCGCGGCTCTCACCGAAGAAGGTCAGATACCAGAGCCGGAACATGTAGAAGGATGTCAGGCCAGCGGTGAACAATCCGATAAACCAGAGAATCTTGCCGAGGCCGTTCGGCGAGATGAAGGCCTGATACAGAATTTCGTCCTTGCTGAAGAACCCGGCGAATGGAGGGAAGCCGGAGATGGCAAAGACTGCCATGGTCATCGTCCAGAAGGTGATGGGGATTTTCTTGCGCAGGCCGCCCATGACGCGCATGTCCTGTTCGCCGCTCAAAGCATGGATCACGGACCCGGCTGAGAGAAAGAGCAGCGCTTTGAAGAAGGCATGCGTCAGCAGATGGAAGATGCCCGACGAATATGCCGCGACGCCGCAGGCGAGGAACATGTATCCGAGCTGCGAGACGGTCGAGTAGGCGAGCACGCGCTTGATGTCGGTCTGGACGAGGCCGATCGTGGCCGCGAACAATGCCGTTGCCGTACCGATGACGGCAATGGTGCTCAATGCAAAAGGCGAGCGGTCAAAGATTACATGCGTGCGCACAACCATGTAGACGCCGGCTGTGACCATCGTCGCCGCGTGGATCAGGGCGGAAACTGGTGTTGGGCCTTCCATGGCGTCAGGCAGCCAGACGTAGAGCGGAATCTGCGCCGATTTACCTGTAGCGCCCAATATCAAGAACAGCGCAATCGCGGTGAGGAAACCACCCTGCCACTCGGGATGCTGCGCCACCTGGTTGAAGACTTCGCTGAAGCTCAGCGTGCCGAAGTGTGCGATGAGCAGGAACATCGCCAGCAGGAAGCCGAAGTCGCCAATACGGTTGACGACGAATGCCTTCTTGCCCGCGTTCGCTGCCGAATCCTTCGTGAGGTAGAAGCCGATGAGCAGATACGATGCGAGGCCGACGCCTTCCCAGCCGACAAACATCAGCAGGAAGTTTTCTGCCAGCACCAGCGTCAGCATGAAGAACATGAAGAGGTTCAGATACGCGAAGAAGCGCCAGTATCCTTCTTCCTCCGCCATGTACCCGACCGAATAGATGTGAATCAGAAAGCCGACGCCGGTGACCACCAGCAGCATGATGAGCGTGAGCTGATCGAGCGCGAAGGCAAAGTCGGCATGGAAATTGCCGGCCGTAATCCAGGTCGCTACCTGTTCGGTGTAGGGAAGCGTCAAAGAACTGAAGTGCAGTGCAATGTTTGCCACCTGCACAAACGGAATCAGAGTGGCAATGAGCGCCACCGTCGTTACCAGCGCTTTGGGAAAGCGGCGGCCAAGGAGACCGTTCACCAGAAATCCAGCGAAGGGAACGAGCGGAATCAGCCAGAGATGCAGGGAACTGGTCATAGTTTCATCAAATCCACGTGGTCGACGTCGAGTGTGTTGCGCGTGCGGAAGATGGCGATGATAATCGCCAGGCCCACCGCCGCTTCAGCCGCAGCTACCACCATTACAAAGAAGACGAAGATCTGTCCGCTCACCTGATGCCACTGGTGAGCGAAGGCGACAAACGTCAGGTTTACGGCATTCAGCATCAGCTCGATCGACATAAAGATGGAGATGATGTTGCGCTTGATCAGGAATGCCGCCACGCCAATCGAAAAAAGGATAGCGCTCAGCACCAGGTAATAAGCAATCGGGACGACCATTTGGCTCAGTGCTCCCTTCTCGCCAGCGCAACCGCGCCGAGGATGGCGACTAGAATCAGTACCGACGTGACTTCGAACGGCAGCAGCAGGTCGCGGAAGAGCACCCGGCTCAGATCGCTTGTGGTCACCAGATAGCCGCCCAGTTTCGCCGATCCAAGATGGTCGCTCTGTTTGAGAAAGATATAGGTGAGGATGCCGAGCAGGGCTGCCGCTCCGGGAAAGCCGACGATATAGGCGGCTTTGCTGCCGTGTGTGCGCTCTTCTTTCCCGGCATTCAGAAGCATGATCACAAAGGTGAAGAGCACCATGATGGCGCCGGAGTAGACGATCACCTGTGCCGCCGCCAGGAACTCAGCGCCCAGCAGAAGATACAGCACGGCAAGCGACGTCATCACCACAATCAGCGAAAGCGCGCTGTTGATAGGGTGGCGCTGCAGCAGGAGATTCAACGCTCCCGCAACACATAATCCGCCGAAGATGAGAAACAGAACTAGATGCATGCTCTTTCGCGAAAGGAACGGTGAAGAAACAAATTGTAAATCAGCGTTCGGGTAGAGAAGCTCAGTGCACCCTATGCTGCGCGAAAAGCCAGCCACAGGCTCGTCGCAATGATATTGGCAATTGCCAGAGGTAACAAAAACTTCCAGCCAAAACGCATCAGTTGGTCATAACGGAAGCGCGGCAGTGTGCCACGCACCCAGATGTAAAGAAAAAGGAAGAAAAAGACCTTTAATACAAACCAGAAGACCGGCAGCAGCGCCTGCACGACAGGTCCGCCCCATGCGGGCAGCAAATCGCCGAAGGGGCTCGACCATCCGCCGAAGAAAAGCAGCGTCGCCACGCAGCTGACCGTGATCATGTTCGCGTATTCCGCCATAAAAAACATGGCGAACTTCATCGAGCTGTATTCGGTGTGGTAGCCGGCGGTCAGTTCGCTCTCGGCCTCAGGCAGATCGAACGGTGCGCGATTGGTCTCGGCATAGGCCGCCATCAGATAGATGAAGAAGGCGACAAACTGCAGTCCGCCAAAGACATTCCATGAGAGCAGGCCGTGTGTCGCCTGGATATTTACGATGTCGCGCAGGCGCAACGAACCGGCGCGCATTACGACGCCTACGAGAGACAGTCCGAGCGCAAGCTCATAGCTGATGAGCTGCGCGCTGCCGCGTAGCGCACCCATTAGAGAATATTTATTGTTCGAAGACCATCCGGCAAGCGCGATGCCGTACACGCCAATCGAGGTGATGCCTAAAATGACCAGCAGGCCGATGTTCAGATCGGCGATCTGGAAGAGGTCGACGCCTTTGTAGTAGATCTCTTTGCCGAAGGGCACGACCGAGATCGATATCAGCGCGCAGGTCAGCGCGATGAGCGGCGCCAGAATGTATAGCGGCTTATAGACGTTGGTTGGCATCAGGTCTTCTTTGAGGAAGAGCTTCAGACCGTCGGCCATTGGTTGCCACATGCCGAATGGACCAACGCGGCTGGGTCCCCAGCGATTCTGGATGCGTCCGACCAGCTTGCGCTCCAGCAATACTGTATAAGCAACCGCCATCAGCGTGATCACCGTGACGACGGCGACCTTCAGCACGCTTAACAGTAAAAAGATCCAAATGCTAACTTCCATCGGGCCTTCCAAAAAAGTGCTAATCCGCCGCTGTTTCCGCGGGGTTTGGTGTTGTGCGGGATTCGACGATCGCCTTCAGCATATCGCTGTAGCGCCCAAGCGTCCCGGAAGTAAAGAGCGTGTCCTCAGCCGGCAGAACAAGATCGCGGCGTGAGGCCGTCGGCTGAATCTGAACCAGATCAAGCTTCTCCTGCTGGTCCATTCCCGCCAGTAACTCCAGGCGCGAGACGTTATAGCTCGGCACCAGACGCTGAATCTCATCCAATGTGGCAAACGGATCGAACGGGCTGAGCTTTGGTTCAAGATGGTTCGCTGCAAGCCACACAGCGTGACGGTCCGCCTCACCGGATTGAGCCCCGCGCGATTGTCCCATGTCAGCGTAAACGCCGCGCCCGAAGGGAACCAGCCTCTTCGGATCGGAGCCCATGCGGTCGGCGAGGCGCACGATCAATTCAAAGTCCGTGCGCACGCCAGCCTTGTCGGCAGCCTTTTTGGCCAACTGAATGTCGCCGAAAGTATTCGTGACCGTTCCTGACTTCTCATAAAGATTGGCGGCAGGGAAGATCACATCGGCGAGCGCTGCGGTCTCCGTCATGAACATATCCTGCACGACGAGGAAGGTGTTCTTGAGTGAAGCCGGGTCGACTCCGTAGCGAGAAACAGGGTTCGAGCCGACGATGTAAAGTGCCGACAGGTCGCCGCGTTGCGCTGCGTCGAACATCTGCAGCAGGTCGAGGCCCGCGGTCGGCGGCATGGCGGCGCCGTATTCCTCTGTGAAGTGTGCCGCGTCGCCGACCGGCACATAACCGGGCAGCAGATCGGGCAGAAGGCCCATGTCGGCGGCGCCGCGCGAATTGGCGTAATCGCCGAGCGCGGCAAATTTGGTATTTGGAAGCGAAAGGCCGAAGTCGACCAGGGCCTGAATGTCGCGTCCACGGTATTCCGAACCGAAGACGATGACGAGGGACTCTTCCTTGCGAATCGCATCGCGGAAGGCTGCCGTGCTGTCGTTCGCGGCAATCGCGCCGTCGTTTCCGGCGAGGTACTGCACTAGCGATGCGTAGCCATCCTGCGGAATTTCGAGGAATGCCTTGGCCTGCCGCCGCAGCTTGATCTCAGAGTGGTTGGCGATATAGATACGTGCGCGATTGAGGCGGACATTCGAGCGCAGGTTCCAGGCGAGCGCCGGGTGCTGGTCGGTGGGGTTGTTGCCGAGCAGCAGAATGGCCGGAGCCGTGGCAGTGTCGCGCAGAGAAGCCGTGTGTGCCGCCTTGCCTTTCAGGGCGGCAGCGAAGGACACGTAGTCGGCTGTGCGATGGTGATCGATATTGTTCGTGCCCAGAACGGTCCGCGCAAACTTCTGCAGCAGATAGGCCTCTTCATTGGTGGTGCGGTTCGAGCCGATCACGCCAATCGATTGGCCGCCCTTCGCCTCGCGAATCTCGTGCAATTTTTTCCCCGCAAAATCGAGCGCGTGGTCCCAGTTGACTTCGGCGAACTTTCCATCGGGCTGGCGAATGAGCGGCTTGGTCAGGCGGTCGGTGCGGTTGGCAAAGTCGAATGCATAACGGCCCTTATTACAAAGGAAATCGCCGTTCATGCCGCTCTTGTCGCGGTTGTCGCCGCGGATAATTTCCACGCCATCGTTCACGCTGCGCACGCCGAGTGTCGTCTTGCAACCATCGCCGCAGTGGGTGCATACGGTGGCAACGTGGTTCATCTCCCACGGGCGCGTCTTGTAGCGATAGGTGCCGGAGGTCAGCGCGCCGACCGGGCACAGATCGATGCACATGCCGCACTCTTCGCAATTCAGATGGTCCTGCTCATTGGGAGCGATGACCGCGTGCACGCCGCGATTCTCAATCGCCAGTGCCCAGACATCCATGCCCGGACCGCAGACGGTGACGCAGCGATAGCAGAGAATGCAGCGCGGACGATCAAAGTAGACGACGGGCGACCATTGCTGCTCTTCGCGATGCTGCTTGATCTCGACGTACTTCGATTCCGCTGCGCCGTACTTGAAGGTCATGTCCTGCAGTTCGCACTCGCCGCCCGCGTCGCACACCGGGCAGTCGAGCGGATGGTTACCGAGCAGCAACTCAATCGTCGCCTTGCGCGCCTGCTTGACTTCGTCGGTCTCGGTTGCCACCACCATGCCCTCTGTAACCGGCGTGGTGCATGCCGTCTGCAGCTTAGGCATCTTTTCGATGCGAACCACGCACATGCGGCAGGCTGCCTGCACGGAAAGCTTTGGATAGTAGCAGAACGCCGGAATCTCGATGCCGGCAGCTTTGCAGGCATCAATGAGCAGCGTGCCTGCGGGCGCGGTCAGCTTCTTGCCATCGACTGTAAACGTTACGTCAGCCATGAATCTCTTCCTTTTAAACCAGCGCCGGTTCTTCTGTATGCGCGTAGGGGCAGGGCTTGCCGTTCAAGTGGTCTTCAAACTCGTGCCGGAATTTTTTGATGAAGCCGATGGTTGGCATGGCCGCTGCGTCGCCGAGCGGGCAGAAGGTGCGTCCCAGCATGTTTTCGGCGAGATAGCGGATGTTGTCGAGGTCCTTCTCCACGCCGCCGCCGGCATGGACGCGGCTGATCGTCTTGTTGAGCCAATCTGTGCCTTCGCGGCAGGGAATGCACCAGCCGCAGCTTTCGTGCTGGTAGAACTTGATGGTGCGCAGCGCGAATTCGACCATGCAGGTCTGATCGTCGATGACGACGATGCCGCCCGAGCCGAGCATCGTTCCCGCCTTGCCCATCTGGTCGAAATCCAGGCCCACATCGATTTCGTCTGCCGTTAATACCGGTGTGGACGATCCGCCGGGAACAACGGCTTTGAGCTTGCGCCCGTTGGTGACGCCGCCGCCGACTTCATAGATGGCCTTCTTCAGGTTGTAGCCCATCGGCAGCTCGTAGACGCCGGGATTGACGACGTGACCGCTGATGCCGAAGAGACGCGTGCCGCCATTGCGCTCCGATCCGACTTTGGCATAGGCGTCGCCGCCCATTAGAAGAATGTGCGGTACGCTGGCAATCGTTTCCGCGTTGTTGATGACCGTGGGGCCACCGTACAGACCGACAACAGCAGGGAAGGGCGGCTTGATGCGCGGCACGCCGCGCTTGCCTTCGAGCGACTCCATCAACGCCGACTCTTCGCCTACTTCATACGCACCAGCTCCGGTCTGGGTCACGATGTCGAAGTCGATGCCCGAACCAAAAATATTTTTGCCGAGAAAGCCCTTGGCGTAGGCATCGGCAACGGCCTTCTCCATGATCTTGAGCAGGTAGCGATACTCACCGCGCAGATAGATGAAGCCCATCTTCGAGCCGATGGCGAGGCCGGCGATCATGGTGCCTTCAATCACGGCATGCGGATCGTGCAGAAAGATCACGTGGTCTTTGCAGGTTGCCGGCTCGCTCTCGTCGCCGTTGACGAGGACGTATTTCGGGCGCTCTGACTGCTTGGGGACAAACGACCACTTCATGCCGGTAGGGAAGCCGGCGCCGCCGCGTCCGCGCAGACCGGAGGCCTTCATCTCGGTGATGATCCAGTCCGTGCCTTTTGCAATCGCCGTCTGCACGGCCTTGTAGCCGTCGAGCGCGATGTATTTGTCGATGTCCGCGGCGCCCTGTCCAAAGCGGCGCGAGATGATCTTGACTTCATCGGGATGGGAGACGAGTCTCGGCATGGTTACACGGTCTCCTTTCCACGTCCTGCTTTGTAGTCCTCTAAAATCTGGTCCATCTTTTCTGTTGTCAGGTCATCGTAGAAGTCGTAATTGACCTGAATCGCTGGAGCCCAGCAGCAGGCGCCGATGCACTCGACTTCTTCGAGAGAAAATAGGCCGTCCGGAGTCGTTTCCTTGTGGCCGATACCAAGCCGCTTTTTGCAGTGCTCGAGGATGCCGAAGCCGTTGCGCAGCATGCAGGAGATATTTGTGCACACCTGCACGTTGTACTTGCCCGCAGGCTTGGTGCGCAGCATGGAGTAGTAGCTGAGCACGCTGCGAACATCGTGGTCGGCGATGCCGACGCGCTGCGCGATCTCCGCAACTACTGCGTCGGAAATATAGCCGACTTCATCCTGCGCATACAGCAGCATCGGCACCAGCGCCGAGCGCTTCACCGGGTACAGAGTCACCAGGCGATCGAAGCGTGCGGCGGTCGCGGGTGAAAAAATCGTGGTTGCAGGAGTGCTCATCCTAAATCCTCGTTCAAACCGAACCTGTCAAAGCTAATCTTGGTCAAAAATCTTTGCGGTGAAGGCTTCTGCCGCAATTTCCAGTTCCACTGCACCCCGGCGGTCGCTGAACGTCACCAGGCTATCGACCTCGAAACGAAACTCGCCATTCTGCAACTGCCGCTCTGGTCCGGGCTCATCTTCATAGATTGTCCACTGTCCTGTGCCCGTGTGCGCATCGAAGTCGATCACCAGAATCTTTTTCTCTTCGCGGAGGGTCAGCCGGCCTTCATTTCCATTGTCGACAAAGGTGCGGCCCTCAATCCTACCCAGATCATGCGCTGCTATATATGAGCGCACCAGGGAGGCAAACGATACCCAAAGCTCTGCAAAAAACTGTTCGTCCCCTGGCCGGTCATTCACTGGTCGTTCTCCGACAGTCTCGTTCGTCACCTGTCGATTTCTCCCAGAACAATATCGATCGAACCGATCACGGCAACAACGTCCGCAATTAACCGGCCCGCGCACATGGTCTGGAGTGCCTGCAACGTGGCGAACGAAGGGTTCCGCATGTGCACGCGATAGGGCTTGGCTGTTCCGTCGCTCACTGCGTAGTAGCCCATCTCACCGCGCGGCGATTCTACCGCCTGATAGACCTGTCCGGCAGGAACGGTAAAGCCTTCGGTCACAATCTTGAAGTGATAGATGAGCGACTCCATCTGGGTCTTCATCTTTTCGCGGTCGGGCAGGACCACATGGGGTGCGTCCGCTGTAATGCGGCCTTCGGGCATTCCCGCAAGCGCCTGCTCGACGATCTTTACCGACTCGCGCATCTCCTGAATGCGGACAACGTAACGCGCCCACACATCGCAGTCGTTTGAAACCGGCACCTGGAACTGAAACTTTTCGTAGCTCGAATACGGCATGTCGCGGCGCAGATCCCAATCCACACCGGAAGCACGCAGCGGCGGCCCGGTGACGCCGAGAGCGATGGCATCTGCGGCGCTTAGATAGCCGACACCTTTGAGACGATTGAAGAAAATCGGATTTCCGGTCAGAAGATTCTCATACTCGTCGATCTTCTCCGGCATGCGCTTGATGAAAGTCTTCACGCGGTCGAAGAAGTCGAGCGGTGGCTCAAGCGCCAGTCCGCCTACGCGGAAATACGAGGTCATCATGCGCTGTCCGGAGACATGCTCGAAGATACGCAGGATGTCT
>JABDHA010000071.1 GCA_013285705.1 Acidobacteriota bacterium
AGGTGATGCGCGATCTCGGCCTCATCAAGAACGACGAGCCGGTCGAACGCCTTTTCACGCAGGGCATGGTCATCAAGAATGGCGCGAAGATGTCGAAGTCGAAGGGCAACGTGGTGTCACCCGACGACATGATCGCTCGGTACGGCGCGGATGCCACGCGTATGTACTCGCTCTTTGCGGCGCCGCCGGACCGCGACCTCGATTGGCAGGAAGACGGCGTGGCCGGTGTGAGCCGCTTCCTGGGCAAGGTGTATCGCTTTGTGATGAAGCATGCGGAGACCGCGCGTTCTGCATCTACGGCGGATGCAAATGTAACCGATGCGACATCACAGGTGTTGCTGCGCAAGCTGCATCAGACGATTGCCAAAATCTCGCTCGATTTTCAGGGACGCTGGCACTTCAATACCTGTATCGCCTCCATCATGGAGCTGGTGAATACCTGCACCGCAGCCGATGCGGAGATCAGCGCGGGCAAGGTTCCGCCTGCAACGATGAAAGCGCTGTTGGAAAACCTGGTGCTGCTGCTTGCGCCCTTCGCTCCAGGAGCAGAGCGTTTGACGCGCGCCGTGGCCCAAGTTCGATGAAGCGTTAGCTCGCGAGGATGAGATCGAGATTCCGGTACAGGTGAACGGCAAGCTGCGCGCTGTGGTACGCGTGCCTGCGGATATCGATCCAGACACGCTGGGTGAAGTCGCGAAATCCGATGCCAAGGTGAAGGCTGCCATTGCCGGCAAAGAGATCATCAAAGTCATTGTCGTGCCCGGCAAGCTGGTCAACATCGTCGTGAAGGGCTGATGGCAGCGAAGGAGACGATTCGCGGCACCCAATCGCTAGTGCACACACTGGCTGCCTGCTGGTCGCGGCCCTCGTTGGTCGCTCTGGAAGTTGCGTGGCGCTGGCTCTTTGGAGCGCCTGCGCTCCTGCTTCTCTATTACGAAGGCGCACGTATTCTGACGGCCATCTCCGGCCAGCTGCAGGCAGCGGGCGTCGATCAGTTTGCGCTGCAGGACCCGATGCGTGGCGCCGTGATCGTCGCAGACGCCTTTGCTGCTTTATGGCCTCCGGTGCTGCGCGTCGTCATGTGGCTGGGGCCGTTGCTTATTCTTGGATGGTCCGTTGTCTCTGGCGTTGGCCGCAACATTGTGTTGCGGCGCTACGATCCGAAGCTGCCCCTGAAGCCTGTGTCGGTCATCGTGCTGCAGCTATTGCGCGTTGTTGCCCTGGGCGGCAGCTTTGTGGGGTGGTTCCTGGCGATTCACTGGGCGGCCAACTATGCTCTGTCAGGGGCTGAGCCGAACCTGGTGCTTTATTGCGCGCTGGTGATCTGCCTCTCGCTGGGAATCTTCACGCTATGGGCGCTGCTAAGCTGGGTCTTTTCGATTGCGCCATTGTTGGTATTGCTTGAAGATCGCGGAGTCGCCAGCAGCCTGCTTCGCAGCCTGCGCCTTGGCTCTTTGACCAGCAAGCTGGTCGAAGTCAACATGGTGTTGGGCATCGTGAAGCTCGCGCTCCTTGTTCTGGCGATGGTCTTTTCGGCGACACCGCTCCCTTTCGAGTCAGTCATGCAGGGAGCTCCGCTTTATTTCTGGTGGGGCCTGGTGACGCTGCTCTACCTGATTGCGTCGGACTTTTTCCAGGTGGCGCGGTTGATGGCGTTTGTGCAGTTCTGGAGATTGTGGAGCGTCGAAAGACAATCCGTCGCCAATTTTGACAACCTCCAAGTAAAATAAAGCGTGGACACCTCTTCGATCGTCATCCTGGATTTTGGTGCTCAATACACCCAACTGATTGCACGACGCATTCGCGAGCAGAATGTCTCTTCCGTTGTGCTGCCCTGCACGGCGAAGCTTTCTGAAATTGAGAGCTATCAACCGCTCGGTATCATCCTCTCCGGCGGCCCTTGCTCGGTCTACGATGCCGATGCGCCTGCCGCCGATCCTGCTGTGCTTGCGATGGGTAAACCCATACTTGGCATCTGCTATGGGCTGCAGTTCATCACGCATCATCTGGGTGGCAAGGTCTCCCCGGCCGACAAGCGGGAGTATGGGCACGCGGAGGTCTCTGTCGTCGATCCGGAGACGCCGCTCTTTGCCGGCTTGCCTGTCGATCTGCACGTATGGATGTCGCACGGCGATGAAGCGCTTGAACTACCGCCAGGATTTCATCTGACCGCGAAGACCTCGAATGCCGTCGCAGGCATTGCAAACCCCGAGCAGAAGATATGGGCGGTGCAGTTTCATCCGGAAGTGCACCATACCCGCCATGGGACCGAACTGCTGCGCAATTTTATTTTCAATATCTGCAACGCCAAGCCGGACTGGACTCCCCAGCACTTCATCCAATCGACCGTTGCAGCCATTCGTGAAAAGGTGGGCGATGGACATGTTATCTGCGCGCTTTCGGGCGGGGTCGATTCGTCGGTCGCTGCGGTGCTTGTGCATCGCGCCATCGGTGATCGGCTCACCTGCATCTTTGTCGACAATGGCGTGCTGCGCAAGAATGAATTCTTCAAAGTACAGGAAAACCTGCGCGAGAAGCTTGGATTGAACCTGGTTGCCGTCGACGCGAGCGGGCGATTTCTTGCAAAGCTGGCGGGTGTCACCGATCCCGAAACCAAGCGTAAGATTATCGGCAACGAATTTATCAATGTCTTTGACGACGAGGCGCACCGCATCGCAGAGCAGACGGGTGGCGTGGACTGGCTGGTGCAAGGCACGCTTTATCCCGACGTGATCGAATCATCGTCAGTGAAGGGGCCTTCGCAGACCATCAAGAGCCACCACAATGTCGGCGGCCTGCCGGAAACGATGAAGCTCAAGCTCATCGAACCGCTTCGCGATCTCTTCAAGGACGAAGTGCGGCGCATTGGGCGCGACCTGAAGATGCCGGATGACATTCTTCAGCGCCAGCCGTTTCCAGGGCCAGGGCTTGCCGTCCGCATCGTTGGCGAGATCACTCCGGAGCGCGTTGCATTATTGCAGGAAGCAGACGACATCGTCGTCGCCGAGATCAAAGCGGCTGGGCTCTATCAGCAGATTTGGCAATCCTTCGCCGTGCTGCTGCCGGTCAAGAGCGTTGGCGTGATGGGCGATCAGCGCACCTACGCGTACACCTGTGCGATTCGTGCGGTGCATTCGGAAGACGGTATGACCGCCGACTGGGTACCGTTGCCCTACGATGTACTCAAAAAAATCTCCAGCCGCATCGTAAACGAGATTCGCGGCATCAACCGCGTCGTGTACGACATCACCTCCAAACCCCCCGGCACCATCGAATGGGAGTGACTGCGCGTCACGCGCCTTTGGCGCCATTCGTGGCTCTTTGGAGGCCATCAACTTACGCCGCCTGCTGTGGCCCGGTGGTCGTGAGAATGACGAAACTTCGATGTTCGGTAGGTCTGCGGGAGTCGCGTTCAGCGCACGGAATATAACGCTGAAGCATGCGGAGCCAGCGTGACCTTGAGAGCTGAAGCGGCGCTCAGATCCTTCTTCTGCCATAAATCGCGCAGTTTGTGGCTGGAACCATTGAATCCGAGATCTTTCCAGTTGTAGGAGATGGTTTGTTCTGTATCGCCGAGGTTGAAGACAGCCACATATTGCTTGCTGGCCGCGCCCTTTGCCGTCCACACCACCGTAGTAGGCGTCTGGATGACGGGCTTGTTCCCTGACGATTGCTGGTCCACAGCAATCACTTCGGGATTGGTGAGCAGCGATTCGGTGAACTTGTCCATCTGCGTCAGATTCGTGCCAAGAATCAGCGGCGAGCGCGCAATCGACCATAGGGTGATGAGCGTGCGGGCTTCATCTTCGGTAAGACGCGAGTGACGCGGCTCGCCCCATCCCGGCTTCGGTCCCAGATAGCCGAGTGGCAGCATGTCAGCGTCAGGCCAGTGTCCTGGCTCGACGTGGGGCGACCATTGCGCCAGCGTCGTGAATTGGCGCGTTAGAGATTGAGGGAATGCGTTGGTGTCGCTGTCCGGTTTCTTCCAGACGTCCCAGAAATCGTCGGAAATACGCCACATTTGCGCGTATTTCCGCACGTCATTCGCTTGCTCAATCGGCGTCGGTCCGGGAGAAAGGCTCAGCGCGATAGGGCGTCCGCTCTTTTTGAGCGCGGCGCTCATCATGTGGATTTCGTCGGCGTCGTAGGGCTGCGAGATGCAATCGACTTTGACGAAGTCGAGCCCCCAACTCGCGTAGAGTTTTGCCAACGAATCGTAGTAGGCCTGGCCAGCCGCGTTGGCCTTCAGGCCATAGTTGTCAGGATTCCAGCGGCATAGGTCGGAGGTGTTCGCCGCATCGGCAGCGTGGAAGGATGACCCGGCGATGGGCAGGTTCTTTTCCACGGCTTCCTTGGGAATGCCGCGGATGATATGGATGCCGAACTTCAGTCCCAGCGAATGAACGTAGTCGCCAATTGGCTTGAGGCCGGCATAGCCTGCACTGGAGGGATAGCGGTTAGGCGCGGGGAGATAGCGCCCGCTTTTGTCCATGGTGTAGCCTTGGTCGGCGCCCTTTGTGCCTGCGTTTTCCGGGTGTTGGAGATACCAGCCTTCGTCGATGACAACGTACTGCCAGCCGTACTGCTTGAGGTGCTGGTTGAACCACGCAACATTCGCTTTGAATTGGTCTTCCGTGATCGTCAATCCATAGGAATCCCAGCTGTTCCAGCCCATCGGGGGTGTCGGCGCCAGGACCGGCGAGTTGTGCTGTGCAACGAGAGGCATCCCAGCAAATATCGTCAGCGCCAGAGCGCAGGATCGAAACAAACGTCCCATCCATCACTCTCCCAAGAGAACGTTTTCCAACAAGCCGCCTCAGTGTATCCCAAACCGTGGGGTTGATTGCAGGCCTGTTTTTATTGGCGAATCGGCTTTAAGTAAGAGGTTTCACTGGTACGTTGCCCTTTTCCTGTATACTCCAATGTTTATGCGGGTTTTCGTCATTCTTCCAGCAGCGGGACTGGGCACGCGCATGGCGGTGGGCCAGCACGCCCCAGCAGCAGCTCCCAAACAGTTTCTCACATTGGCAGGCGTGCCCATTTTGATCCACAGCCTGCGCGCCTTTGCGCAGGTGCAACGGGTAAGCGCAATCTATGTCTCGGTGCGGGCAAATGAGCAGGAGCGCGTCCAGGCGCAGGTGGACGAGCACGGCTTCACAGACAAAGTCCACATCGTTACCGGAGGCGATACCCGCCAGGAGAGCGTGGCCAATGCGCTGGCTGCGCTCGATTGCGAGGAAGACGATATTGTGCTGGTCCACGATGCGGTGCGGCCGCTGATTGATCCGGCCACGATTGCGCGCACCATTGAGGCTGTGGTGAAACATCATGCCGCTATCGTTGGGCTGCCGGCGGTCGACACCATCAAGCAGGTGGAGCGCACGGCCGACGGAGCGATCATCACCGCCACGATTCCACGCGAGTACATTGTGCAGGCGCAGACACCGCAGGGCTTTCGCTGCGGACTGTTGAAGCGCGCCTTTGCCGAGGCCACGGCGGATGGCTTTGTTGGGACAGATGAGGCGAGCATTGTCGAGCGCGCGGGCGCGCCGGTTGCCGTTGTCCTGGGTTCTTCAGCCAACTTGAAAATTACCCAGCCGGGCGACATTGAGCTGGCGGAATTTTACCTGAATCATTCGCCAGTCTCGCGCCGCTAGAACAGCATTTTCGCTGAAGCGGGAGCAACACAGCCCGAGCTTGTACAGTAGGAAGAGACGATCATGAGCATGCGAATTGGATATGGCTGGGATTCACACGCCTTCAAACCTGGAGTGCCGCTGAAAATCGGCGGCCTCGCCATTGACCACCCGGAAGGGCTGGCCGGCCACTCAGACGGAGATGTGCTGCTGCACGCGATCACAGATGCCCTGCTTGGCGCAGTTTCCGCAGGAGACATTGGCACATTTTTCCCGCCGGGCGATCCGCGCTGGAAAAATGCGGATTCGGCGATCTTCCTGAATCTGGCGCTTGAAGAAATTCAGAATGCCGGCTACCGCATCGTGAACATCGATACGACGCTGGTGCTTGCTGCTCCGAAGATCGGCCCGATTGCCGGTGAGTTGCGTGAGCACGTGGCCGACTTGCTCGATATAGAACCGAATGCTGTCGGCATCAAGGCAAAGACGCCTGAGGGGCTGAGCGTGGACCATGTGGCCCAGGCGCACGCCGTTGTTCTGCTGGAACAGGTGGAAGACCCGACCGAACTGAAGAGCATGACGGCGGTGATTGAAAGCCAGCGCCAATTGGAAGACGTGGTGAAGGACCTGGTAAGCCAAGTGCATGGAGAGCCCGTGCGCAAGCCGACGTTCGACACGGAAGACATCACCTAGCAAACCAAGTCACGGAGAATGCATGAACCGCATGCTCGCTCTTGCCTCTTTCATGCTTGCTGCTGCGTCGATGACTTTGGAGCAGCAGAGCAAGTCCGACTGGCTTACGCCCGCTGAGAAATCGAACTACCAGACCACGCCTGACTATGCCGATACGATGGCGTATCTTCGCCGCGTGGCGGCTGCCGCACCTAGCGAAGTAAAGATTCAATCGTTTGGCGAGAGCGGTGAGGGTCGCGAGCTAGATATTGTCATCGCATCGAAGGATGGCGTCTTCGATCCGGCTGCGATCCATGCTGCGCATCGCCCGATTGTGCTGGTGCAGAATTCCATTCACGCAGGCGAGATGGATGGCAAGGACTCCTGCCTTGCGCTGTTGCGCGATATGGTGATCACGAAAACGCAGGAGCACCTGCTGGACAAGGCCGCCTTTGTTTTCATCCCTATGTACAACGCCGACGGCCATGAAGACCGCTCGAAATACAATCGCATTAACCAGAACGGCCCGGAAGAGATGGGCTGGCGCGGGAATGGCACAAATCTCAATCTGAACCGTGACTACCTGAAAGCCGATGCACCGGAGACGCGGGCCTTCCTGAAGATGTTCCACGAATGGCTGCCTGATTTCTTTGTCGATGATCATGTAACCGACGGCGCGGATTATCAGTACGACGTGACCTTCACCCTCGATGATGGTCCGAATGTCTATGGCCCGACGGCGCGATGGATCGACGACACGGTAACGCCGTTTCTTACCAAGTCCGTCGACGACAGTGGACACCTCGCATCGCCCACGTACATCACGCTGAATGACGATACGGATCCGGCAAAGGGATTGGCGTTCAACGACAATCCACCGCGCTTCTCGACGGGATACATGATCCTGGAAAATCGTCCGGGCATGCTGGTCGAGTTGCACATGCTCAAGGATTACAAGACGCGTGTCACGGGAAATTACGAGCTTCTGCGCGCTTTAATGGAGGTAGTCAATCGCGACGCGGCGAAGCTGGTGCAGCTCAATACGGATGCGGATGCAGATGCGTCGCGGCTGGGAGCGCATCCACTGAGCAACGTGCAGTTTCCGCTCTCGGTTGCATGGAATGGGCAGACGACGCCATTTCTCTTTCGCGGCTACAAATACACGCGGCAGCTGAGCGAAGTCTCCGGAGCGATGTGGATCCAGTATTCGCACGAACCGTGGAATATATCGCTTCCGCTGTCTTCCGGGTTCAAGGTGGCCGCATCGACCGTTCCTCCCGCGGCCTACATCATCCCCCGCCAGTGGACGCATGTGATCGATGTGCTGGCGACGCACCAGGTGCAGATGCAGCACACCACGGCCGCATGGACTGGCCCAGTCGAGTCGTACCGTTGTAGTGGAATGCAGTGGCAGGGACCTCCGTTTGAGGGGCGTCATCCAGTATTCGCGGGGGAAGGCGGCGGAGACCAGCCGGGGAAATTTGGGACATGCGAATTCGTCACCGAGACGGTGACATATCCCGCTGGATCGGTGGTGGTGCCGCTAAATCAACGGCTGTCGAAGGTTGCCATCGAGTGGCTGGAGCCGCAGGGGTCGGATTCGGCCTTAGCGTGGGGATTTTTCGATCCTATTTTTGAGCAGAAGGAATACGGTGAGCCATACGTTCTCGAAAAACTCGCTCGTGAAATGATGGAAAAAGATCCGAAGCTGAAGGCCGAGTTCGAGCGCAAGGTCGAGAACGACCCCAAGTTTGCAGCCGATCCATATGCGCGGCTTACGTTCTTCTACGATCATTCGCCCTGGTATGCGGCCAATCATGTGGGCGAATATCCGGTGGGACGGCTTACGAAGCTGGATGGCGTGCCGCTCGAAAAGTAAGTCGGGCCGAACTTTGCAACGTTCATGACCGTTCGCTTGTGCCAGAGCGGCCATTCCCCGTAGCATCAAGAGTGACTCTCAATTTCAAAATGTCTGAAACAGCTTCTACTCCCCGCGTTCGTTTTGCGCCTTCTCCTACCGGATACCTGCACGTAGGCGGCGCCCGCACTGCCCTATTTAACTGGCTTTTCGCCCGCCATTTCGGGGGGACTCTCATCCTTCGCATCGAAGATACGGACTTTGAGCGCTCTTCGGAGGAGATGGTCGAAGGCATTCTGGAAGGCATGCGCTGGCTTGGCCTTAACTGGGATGAAGGCCCGTTTTACCAGTCGAAGCGGCTCGATCTCTATCGCCAAACAGCCGGCAAGCTGCTGGCCAGCGGTCATGCGTATTACTGCTTCTGCACGAAAGAAGAACTGGAGCAGCGTCGCGCTGAGGCGATTGCCGCAGGCCGCCCGCCGATGTATGACCGGCGCTGCCGCAAGATTGAAAGAGCGGTCGCTGCGCAACGCAAGGCTGCCGGTGAGGCATGCGCTTTGCGCTTTGCTGTTCCCGAAGGTGGAGCTACGAGCTTCGACGATGCCGTCTTTGGCAAGGTTGAGTTCGCCAATACCGAGATTGAAGACTTCGTTCTACTACGCTCCGATGGCATCCCTACGTATCACCTGAGCGTCGTTGCCGATGACATCGAGATGCGCCTTACGCACATTATTCGCGGAGCCGACCATATTTCGAATACGCCCAAGCAGGTATTGCAGTATGCAGCGCTGGGCGCGCCGATGCCGGTCTTCGCGCATGTGCCGCTTATTCTTGGGCCGGACAAGACGCGGCTTTCGAAGCGTCACGGCGCTACCAGTGTGATCTCTTATAAGGAAATGGGCATTGTGCCCGAGGCGTTCCGGAATTTTCTTGCGTTGCTCGGTTGGGGTCCGGGCGCGGCTGGCAAAGACGCCGACGGCAAGGACCGCGAGCTTTTCAGCTCGGACGAGTTGATTCGTCTCTTTTCGCTCGATGGTATTTCGAAGTCCAACGCCGTCTTCGACAATGACAAGCTTGCCTGGTTCAACACGGAGTACATTCGCGCCTACGATCCGGCGAAGTTGCTTCCTCTGATTGAAGAGGAATGGGCCAAGGCAGGATTTGTGCCGGACCGTCCGCACGATGAAGTGCTGGCGGCAATCGACCTCGTGAAGCCACGCGCGCGCAATCTGAAGGATTTTGCCGACGCATTTCGCGCCTATTTCAGTGACAGCTTCGAGTACGACGCGGCGGCGGTTGCGAAGTTTTTGAAAGACGATGCTGTGCGTACGATGCTGGTAGAACTGGCCTCCCGATATGACTCTGCGCCAGAGTTTACCGAGGCTTCGACCGAGCAGGTGCTGCGTGCGTTTGCCGAGGAAAAAGGCATGAAGGCTGGCGCGCTTATCAACGGCGCGCGGGTTGCTTTGACGGGGCAGGCGGTTGCTCCCAGCTTGTTTGCGGTGATGGTGAATCTTGGGAAAGACCGCGTGGTGAAGCGGCTGGCGGCGGCTGCGACCATCGCTGTTCAGAGCTAAACAAATTCAGAGCTGTCAGACTGCGAAAAAAAAAGCAGATCCTTCGCTGCGCTCAGGATGACACCTTTTTACGTCACGACTGCGATATAAGAGCGCCCTATTTGGCGACGATGTCGAACGCAACTTTGGCATTCTTCGGCGGATAACAGGAATTCGCATCGCATGCTTGGTAGCGCAGTGCGGCTTGAATAAGATGATCACCGGGCTGCGCTGTGATGTGCGCGCGCAGGACGAATTCGCCGGTGTACACGCTGAGTTTGTCATTCGGGCTGAACGCGGGCGAGTAGTCTGTTCCTGGCGGAAAATCCACGGCCGCAACATTCACGCCAGACGGTTCCCCTACCAGCAGCTGCGTTGGAATAAAGCTCTTGGCGGTAGGCGTGTGGGAATTGATATGCAACCCGTCGTTGACGCGGAAGTGCAACTCGACCACGGTCGACTTGCCTGCCGCTAACTTAACCTGTTCGGGATACAGGAACTGCACGAATTGATGCTCGTTGGGCTTTGCCTGCGCATCGTTTTGCCAGGCGAGCTTTTGCGAGACGGCGCACTGGAAGCTCATGCACAATGCGCTGGCGAGGACGGCGTACATCATCCGACGCATCGGTTTACGCTCCCCCGCTCGCTAAAGCTTTCTTGATGTTTGCCTCAAGCTCGCTGCGGTCATGCAGACCCACCGTAGCTGCGATGACTTTACCGCTCCTGTCGACAAAGAAGGAGCTCGGCAGGGCATCGACGCCGCCATAGGGATGGGAGATGGAGTCGCCGTCGATCAGCACTGGATAGTCGATGTGCATGTTGTTTACGAATTTGGCGATGTCGGCTTTGTCCTCAGCCATCTTCTTCTTGTCGTCTTTATCCAGGTCGTCCGTGGAGATGCCGAGGATCTCAAATCCCTGCGGCCCGTATTGATTCCGCAGCTGGATGAGCCATGGCGTCTCTATCTTGCAGGGAGCGCACCATGTGGCCATGAAATTTACGAGAACAGCCTTGCCTTTGTAGCTGGCCAAGGAAACTTTCTGTCCCTGAAGATCTTCAAGCGCAAATCCGGGAGCAGCCTTTCCTTCGAGCGGCGACTTTTCTTCTTCCTCGGGTGGTGCTGTTGCATCCGCTGAAGAGGCGGGTGCTGCGGGCGTGAGGATAGCCTGCATCTGGCGGAGATTCGCCTGTTCCGCTTTACGGCGACGGTAGTTGTCCACTCCCGTCCAAACCATTAATGCCAATACCACTACAACGAGAATCAGGACCAGATGATTGCGTTTCAACTTAGGATTTCCCCCGCTTCCTATTATTCTAAGGGATTTGCCGGTTCAGACCTATCGGTTTCGAGGCGCGCCCGCTCCGAAAACGGTCGAAAGATCCGTCATTTTGATAGTATCCAGAATGTTTGAACAACATGGCGGAACACACCCCGGCACAACTCGTTCGTATTGAAGCAGAAGCTCTTCAACAGCTTGCCAGCCGCCTGGAAGGCCCCATGGCCGCCGACTTCGAACGGGCGGTGGAGCTGATTGTCCAATGCGGAGAGGCGCGGGGTCGCGTGGTGATCACCGGGATGGGCAAGAGCGGCATTATCGCGCAGAAAATTGCAGCCACGCTCAGCTCTACCGGCAGCCCGGCACTGTTTCTGCATCCTGCTGAGGCGGTTCATGGCGACCTCGGCATGGTAGCACGCGGCGACGTCGTGATCGCGCTTTCGGCCAGCGGAGAGACGGAAGAAATTCTGCGACTGCTGGCGACGATCAAGCGCATTGGCGATGCGCTCATCAGCTTCTGCTGCAATCTCAAGTCGACGCTTGCGCTGGCAAGCGATGTTGCCCTCGATTGCAGCGTCCAGCAGGAGGCCTGCGGCCTTGGCCTTGCGCCCACTGCGTCGACGACGGCGATGCTTGCGCTGGGCGATGCGCTGGCAATTGCCGTCTCTCTGCGCAAGGGCTTTCGTGCCGAAGATTTCGCCGATCTGCATCCGGGCGGCAAGCTCGGCAAGAAGCTCGCGCGGGTGCGCCAGCTGATGCATGCGGGCGATGCCGTTCCTCGCGTGGAGCGGAACACGCCGATGAGCGAGGTCATCTACGAGATGTCGCGCAAGGGACTGGGTATGACGACGGTCGGAGACCAGGGGAAGCTTGCGGGCATGATCAGCGATGGCGATCTGCGGCGCCTTCTCGAGCGCGATGGGCCAAAAGGATTGGAAAAGACCGCAGGCGAGGTGATGAACCGGTCACCGAAAACGATCGGTGCAGAAGAGCTCGCGGTGCGCGCGTTGAGCGTGATGGAAGAAAAGAAGATTACTTCGCTCATTGTGGTGAATGAAGCACAGCAAATTGAAGGGGTTGTTCATCTGCATGATTTGTGGGAGACGGAGCTGATTTAGCCTGTCTTTCTGTACAAACTGGCGGACAGCCGTATGGGGATGCATCGGGACAAGGAAAGCAGATCCTTCGCTCCGCTCAGGATGACAACTCAATTTGATTATCAACACGAGGAAAAGCAGATCCTTCCCCTTCACTGCGTTCAGGGTCAGGATGACAACTTAATTTTTAGTCACCACTTTATGGCGACACAAGGCCAGCTATAACTTAACAAGATATGCTTTTGAAAATCGTAAGCGTTGGAGACAAGGTTTTGCGCCAGAAGGCGCGGCCAATCAAGCCGGAAGAAATCCAGAATTCCTACATTCGCGACCTGATTGCCTATATGCGTGAGACGATGCACGACGCTCCTGGCGTTGGGCTGGCTGCGCCGCAGGTCGGTCAGCCGCTGCAGCTGGCGGTGATTGAAGACAAGGCCGAGTACCACAAAAACCTAAGCGCGACCGAGCTGAAAGAGCGCGAACGGGTACCAATCCCTTTTCACGTCATCATCAATCCGGAAATTGAACTGCTGACTCCACCGGGAGTCTCTTTTCACGAGGGATGCCTGAGTGTGCCGGGCTTTATGGCTGTCGTGCCGCGCTCTCGCACGGTACGCGTTACTTGTCTCGATGAGCACGGCAAGGCGAAGACCATCAAGGCCGGCGGCTGGTTTGCGCGCATTCTGCAGCATGAGATCGACCACCTGCACGGTCGCATTTATATCGACCGCATGCAGAGCGAGACATTTACCACCCTTGAGAACTACCAGAAACAACGGAAGCCTTAGCGATTGAGTGAGCTCAGCGGTACCGTGTAGCTACAACAGCGCTTCCGCTTCGGCAAGATCATCAACGATCGTGATCAGCTGGTCCACATTCGTCAGCTTAAACAGCTCGATGACCCGATAATTTAGGCCGCAGACGATCAGCTTTCGTCCGTGCTTCTGGCACGAGACATAGAAATTGATGATGGCTCCCATGCCAGCTGAGTCCATGTAGGGGACGCCAAGCATTTCAAGGATGGTGACGCGACTGATGGCGTTGCGCAGTTCCTGCTGGAAATCAAAGAGTGTGTTGATCGTCACCGGCCCTTGCAGTGCAATCACTCGCGCGTCCGGGTTCTTTATGGGAACTATTTCAATCGTGAGAGGCTCATTTTCCATGGATGACCAATGTATATAACGGGATACTGCCCTTGCATTACAACAAGATAAATGCGCGTTGACCAGTCAAAAAAGAAAAGGCATGCCAGCCTGCACCGGACGCAGCATTTAGAATAGAAGCTTACGCCGATCCTAAACCGTTAAGAAAGTGCACAGTAAGCATGCATCGTTGGTCCAAGCTCTTTGTTCCTACTCTTCGTGAGGCCCCTTCAGATGCCGAAGTGGCCAGCCACAAGTTCCTCGTCCGCTCCGGGTACATCCGCCAGCTGGGCGCCGGAATCTACTCCTATCTGTTCCTTGGACAGCGCTCGATCGATAAGATCATCCGCATCGTACGCGAGGAGATGAACAAGATCGGGCAGGAATTTCTGCTGCCCACCATTCACCCGGCGGACATATGGGAGGAGAGCGGACGCTGGACGACGATGGGCCAGAACATGTTCCGGCTGCAGGACCGCAAAGGCGCGTCGCTATGCCTGGGCATGACGCATGAAGAGGTGATGACGGACATTGCCCGCAAGGAGCTGCGCAGCTACAAGCAGCTTCCGCAGATCTGGTATCAGATTCAGACCAAGTTCCGCGATGAGCCGCGTCCGAAAGGCGGGCTGCTGCGGGTGCGCCAGTTCATCATGAAGGACGCTTACTCCTTCGACATCGACGCCGCCGGTCTGGACAAAAGCTTCGACCTGCATGATCAGACCTATCGCACCATCTTCACGCGCTGCGGATTGAATTTTGTCGCAGTTGAAGCCGATTCGGGCGCGATGGGCGGCTCGCAATCGCAGGAGTTCATGGTCTACACGGATGCGGGCGAAGACCTGATCGTGAGCTGTCCGAAGTGCGACTATGCAGCCAATCTCGAGAAAGCTGTCTCGCGGCTTGCTCCGGTCACTGAACTTGCGCCGACTGGAGATGGGAAGCCGGAGCTGGTTTCGACGCCGGGCATGGCTGCCGTGGCCGATGTGGCCAGGTTTTTCGATATCTTAGAGGCGCAGGACATCAAGTGCGTCGCATATATGGCGGAAATCAAGGGCGCCAAGGGCAAGTCGGCCTGGGTTCCTGTCGTCGTATTTTTGCGCGGCGATCACCAGGTGAACGAGACCAAGTTGCTGGGCCTGATCAAGGCCGCCGAACTGCGCACGATGCAGGCAGAAGAGCTGGAGCGCCACATTCACGGGCCTGCTGGATTTTTGGGCCCCATCGGGCTTGAACCGGCGAAGCAGTTGCTGGATGACGGCGTGACCGTGATCCTAGACCTGGCGCTCGAAGGCCGCGAGAATATGGTTTGCGGCGCGAATAAGCTCGACTACCACTTCCGCAACGTGACGCCGGGACGCGATTTTTCGTGGACGGTGGCTGCGGATGTGCGAAATGTGGTCGAGGGCGAAGGCTGCCCGCATTGCGGCTCGCCCTTGAAGGTTGCGAAGGCCGTCGAAGTCGGACACATCTTCAAGCTTGGCTACAAATACACGGAAAGCATGGGCGCTCGCGTGCTCGATCCGAATGGCAAGGAAGTGATGCCGATCATGGGCTGCTACGGGATCGGCATTGAGCGTATTCTGACCGCTGCCATTGAGCAGAACCATGATGCCAACGGATTCTGGCTGTCGCGCTCCATCGCTCCGTTCGACGTTGTCGTCACTGTCACGAATGCGTCCGATGCAAACCTGCTTTCTGTGGGCGAGACTATCGCAACAGAGCTGGAAGCTGCCGGATTCGATGTGCTGCTGGATGACCGCGATGAACGCGCCGGGGTTAAGTTCAAGGATGCTGATCTGATTGGCATTCCGTATCGCGTGAACGTGGGCAAGAAGGCTGTGGAGGGCAAGGTCGAGCTGGTGACGCGCGCCACCGCTTCGAGCGAGGACATTGCCATCACAGAGGTGGTTGCGGCCCTGCAGAATACTGCCGTTCCTGCATAGCTCGCTCAAGAGATGTTGCGGAATATGGGACTGCCAACACTGGCAGCCCTTTCCGCAGAAGTAGCGTGTCCCGAAATGCGGGACACCTCGACCCGGAAATCCTCCTAATTCAGGCAACGAGCATCGTTGCGCTCATCAGGCAGGGACAAATTCCCGCGCACTGATGTATCGTTTCTTCAGAGGTCAGACCACTGAAAGGACTCTACTCATGCAGAAACAGCGCCGGGATTTTCTGAAATATGCCACCGTCGGAGCCGCCGGAGCGCTCGCTCCCATAGGGCTCGGCGCTCAGGGCCCTTCGTCTCATCAGGCAAATGGCAGCATCTACGATGTTCGCTCGTTTGGAGCCACCGGCGATGGTAAGACGATTGATTCTCCGGCAATCAATAAGGCGATGGAGACCGCTGCGAGTGCGGGCGGCGGCACGGTGCTCTTTCCTACAGGCACTTACAATTCGTTTTCGATTCGACTCAAAAGCAATGTGGCTCTGAATCTCCTGCAGGGTGCAACGATTCTGGCAGCGGACACACCTGCGGATCACAGCGACGGCTATGATCCGGCCGAACCCAACGCGCCATGGGAAAGCTACCAGGATTATGGCCACAACCACTGGCATAACAGCCTGCTATGGGGCGAAAATCTGCATGATGTGTCCATCTACGGACATGGGCTCATCTGGGGAAAAGGTCTAAGTCGCGGCACGCATGAGGAGCCGCGGGCGGAAGATCCGCGCGTTGGGAATAAGACCATCGCGCTTAAGAATTGCCGTAACGTGACGCTGAGCGATTTCTCTATCCTCAAGGGCGGTCACTTCGGCATTCTCGCCACCGGCGTCGACAACCTGATCATTGACAACCTGAAGATCGACACGAACCGCGACGGCATGGATATCGATTGCTGCAAGAATGTGCGCGTATCCAACTGCAGCGTCAATTCGCCGTGGGATGACGGCATCTGCCCGAAGAGTTCGTATGCGCTGGGCTATGCGCGGGCCACCGAAAACGTGACGATTACCAATTGCTATGTGAGCGGCTGCTACGAACTAGGGACGCTACTCGATGGAACGTTCAAAAAGTTTGCTGCTGACTTTCGTGTGCCCCGCACCGGAAGAATCAAGTTCGGAACCGAGTCAAACGGTGGATTCAAGAACATTACCGTTTCGAACTGTGTTTTCGAAGGCTGCAATGGCATTGCGCTCGAAAGCGTGGACGGCGCCCTGCTGGAAGATGTGGCTTTCACCAATATCACGATGCGTGATATTTCTGGCGCGCCGATCTTCATCCGGCTTGGCAGCCGCATGCGCGGGCCCCAGGGTGTTCCGGTCGGCGATTGCCGCCGCATCATTTTGAGCAACATTGTCAGTTACAATTCCGGATCGAAATATGCCGCGATCATCAGCGGGATTCCCGACCACCCCATCACCGATCTGAAGATCAGTGATATCTACCTGCACCATCAGGGTGGCGGCACGGCAGAGATGGCTGCGCTGCAACCGCAGGAGGATGAAACCAAGTATCCCGATCCGCACATGTTCGGCGAACTACCCGCACACGGGTTCTTCATTCGTCATGTGAATAATCTTGAGCTGACCAATGTTGAAATCGCTTACGCTGCCCCCGATGCCAGACCGGCTTTTGTGCTGGATACAGTCACAGATGTGGACCTCTTCCGGATCAAGATACCGAGTGACAATCACAAGCCTGCCTTCCGGCTGCACAAAGTCGAGAACTTCAGGGTCTTTGGCTGCCCCAAAATTAAAGACAAAGAGATCGCGGCTGCGGAGTCCGAGGAGTTTTAGCAGGTTTCAGTCACGCAGGCTTACACAGTCTGCGTGATTGCGATATCGCGGGCATCCTGCCGCATGCGCAAGTATTGCACCATGACCCAGTTCGATGCGGCGAGACCTGTGTCGGTCAGCAGGCTGGCTAGAGCGGCACCCTGCCATGACCAGCGAGGAATCAACAACGCATTAAGCAGCAGGTTAAAGACAGCGGCTCCCAGCTGGGTCCAGGTACGATACCACTGCGACGCTGATCCGGTGATCGTGGTGCCCCACGCATAGTGCAAACCACGGATCAGCGGCAAGAGGCAGAGCCAGCGCAAGACGTCAACGGAACCACGAAACGACGGTCCAAAAACATAAGGCAGCACAGGCGAGCCTACAAGCAGTAAGAGTGCCATTCCAAGACCATAAGGCACCGTGCGCTTGAGCAACTGATTTGCCAGCAGAGACGCCTGCGTTACGCTGCTCTCGCCCTCGCGAAAGAAGCGCGGAGATGCCGCCGTGTAGATCGCATAAATTGGGATACTGGCAACATCAATAATGCGGTAAGCGGCCGAATAAATTCCTGCGGCGTACAGTTGTCCCTCGCTTGCCAGGAATGTCTTGTCGATGTCGTTATAGACAGAAATCGAAGAACTGGAAAGCGAAAAGCTGAATCCGTCTGTCAGGTCGCGCAGACGGATTCGCTCAAACTTTGGCCAGCCTAAACGCGTCGTAACCATTCCGAAAGCGATGACCGCGGTTGCCAGGGATGATACCCAATACACGCTCGTCCAAAGATGTGCGTCCGCGTGGATGTGGCGTAACTGGGCAAAGAGAAATAGCCCGAAGGCCGTCACCATACGCGCAAAGTTCATAAGAGCTGTGAGCTTTGCTGTCTGCGACAGTTGTCCTGCTCCCTGAAAGGCTCTACTAGCGAGCTGTACTATCTTTCCGAATAGCGCATCCGACAATGCGATGTAAGTAATAAGCAGCCGCAACTCTGGCTTTAGAGTGAAGTGACCGATCAGCATGGCAAGGGCCAGCAATGCGATAAATCCACTTGTGCTGATGCGCAATGCATTTCCCCATGTGGCTGCGAATGATTCCCGGGCGCGGCTGATATTGCGCACGAGAATCATCTCCATGCCGAGGCTGCTGAACTGGCTTAATACATTGATGAGCGCGACGACGCCTACGAATGCCCCATATTCGCGGCTGCCGAGTGTGCGGCCAATCAAAATAAAATAGCCGGTCTGCAACAGGACGGACACACCATGTCCGGAGATCATCCAAATGGTGTGCTGCCTCAGGCTATCCCGGTCAGGCACGATATCTCGCAATCACGTCGTCGTATTTGTCTTCAAGAATCCGTGTCTGCTCGCTTAGATCGAATCTGGCTTTCACGTATTGTCTTCCGGCGTCGCTCGCTATCTGCCATGCATCGTCGTCTTCGACCAGATGAATGATCTTTTGGGAAAGGCCGGCCACATCGCCTTCGGGCGGCATATCGCTGCGCCGAATGACTGGCAGCGCTTCTGTCACTCCATCTATTACAAATGTGACAGCGGGAAGCCCGAAGGCTTGTGCTTCGCAGAGCACGGTTGGTAGCCCTTCAGAATCGCCATTTTTCGCGCGCACACTGGGAACCACGAGGACGCGAGAGCGCTGCATCCATCGCTTTGCTTCCGCATGCGGCTGCTGGCCGAGGAATAGGACCTCTTTGCAGCATTGCGTTGCTTCGCGTTCCAGCTCATTTCGGAGGGGGCCATCGCCAAGAATTACGAGTCGGGCATCCGGAATGCTCTGCTGCACGCACGACATGGCATGAATCAGATGGATGCATCCCTTCTTCTCGACGAGCCTGCCTACAAAGAGCACGATCCTCTTATTGCGAGGCTGCTCCGAGTGACCGCACTCGTTGAGGTCAACGCCAATGGGGTGCACCCACAGTTTCTCCTCTGGGAAACCGCGCGCAAGGGCTTGTTGGCGTACATGCTCGGACACACAAATAAATGCACTCGCATATTCCCAGAGTTCCTTTTTTCTACGGATATAAGCTCTGGTAGTTGGCCAGGTGTTTGGGGCGTCGACGGTTGAGGTGACATCGTATCCATGCAGGGTTGCGATCAGCGGGATGGAGAGCTTTTTCGCAATCGAGACAACAGCTCCCGCATCGATGGCGAAATGGGCATGGATGATTTGAGGATTCTGCATGGCAATGGTGTGCACGAACCGGCTGGCATATCCTGTTCGCAGAAAGATTCGGCGCTTTGCTTTTTCACTCCAGGAATCGGAGTGAGCCACCGTCATGATTGGATGAGGCGTCATCTCCAGACCGGGGTTTATTCGCTTCAGACCGGCAAACACGGGTTGAAATCTACGAAGAGCATTCGCCTGGGACAAAATGAAGGTCTCAGACGGCGGTAAAAGCTCATTGCGATAGACGAGAACTTTGCATGCTGCCATCTATATGTCACGCGATTGAATCCAGGTGAAGCGCCTTTTGAGGTGCAGAAACGGACTCTCCCAGAAACGATAAGACAGCATCGCAAAAAGGATAGTCACACATAGGGCGATTATTTTGTTGGCCGCCAAGATACAACCGGGACATTGCAGCGACCAGATGCGCAGAGATGGCACAAAAGCTGCGGCATGCTTCTGTGCTTCATCGACAACAAAAAACGCAACCTCGTGGAAGACGTACAGACCGAAGGATATTTTTCCTAGATAAACAGCCCAATCCGGTAACCGTCGGGACGACATACCGAAAACGGCGAGAAACAGCACGATGCAACCTGCAGCAACGAGCAGATAGCCGAAGCAGAACTGCGAAGAAGCGATATCGGCACCAGGGCGCTTGATTTGTGCGAACGATGCTGCGAGCAGCCAGAGTGCGACCCCAGCACACGCCATCGCGGCCCGGACGACGTGGTCAATCTTTGGCACGCCTCCATTCAGAGTGAGCGCCAGCAGTGCGCCCCATGCGAAGAATTGAAACTGGGTAAAGCTATTCAGCCAAACCGTGTTGTAGGCATACATTTTTTCCGCCGAGACAATGTAGATTGTCATCAGCGACAAGGGCACAATCGTGAGTGACGCAGCGGCAAGCGCACGCATGCCACCGATTCGAGCGAGCAACGGCCAGGCAAGGTAAAACTGTTCCTCGACCGAAATACTCCAGAGGGAGCGCAACGGCGTCAGTATCCATGGATGAAGCGCGATATACCAGTTCCCTGCCAGCAGAAAATAAGCAAGCACCCGGCCCGGTTCCATGTGCAAAGCTGGAAAGAAGCGCCCACCGAGTGCGTACACGATAGTGATACCGAAGTAGAGCGGCCAGATACGCAGGATGCGTCTGAGGTAAAAGGCACCTGCGTGGATACGACTGTAGGCTTCGGCTTCGCGCCGGAGCAATTCAGTAATTAAAAATGCGCTCAGTAGGAAGAAGAGGCATACACCGAAGTTGCCCGCATCCTTAATCGCTGCCAGTATGCGGCTTTCCAATCCACTGTTTGCGTTGGACGCGCCTGCCACCAGCGTATTTGGGATGCTGTGACAGAGATAGACGGCCAGAAAGGCAAAGAAGCGTAGGGCATCCAATTCCGGACAGTAAAAACGGTGTGTCTTATTCTCCGCATTTTCTGCGCGGCTTACACGGTCCGGAAAAACAATGTCTCTGGTCGCCATGGTGATTCTTAGCTCGCCACCGGCACGGGAAGATGGGTTGGATCGCTTATCTTGCGGCTCAAGCTGGAACGCGCATATCGATGTTCGACCGCAAGAATCTCTATGTCGGCAAGCACCGCGACATAGAGAATCCAGAAGAGTCCGTTGAAGGCGAACAGAGTGTTTTCATCGATGTCGTAGAGTGCAACCAGCGACAGGACGAAGATCATCCAGAATGCGTGAGACAGCTGCTTCGACCAGAGCAAGGGCCACAGCCTGCGCCATGCACGGGCATAGCTCAATGCAAACAGGAAGAGTCCGGCGGCGCCGAGTTCAAGCCATATCTCAAGGAAACCGTTGTGCGCGTGAAAGATGACGAAGCGCAGAGCGACGATGACATTGTAAGACTCGCCTTTCATTCCCTGCCAGAACGCGGCAAAACCGTAGCCGAGCAGAGGATGTTTCTCGATCGCCGTCCACACCTGCTGCCAGATTGCTGTTCTTCCGGAGAGCGAGACATCCCGGCCAAGAAAACCGGCGAATAAGGGGAAATATAGCCACACGATAACTGCGCTGATGGTTGCCGTGACGATTGCTCCGCCCACCAGCATCTGGCGGCCTGACGGCGTAAAACGCTCGATGATGCGAATGATTCCATAGCAGGCAAACAGCGCAGCTTCGATCACCCATGCGCCGCGTGAGCCGCTCATGACCAGTACGAAGAGGAAGAGAAGCATACAGGCGTAGCGCGGTACGTTCATGCGCCCATTTGAGAGCAATGCTGCCGTAGCAAAGACCATGGCACGGCCACAGGCGTTCTTCTGCGTGAAAACTCCTTGCCAATTGCCAAAGTGGCCTGTGGAGGCTTCGAGGCCTATGGCTGGGAAAAACAAGGCGAGCACGATGCTTGCAGATGCGGCCAGCACCATTGTGGCGGTCAGGATCGAAAGTTGCTTTTGCACGGAGAAACGCGATGCAAGATACAACCCCAAGAGGGTGGCCAGAGCAAATGGAATCGAGCGGCGCGCAGTGGTCATCGCATCCTGCGACCAGAGAGTGGAGCCCAGTGCGAGGAGAGCCAGCATCGCGGCCCATTGCAGCGCGAATGTGAAGCGTACGAGCCGCTGCAGATGCATGAGGACCAAAACGCAGATGGTTCCATCGGCGAAGACCTGCGAGCCGATACCGGCGGCTTTCATGAGACCGGTCGCCGCCGTGTTCGTCATTTCATTTGCCTGGTTCGGGGAAATGCCGGGAATCGCTCCCTGCATGGCAAAAAATGCCAGCAGGATCACGCACGCGATATCTTCGATGCCAATTTGTTTCAACCGGACCGCAGCCGTTGCATGGCTATTTTTATCTGGCTGCATAGATCGCCGCTGAGCTCGCTGAGGAAACGATGCCGGATGCTCCCAGGACTACATTTTTCGCCATGCTGAAGGGCACATAAAG
>JABDHA010000072.1:0-256 GCA_013285705.1 Acidobacteriota bacterium
GCAGGTGCAGCATAGGGATGATGCGCACGGTCTCTACTTACAAGGCTCTTATACCTTCAGCAAAGGCATTAACGACATACCAGAGCGTTACGCCGGACGCAGCGGATCGATTATTGACCCGAAGAACTTAGGGCTTTCGCGCGCTGTTGCGGAATATGATCGTCCGCAATATCTGGTGATGAACTATATCTATCAGCTTCCTTTCGGGCATGGTCATCGGGTACTCGGCAGCGGCGTGGTTGGCCATGTGATTGGT
>JABDHA010000072.1:266-22012 GCA_013285705.1 Acidobacteriota bacterium
ACAGGGCCGCCGATGCTAAAGCCGTAATTGTTTTCGTGATAGGTGCTTCTTGCCTGGCCTACGTGGTTCGGATACCAGCCGTTGGCGCGGGACTTCCTGTGGTCATTACTGTTCCTAATAACACAAACCTTCCAGGGATTGGAGCTGTAGCTAACAGGCTCCACGATCCACATCTTGGCAGCGGACAAAACCCGGATAAGTGGTTCGATACCACGGCCTACGCAATCCCTGCAGCTTTTACAACTGGAGATGGGAACCGCAATGAGCCGAACCTTCGTGGCCCGGCTTATGGCAACTGGGATATGAGCCTCGACCGTAAACAACAGTTCGGCGAGCGTGCCAGCTTTGAGCTGCGCTTTGAGGCCTTCAATACGTTTAACAATCGAAGCCTCGGTCCACCGGATGGCTCCATAACGGATGGCACTTTCGGTCAGATTGTTAGCAGCGGTCAGCCGCGCAATCTGCAAATCGGCGCACGTCTGGCCTTCTGATCCAAGAATAAAAATCATGCAGGCGAATCGAAGGGTTCGCCTGCATGACGAGTATCTTCACTTCCTGGCAAATGGTGTGTGCGTTATCAATCTATCTGCGAAAAGAAGTTATTGAATCAATTATGCAGCCTATTATGCGTTGGATATCTTCACTCGTTGTCTGTGGTCTGTTCTTCAGTCTGATCGGGGGCTCTGTTGGAAAAGCTGAGACCGTGCAAACTAAAAGCGACTCTGTTATTGCCGATACTTCGATTCATCTAACCGCGGATGCAAAAGGAGAGGGTAAGCCACTCATTCATTTCTGGAGCAAAGTGGTCGGCGCCGGACGCGCGAATGAAGGTCTGCGCTCCACATGGCAGGAAGAGCTGGAAACGGCCGGCAAATTCGACGGCTTTCAGTATGTCCGTTTTCACGGAATTTTTCAGGATGACATGTTCGTCTATCGAGAGGATGAGCACGGCAATCCGATTTATAACTTCCAATACATTGATGACCTGTATGACAGAATGCTGGCGAAGGGAATACGCCCATTCGTGGAGCTGAGCTTTTCTCCCGGACCCTTGGCGCCTGTCCACAACACAACATTCTGGTGGCATGCGGATGGTAGCCCGCCGTCGGACTACAACAAGTGGGCAGACCTGGTGCATGCATTCGTAGAGCATTGCGTGCAGCGCTATGGCCTAGATGAAGTGCGTCAGTGGTACTTCGAAGTATGGAATGAGCCGAATCTTTATCAATCATTTTTTCGCGGCGGATCTCAGAAAAAATACTTTGAGCTGTACAAAGTGACGGCGCAAACGATCAAGAAAGTAGATCCGCAGCTTCGAGTTGGCGGACCGGCCACGAGCAACTTTAATATGGATGGTGAAGCGCTGAAGGCTGCGAAAGCTGACGGAAAGCCTTTCGATCCATTCACGATTCCGTGGCGCCCGGTATGGATTGACGACTTTCTCCGCTATTGTCACGACAATCAGCTGCCCGTAGATTTTGTCTCAACACATCCTTATCCGCAGGATTTTGCCATTGATGAACCGGGAATGCCGAAGGGCAAAGGGTATCGGCGAAGCATCGATTCCACTCGCGATGATCTTCGCACTATGCGCAGAATCATCGACGCCAGCCCCTATCCAAAAGCTGAGATACACCTGACGGAGTGGAACTCAAGCCCGTCACCGACCGATGACTCCCACGATTCATTGGCGGCGGCGACTTTTGTTGCGAAGACAAATCTTGAATCGATTGGCCTGGTCGACTCGCTTGCCTACTGGACCTTTGCCGATGTGTTTGAGGAGAACAGGAATACGGACTCCATCTTTCACGGAGGATTTGGGCTGATCAATTATCAGGAGATCGTAAAGCCAGCATTCCATGCGTATCGATTCATGAATGAACTCGGCGACGAGGTGCTGATGCAAACGCAGGGCGGCATCGTGTCGCGGGATAGCAAGACCGGGCGCATCTCGGCGGTTGCTTATAACTATCCACCCGAAACAAAAATCTCACCCCCTGTGACTCACACGCAAGAAGAAGCGGACAGAATAGACAATAGTGGCAGCTCGCGTGCCTTTATTCTGAATCTGGACCATCTTCCGGCAAATGCCTCCTTTCTTGTGGAGACGCTGGACAAAGAGCATGGAGATGCCATCACGGCATGGGAGGCGATGGGCAGGCCGGAGCCGCCGAACAGGGAGCAGACCGCGATGCTTCGCAAGCTGGCATGGAACACTGAGAAGCAGGTTGTTCGAACAGACGGAGAGGGAGGGCTGCATTTGAGCATGAAGCTTCCCGCATGGTCGATCGTTTTGATCAAGCAGATGGACTAACGAGAGGGTGTTCATCGAAAGTCAGCAAATAAGAACGGAAAGAAAAAAGAATGACACGAGTCACGAAATATTTTTGTGCATGGATGCTTCCGGCAGCTGTCTTCTGTGGCGCACTGCAAGTGGAAGGGCAGCGAGCGAAAGACCCCGTCGACTACGTTTCGCCGAATATAGGAGGGATTGGACAACTGCTGACGGCAACCATTCCCTATGTTCAATACCCACACGGTATGGCGAGGATGGCGCCGATCACTACGCCGGGAATTACCGACCGTTATCTCGCGGATAAGATTTATGGGTTCCCTGTGGGGCCGGCCATGCTGATGGCGTCTGTCGGGAATAGCAGCAGCCGTCCGCGGGACTATGCCTCGGACTTTGATCATGACTTTGAAACTGCTACGCCTTATTACTATGAGGCGGATCTTCAGACGTGGAATGTCAAGGCTGAGTCAACGGTAAGCGCACAAGCTGTCTATTACCGGTTTGCCTTTCCCGTGAGCGCTCATGCGCATCTGGCGCTGAGCATGAAAGACCATGCTGAATTTACGGTGATTGGAAATAAGGCGATACAGGGAAGCGAGAAGATTGTCGGCCCTGTCGGCGAACTCTCGGGAACTGCGGGGGAAACGAGGGAATATTTTTATGTGGAATTTTCCCGGCCCTTCTCGGACTATTCGACATGGCTGGGTGGCGAGCTCTCTCATACGAACCAGCGTTCGGGCGATGGGATCGGATTTGTAACAGATACAGCGACGCATGATGGGGAACAAATTGAAGCTCGCGTCGGGATCTCCTATATCAGCGTCGAGCAGGCAAAGCGCAATCTTGAGCGCGACATTCCGAACTGGAATTTCAACGAGGTTGAGGCAAAAGCACGAGCCGTCTGGAACAAGGCGCTTGGCGCAATGGACGTAGCCGGCGGCACAGAGAGGCAGCGCACGATCTTCTACACCGCCCTATATCGCTCCCTTGGACGTATGAGCGACATCACTGAAGACGGCAAATACTTCAGCGGATACGACCATGCCGTTCACAATGCAGAGGGCCATGATTTTTATATCGATGATGGCATCTGGGACACCTATCGCTCGTTACATCCGCTGCAATTGCTGCTGGATGCGAATCAGCAGGAGGATATGATCCGGTCCTATCTCCGCATGTATGAGCAGAGCGGGTGGCTGCCTTCCTTTCCATCTGTAGCTGGAGATCAGGAGGTAATGATCGGGCATCACGCAGCATCGTTGATTGCGGATGCTTATGCCAAAGGCTATCGCGATTTCGACATCAACCTGGCCTATGCGGCTATGCGGAAGAATGCGACCGAAGCGACGATGCTTCCGTGGCGGCGTGGGCCGCTGACGAGTCTCGATAAGGTGTATTTCGAGAAAGGGTTTTTCCCCGCGCTAGCCAAAGGCGAAACGGAAACTGTACCCGAGGTTACGGGTGAGCGGCGGCAGGCTGTATCGGTCACACTGGAAAGCGCCTATGACGATTGGTGTGTTGCGCAGCTGGCAAAGGCGCTTGGCAAACAAGAGGATGCCGATTACTTCACGAAGCTCGCGCATAACTACGAAATTGTCTTCAATCGCGATATCGGATTCATGGCACCGAAAAGCGCCAATGGTGAGTGGGTCGCGGATTTTGATCCCAAACTTGGCGGTGGACAGGGAGGTCGCGACTACTTCACCGAAGTCGATTCATGGCTCTATACATTCAGCGTGCAGCATGATGTAGCCGGCCTGATCCATCTGATGGGAGGGCGGAACTCCTTCAACGAGAAGCTCGACCGGCTCTTCGTGGAGCAGTATGGGACTTCCAAATTTCACTTCCTCGATCGGTTTCCGGATGCGACAGGCCTGGTCGGTCTGTATGCGCAAGGCAATGAGCCCAGCTTCCACATTCCTTATCTCTACGATTTCTCGGGACAGCCGTGGAAGACGCAGCGGCGGGTGCGCCAATTGATGGATGTCTGGTACGGAGATGGGCCGCTGGGTATTCCTGGAGATGACGATGGCGGGGCCACTTCATCGTGGTACGTTCTCAGCGCTGTCGGATTTTATCCGGTGTGCCCTGGCAGTCCGGTATACGAAATCGGCAGCCCGATTTTCAGCAAGAGCACAATCCGTCTTGGCAATGGAAAGCAATTCACCGTAGTTGCGCATCATGTTTCTGATCGCAACAAGTACATTCAGTCAGCTCAACTGAACGGCAGGCCGCTCAACAAGCCGTGGTTTGAGCAATCAGACATTGCGAACGGCGGAACATTGATTCTGGAAATGACAGACAAACCAAACATGCAGTGGGGCAGCGCTCCGGAAGACGCACCGCCCTCCATGTCAAAGAACGTCGACTAAGTCGGAGAGATTACAGATGAGCATTAAGAATGAGACCGAGGCCAGCCTTCGGGGAGCTACGGTTACGTCGCGCCGACGGCTGCTGTCCTTAGGCGCTGCCGCAGGGATGGCAACATTTCTGGAAGCTCCAGGAGTGATGCGTGCTGAAACCAAAGAGAAGAACGTTCCAGCCTCTGCCATCAATGTCAGAAGCTATGGCGCTCATGGGGACGCATCCACGGATGATACTGCAGCCTTTCAACATGCTTTAGACGACGCTTATAAGGCTGGCGGCGGCACTGTCTACGCGCCCCCGGGACGATATCTGTTTCGTGAGACGCTTACTCTACCTGAAGGGGTGACGCTTCGCGGCTCCTTCAGCTGCGTTCCGTCGCACAATGGAATTCGCGATAAAGGACAGCCGAAGCCGGGAGATGACGGAACTGCGCTTTTTGTCGATGCAGGTCGAGGAAGCGAGGACGGAAAGCCATTCCTCACGCTGAACACCAACAGCTCTGTTTGCGGTTTGACCATCTATTATCCGGAACAAAAGACCGATGGGGAACCGGTCCCCTACCCGTGGACGATCGCCATGCGCGGAAAGAATCCAGCAATTTTCGATGTCGAATTGCTGAATCCCTATCAAGGCATTGATGCCAGCCAGAATGAGCGCCATAACATACGGAACATCACCGGCCAGCCTCTTCGTCGCGGCATCTGGGTTGACGCTATCTATGACATTGGCCGCATTGAAAATGTCCACTTCAATCCATGGTGGAATTCGCACAGCAAGGTATACCAGTGGCAGACCGAGAATGGCGAAGCATTCATCTTTGGCCGCGCCGATTGGGAGTATGTACTCAATACATTTTGTTATGGCTACCGTGTCGGTTACAAATTTGTAGAGACATCGACCGGCGGCTGCAATGGAAATTTCCTTGGCATCGGTGCTGACGATTGCAATCGTGCCATCCTTGTCGAACAAGCTGCACCTTATGGACTCCTGATCGCAAATGGAGAATTCACCTCTTTCCACGGCGATGACCCAACCATGGTTGAAGTTCGCGCTGCCAACAAAGGAGTGGTTCGCATCAGCAACAGCGCTTTCTGGGGGCCTTGCAATCAGATTGCGAAAGTCGATGGGCAAGGTACAGTCGGCTTCAGTGATTGCACATTTGTGCAGTGGGGCAAAGCGGGAGATCGGGCCGCGATTCAAGCCGCTTCCGGCAGCATTCTGATTCAAGGCTGTGATTTTCGGCAGAGAAAGCAGCACGTTTTGTTAGGAAAGGGAGTGGATCGTGCTGTGATCACAGGCAATCTCTTCTCCGGTCCGGCTCAGATTCAGAATGACTCAGGCAAAGATGTGCAAATCGGATTGAATGCCGCATCGTCATAAATTCATCCAGGCGGTACTGAATCAGTTAATCTGAGCGTATGAATCCATCCATCGCTGGACTATTTCTTGACTACTCAGCGCGCAAGTTGCGCGAGATGACTGGCCTTGTAGAGACTTGTCTAGCCAAGCTTAGTGACGAGCAGGTATGGGAACGTGAAGCTGCGCACGAAAATACAATTGCCAACCTGATACTGCATTTATGCGGCAATACTCGCCAGTGGATTATGCACGGAGTGGCGGAGCAGACGGATGTGCGGGAGAGAGACGCAGAGTTCGGCACGGCCAGCGGTTTTACCAAGGCCGAGCTTCTTGCTCTTTTTCAATCGACGATTGCCGAGGCAGTTGCGGTCCTTGAGGCGCTGCCGCATGAAAGACTCACGGACCGCACAGACCCACAACAACGTGGAGAAGTATTTGTTCTGGAGGCAATCTATCAGGTGGTTGGACATGTGCAGCAGCACACGGGGCAAATCATTCTGTTGACAAAACAGATGTGCCAGCGCGATCTGGACCTGACCATTCCACGCCCGCGCTGAATGATCGGGTGCCTTAGCAATTCTTTGCAGGTGCGTTCGTAAAGGCTAAGCTGAGTCGCTCGCCCATATTGCGCGGATTGCTTCTTCATCGTCCAGTCCATTCGGCACTTTTGCGCTTTGCATATTCGCGTGATACCAGTTCCGGTGATCGAGCGGGGAACGCATGGTGCGGCCGCCGGGCATTTCCAGGTAGCCATTTGGATCGGTCTTTCTCACCCAGTTCCAGGCATAGCGAAGCCAGTCGCTCCGGTATTGTTTGCTCTGATGGGCAAACCAGGTGATTTCGTCGTATCCCCAGACCCAATTGCCGCCAGCTCCGGCTTGTCCAGGCTGTTTGCTGACGCCCCAATTATCGAGTTCCACCAAATAGGGCAGATGCTCACAGCGCCAGCCGCTGAACGTAGTGCCACCCTTACTGCGGCCGTAAATGCCATCGGAAAATCCAACTTGCATAATGGCCTCTTCCGGGCGATCTGGAACCTCTTTGATTCTCAAAGGGAATGCATGGAAATCCAGCAGTAGATGGCCTTTGCGCACGAGACCACCGCTGGGGACATGGGCATTGCACAGCACCATGTGCCGGCGAGCATGTTCAGCGGCATAGGCACGGACAAGATCAAACACCTGCGACCAGTGTGCCAGGTCGCGGTCGTTTCCATTCATGATTTCCACCTGGCCGAAGTGAATTCCTTCAACACCCAGGTCGATATAGGACGCAGCTAAAAAGTAGAACCAGAGCTTGGTCTCCATTCGGCTGACATCGGGCACCGAGGAACCCACCCCCCATTGATCGCGACGCGGCCCCTGTGGGTAGATGATGTCGGCATAACGGAAATTTCTTTTCTCGACTGGCTGCCCCAACGCAGTGAACGCCCATTCCGGCACAGGGATCTGTTCGACCTGGGTGGTGACGATCTCAAAGATGCACGCCTCGAGAATCATCTCCGGATCGGCGGCGTGGACCTGCGGAAGCTGTTGTTTTGCCCTGTCAAGATTGCTCAACAAGCTGGCCTCGTTACCCCACAGACAGATGCTTCGACCGATGTATTTTGCGCCAACACTTTTGAGCATGCGGATGTTGTCATCGAGGTCGCCCCGGCCGTTGAGCAGGCCCTCCATCGAGATAGAGCGAGATAAGTAGTTCTCTAACACTTCTCGCGAGATGATCCGATCGAAGCTGTAGCTGCGTGCAGGCGCAGTCGCTTGCGCTCCGGGGACATATGCAAGGGCCTTATGGGCGAGAGAAAGAGTGGAAGCGACAAGAGAGGAATGGAGGAATTGTCGTCTGTCCAAGAGAGCTCCTCAACAAATGCTATGTATTATCGACGAGTCTTTGCGATCTCAGGACGCAGCCTGTGCTCATCATCTGCATCTGCAGGCGGTATCTCCGTAGTCAGATGGTTTCGGGTCAATCCATCCCGAAGCAGCTCAAACGCTTCTTCGGGAGTGTCGGCGAACTTGAAGAGATCGCGATCGCGAGGTGAGATGGCGCCCTTGTCGACCAGCACATCCAGATTCAGGACACTCTGCCAATAGGCTGAACCGTATACGACCACCGTAATTTTTTTGGCGAGCTTCTGCGTTTGTGCCAGTGTGAGCAGCTCGAACATCTCATCCAGCGTGCCAAAGCCACCAGGAAAGACGACCAGCGCTTTTGCCAGGTAAGCAAACCAGTACTTGCGCATGAAGAAATAGTGGAACTCGAAATTGAGCGAAGGCGTGACGTACGGGTTCGGAGCCTGCTCAAAAGGCAGCTTGATATTCAGCCCGATCGTTTTGCCACCGGCCTCTTTCGCTCCGCGGTTGGCTGCTTCCATAATGCCGGGGCCTCCGCCGGAGGTGACGACAAAACGATGACGGCGCGACTTGAGGGTCTTGCTCCACTCTGTCAGCATGTAGGCGAGCTTGCGCGCGTCTTCGTAATACTTTGCCATCTCGACGGCAGCCTCGGCGCGGCGGCGCTGCAACTCACTCGCTGTGCCCTCTTCCAGCTCAGGCCGGCGAGCTGGCTGCTCATCCTCGGGAGCCGGTTGCCGCGAGCCGGTATTTTCCAGCAACTCCAGTTCATGGCTTGCTTCATCGAGAGCGCGAAAACGCGCTGATCCAAAGAAGACGACCGTATCCTGAATTCGCTCACGGCGGAAACGGGCGAGCGGTTCGGAGTATTCGGAGAGGATGCGAATGACGCGCCCCTCGGGACTGTTGAGAAATGCTGGGTTTTCGTAAGCGAGAGGCGCGATTTCCAGTATGGATGGATCTTTTTCAGACATGATTAAGGTTCACGATATTCGATCGCATCGCTGATCGCGATCCAGATGTTCAGCAGCCCAAGTCCTGAGACGATGCCGCGTACAACACCGTTGTTGGCAAGCCACGCAATCTGCGGAATCAGATTGAACAGATGATTCTCGTCCCATAAATGCGTCCACGGCAATGCCACCACCAGCAGACCGAGATAGAGCCGTACGATGACACGCAGAAACAGGTCGACGCGGCGCAGCCATGCGGGGGTGCGATGTTGTTCAGGAAGTAATTGTGGCGCAGGTTTAGGAGTGGATTCGGCCGAGCCGTTTGGTGCGTTGGACGAAAACAGGTTCGGCTGATGCGACATGAAATCAGTGCGAGCAACCCTTGCGTCCCGGACGCAAACCGCTCTTTTCAAACAGTAACACAGCGGCTGAATGGTTTCAGCGAGCGGAGGATCGAAAGAAGCGCCTGATGACTGCCTGGCGCAGGGGAATGCCGATGGGTGGTGAAATGAAACCGGTTGAGCGGAAATGCGAAGCCAGACTTTCTAAATGACGATTACCAATGCATGTAATCGGGCGTCTACATTCCTACCGAGTAGACATGATATGGAACAAAAATCGGAGGAGAGACTGTGAGAAAGATCGGGCTATGGGTTTTGGCGACAGCGTTGGCAACAAATATGAATGCACAGGTAGACAAGGCGAGTTCTGCGGATAGTGCATCGGTTCCAGCAGATAGTTCGCAGAACCGCATCCAGCTCAAGCTGACAGCCTTGCATTATGGATGGCAATCCGTCGACGGCCTTAGCCTCTTTTATCGCGAAGGCGGTCCCGTCGAAGCGCCCACTCTAGTGTTCCTGCACGGCAGTCCGACTTCTTCCATCATGTATCAAGCAGTGATGGAGCAACTGGCAGCTACAGGTCAATTGCATGTGATTGCGATGGACTATCCATCGTATGGGTACTCTGATGCTCCGAACCGCAAAGAGTATCAATATACATTTGACCATGTAGCTGAGACGGTGGCGCATTTCCTCGCAGCCCGAAACATCAAGCGATACGCGCTTTATATGCAGGACTATGGAGCACCCATAGGGTTTCGGCTTATGCAGGCTGCACCCGATCATGTTTCCGCGATCATCGTTCAAAACGGTGTGATCCATCTTGACGGGTTTCCTTTCGCCCAAGATCCGAATGGCAAGCTCCGAAGCTATTGGCGCAATCGCGATTTAGCGAGTGACAAGCAATTCGCGGACGAAGCGGCACATATGCCTTTCCCGAGTGCATCCAATTGGACGGAGGGGCCGAATGTAACCCCGGACAATGAATTGCTGACGATCATCTCTCAGCAGCGTCCCGGTGTCGTCGACGCGCATCTTGACCTATGGTTCGATTACGGTTCCAACCTACCACGCTATCCCGAGTGGCAAACGCTGCTGAAATCACTTCATATACCCGTTGAAGTGATATGGGGAAGTCGCGACAATTTTTTTACTGTGCCGGGTGCTATCGCTTATCTGCGTGAGGCTCCTACGGCGGAGATACACATTCTTGACGCAGGCCACTTTGCAACGCTTGAAGTCCCCGATTCGATTGCAAACCTAGTTGTAGATTTCGCGCGCCGTAATAATCTACGCTGAGAAGTGCGATGCGTAACGATGGGATCTTTCTCGTTGAGAGGCAAAAGAAATGAGGCCCGTATTACGGGCCTCCAGGTTTCTATAAGACGGAATTTACGCCGTAGGCACGGCGTAACGCTTGGGGCGTCGGTTGGCCTGCAGTATTTTCTTGCGCAGGCGGAGCGACTTCGGAGTGACTTCCACCAGCTCATCGTCTGCGATGAACTCGATCGACTGCTCAAGGTTCAGCAAACGCGGCGGTGCCAGGCGGATGGCGTCATCGGCGCTCGAAGCACGCATGTTGGTGAGCTTCTTTTCGCGCACGGCGTTCACATCGAGATCATTGTCGCGCGAGTGCTCGCCGACGATCATGCCTTCGTACGCTTCCACACCGGGCTGCACAAAGAGCGTGCCGCGATCCTGCAGGCTATCGAGCGCATAGGCCGTGATCGAGCCCTGGCGATCGGAAATGAGCGCTCCGGTGAGGCGCTGCGGAATTTCGCCCTGATAAGGGATGTAGCCGTCGAAGAGCGCGTTCATCACGATGGTGCCGCGTGTTTCGGTCAACATTTCACTTCTCAGTCCGATGATGCCGCGGCTGGGCACGCGGAACTCAAGGCGCACGCGGCCTGAGCCATGATTGTGCATCTTGGTCATTTCGCCTTTGCGAGGCCCAAGGCGCTCGATGACGGTGCCGACGAACGCTTCCGGAATATCGATGGTGAGATGCTCGACCGGCTCCATCACTTTGCCGTCGATGGTGCGCGTGACAATCTCAGGACGGCCAACCATCAGCTCAAATCCTTCACGGCGCATCATCTCGATCAGGATGGCGAGCTGCAATTCGCCACGACCCAGCACTTTGAAGCTGTCGGGACTGCCGGTGTCTTCAACACGAATCGAAACATTTGTCAGCAGCTCCTTTTCCAGGCGTTCACGAAGATTACGCGAGGTGACGAACTGGCCTTCACGTCCGGCAAATGGCGAGTTGTTGACCGAGAACTGAATGGCGATCGTCGGCTCGTCGATCACGATAGCCGGCAGCGGTGCCGGATTCTCTACACCTGTGATGGTCTCGCCAATCGTGATGCCCTCGACGCCGGCAACAGCAACGATGTCGCCAGTTTCGGTGACTTCAGTATCGACGCGCTTCAATCCGGCGAAGCTGAAGAGCTTGGTGATGCGAGTCTTGTGCAGCGTGCCGTCGCGCCGGGAAATGTTGACTTCATCACCGGTGCGCAGCGTTCCATTGAATACGCGCGCGATAGCGAGGCGGCCAAGGTAATCGGAGTAGTCGAGATTCGTTACCAGAATTTGCAATGGCCCTTCGGGATCGCCGCTGGCTGGCGGAATTGTGCTGACAATGGTTTCAAAAAGCGGCTGCAGGTCGGCTCCGGGAGTAGCTGCGTCCTTGCTAGCCAGCCCCAGTTTGCCGTTTGTGTAGAGCACGGGAAAGTCGAGCTGATCTTCCGTCGCATCGAGATCGATGAAGAGATCGTAGACTTCGTTGAGCACTTCCTGGGGACGCGCATCCGGGCGGTCAATCTTGTTGATGACGAGAATGGGCTGCAGTTTCGCTTCGAGGGCCTTCGAGAGAACGTAGCGCGTCTGCGGCAGTGGACCTTCCGAGGCATCGACCAGCAGAATGACGCCGTCAACCATCTTCAGAGCACGTTCTACTTCTCCACCGAAGTCGGCGTGGCCCGGTGTGTCGACGATGTTGATCTTCGAGTCTTTGTAGAAGATGGCTGTGTTCTTGGCGAGAATCGTGATGCCGCGCTCGCGCTCGAGATCGTTCGAGTCCATGACGCGGTCGGTAAGAGCTTCATTGGCGCGAAATGTTCCGGCCTGACGCAGCATGGCGTCCACGAGCGTGGTTTTGCCATGGTCGACGTGGGCGATGATGGCGACGTTGCGGATCGTAGTGCTCATGGGCGCAGATTTCCTCTTCTCTTCGTAAATCGGACTTAAAAAAATGGTCGGATTGCCGCTGGTTGGACAAGCAGGCAAGGCAGCTGGATCTTATTTCCTTCATATAGTTTACCAGCAATCACACATAAGGAGTCTGTAAATGCCCTTTCAACAGGCAACGCGAATCGCAGACGTGCGTTCCCAATCAAAAGGAGCTGGCTTATGAAGCGAACGCAAATTGCATGGATTTTGACCGCGGCCGTGGCTTTAACTGTGTGTCCTGCATCGGGATATGCCCAGGAGGTAGCGAGCGCTACCGCAGCGGACACCGCGCCAACGAAGAACATCCAATTGGTCGGCGCACGGGCATGGTTAAATAAGGGGCTCGATGCAAAGAAAGCAAAACAGGGCGACCCTGTGACCGCAAAGTTGCAGGAAGACGTCAAAATTCCCGATTCGGTTGAATTGCCGAAGAATACAGTGCTGGTTGGGCATGTCGACGAGGTCCAACCTTCTCAGAATAAAAGTGACTCTTCAGTCCAGGTAACGTTCGATAAAGCACAGTTGAAAAACGGGCAGCAGATTCTTATCAAAGCGACGATTATGCAAATCGCACCGCCAGCGAACGCGATCGCTATGAATCAGGCGGGCGGCGCTGATAGTGGTGGTGCGGCAGGGATGCCTAGCGCGCCCGCGGCGTCGAATGGCGGGGGCGGAGGTGGTAGCGGAGGCAGCATGCAGTCTGCGCAACCGCGACCTTCTACATCGCCAACTATGGGCTCTGGGTCGCCAGATCAGCCGCAACAGCAGGGCAGCCAGCCAGGCATGACGGATGTTGCCTTGCAGAGCGACATTCATCAGTCGAATTCAGGCACATTTACCTCGAAAGGGAAAAATGTTCGTTTACCGGATGGCACACAACTGCAGTTTGCAGTGGCTGTGATTCCTGCAAACACGCAAATCAAGTAGTTCACAGTCGTTCGCAGGCGGTCAGCACGATTGAGAAAATCTCCAATCCTGTTGACCGCAGCAAAATCTTCGCTATTCGTATTTGAGTGATTCGACCGGATCAAGCTGCGCCGCGCGGTTCGCGGGTAACGTTCCGAAGATCACGCCAACAAGGGTCGAGGTGGAAAGCGCGATGATAACGGACCAACCCCGAATCGGAATCTGGTAGTCCGTAAAAATACGGATAGAAATCGGTACGGCAAGGCCGACGATCGTTCCTACGACGCCACCACTCAGCGATATAAAAATAGCTTCAATAAGAAACTGAAGTTTGATTTCGCGCGCGGTGGCGCCCAGCGCCTTGCGAATACCGATTTCGCGAATACGCGAGCGTACCGTAGCCAGCATGATATTCATGATGCCCACACCGCCCACGGCGAGGGTGACAGCAGTTACAAGCGAAAGAACAATGGTAAGTGCATTTGCGATCAGGGCTGCAGTCGTCAAAAGCTCGGTCAGGGTGCTTGCCCTGTAGACAGAATTTTTGAGGTGACGCGCACTCACTACTTGAACAATCTGGCGAGAAGCCTCATCCACATCCTTTGGATCGCGAATCGTGAAGAAGATTTGTTTTACGATATCGGTGCCGGTGAAATAGCGACCAACGGAATATGGAATGAGAATCGTCTGGTCGGCGATCTCAGATTGCCCAAAAGTATCAACGCTCTCCTTAAATGTTCCAATGATCGTGAAGGGAATGCCGCTGAGATTAAAGCTTTGATTGACGGCGGCGTCCTGACTGCCGAACATTTCCTGCGCGAAAACCTGGGTGACAACAGCCACTTTTTCATGACTGATCTCATCCTGATCGTCGAAGAACCGGCCCGAAAGCACTTTGAGATTTCGCACCTGACGATACTCGGGGCTAACCCCCAACACGAGCAATTGTTTTTCAGTGCCATTGATGCTGATGCGATCGTGCATTTCGAGCATCGGTGATGAGAACATCACCGCGGGCACCAGCTCATCGACGGCCCGCTCGTCCTCGCGGGTCAGGTAGTCATTCTGGAAATTATTAACTGAACCGGTGCCCCCGCCTGAGTACTCGATGTACACCATGTTGGTTCCGATACTCTGCAGCAGATTGAGAATGTACTGTTTGCCGGTGAGCCCAATGGTGACGACGAGAATGAGGGAGGCCGAGCCAATCACCATGCCGAGCGCCGTCAGCATGAAGCGCACCTTGCTTGCCCGGAAACTATCAATGGCCAGACGAATGATTTCGCTCAAGAGCATCGTGCGCTTGGCACTGGCCAGCGTCTTTTCAAACGATCCTCTAGGCGAGATTCGAGTGGTGACTGGATTCATCTGACTCTTCCCAATCCAACAGCGGAATACGGGTTAGCTTCTTATCCTACGCGGATTTTTTTCTCCGCGCTTTCTGCTACCCAGGCCATTGCACCAGCATCGAAGTAGTAGATGCGAAACCAAGCTTGAGGAATACGTGTGACTCTAAAGGTAACTACATAGCTAATATCCAATTGAGCATCCTTCTGCCCGGCTCCGCATCATTCTGTTTGGAGGCAGTAGATACCATGAATCAGCAGTACGGTTGTTCTGCTGTATCGCCGCACAACAGGCGATCAGCATCCCCCTCCCTTCTCAGTACATTTTCTATCTTATTGATCGGACTTATCTCCCTCGGGTGTCCACGCAGCGCAGTTGCCCAGGCAGTTTTCGGTTCAATCAATGGAACAGTCACGGATAGCACGGGGGCGATCATTCCCAATGCAACTGTGACTGTTACGGACGTGAGCAAGGGCACATCACAACAGGTAACGACCAACGATAGCGGCAACTATACGGTAAACAGACTGATTCCTGACGTATACAAGGTCAAGGTCGAGTCTGCGAACTTTACACCGGCCGAAGCAGATAACGTTTCCGTATCTGCGGACACGTCGCCGCAAGTAAATCTGCAATTGCAGCCCGCTGGAGCGACGCAGACAGTCACGGTTACAACGGCAGCGCCTCCGCTCAAGACAGACCGCGCCGACGTGGCGCAGGTGCTGAGCAGTCAGCAGGTGCAGGCGCTGCCCAGCCTGGATCGCAATTTCACCCAATTCACGCTGCTCACGCCCGGCGTGCAGCGATCGAGCTTCAGCATCGATCCTACGGAGAACCCCCAGGGTACGGTTGCGACGGAGAGCAATGGCAGCAACTACGGCACGGTGGGCTGGGTGCTCGATGGCACGGACAACCGCGAGCCAGTCGATGGCTTGATCGTGATTAACCCGACACTGGACTCGATCAGCGAAATGAAGGTGACTTCACAAGATTATCCGGCAGAGTTTGGCGGCGCCGTTGGCGGCGTTGTGACGGCGCAGACGCGCTCCGGCAGCAATGAATTCCATGGCGATGTATTTGAATTTCGCCGCAGCGATGCGCAAGAGGCGCGCGATCCGTTTACTCAGTTCCAGCCCGACCCGGTAACGGGGAAGTTGATTCCAAGCTCTGTCTACAATCAGTTCGGCGGGTCGCTGGGTGGCCCGATCTTAAAGGACAAGGCGTTTTTCTTCCTCGACTACCAGGGAACGCGACAACGCGTTGGTACATCCGTGCAGCAAAATGTGCCATCTGCATTGGTGCGCTCCACCTGCCTGAGCGGTTCCGGCACTTGCAACCTGAGTGAATACGCGACGCAGGTTTTTGATCCGCAAACGGGCCAGGTATATCCAGCGAATGCCGTACCACTCTCCGTGCTTTCGCCGCAGGCGATTACTTTGCTCAATCAGCTGCCTGCTCCACAAACAACTGGCATCACCAATAACTACGTTGCGTCTGGAAACGGGAGCAACAATGGCGACCAGGCGGATGTTCGCCTCGACGACCAGGTGACCGGCAACATTCATGCTTTTGGCCGCTATGACTACGCCAATTACCGGCTCTTTGGCGCTCCGGTTTTTGGTGCTGCAGGCGGAACGGGATTCGGCATCGGCAACACCACGGGAAATGACCAGGTACAGAATCAGAGCGTGGCGGCGGGCTTTGACTGGGCGATTCATCCAAACCTGCTTACCGATTTCCGCTTTGGTTTTCTTGCTTATCACGTTGCTGAAAGCAAATTCGACACCGGAACTGCTCCTGCAACCGCGGCGGGCATTCCAAATTTGAATACCAGTGCGGGAGATACTTCCGGTTCTCCTTCTTACGACTTTTTGAACGGTGCTATCTCGAATTTCGGCAATCAGGGTTGCAACTGTCCGTTGCTCGAAAGCGAACAGGTCTTCCAAGTGACGAACAACTGGACGAAGATCTACGGCAATCACTCATTTCGTGCTGGTGTCGATCTTCGCTACGGCATGAATCTGCGCAATGCCAGCGATAACAACCGTTCCGGCTTGCTTACGTTCAGTGCGCAGTCGACGTCGAATGGCGCGCAAGGATCGGGTTCGGATCTCGCGTCCCTGCTGCTTGGCGACGTGGGTCAATTTCAGCGGTTTGACGTTTATAGCGACACTGCTGCGAACCGCCAGAAGCGCGGAGCCTTTTACGGCCAGGATGATTGGCGCGTCACCCCCACGTTTACCTTGAACTACGGCTTGCGTTGGGACATCGTCTTTCCTGAAACCGTCAATAGCCCAGGCAATGGAGGGTTCACCGATCTGAGCAACGGCACGATTCGTGTTGCCGGCTATGGACCGTTTGGCACCAACGCCAATGCGAACGTCGACCTGACGAATCTAGGTGGACGCATTGGATTTGCATGGCAGGCGAAGCCCGGCACGGTTTTCCGTGGTGCAGTCGCGCAAATTTATGATGACGTGGGCTTTTTTGGAACCATCTTCGGAAGTGTGTTGACACATAATATTCCAGTCGTAAACAACGAGGACAATAACCAGGCGCAGATACAGGGCGGAGTGGCTTATACGCTCACAAACCTTCCTGCAAAGCCTGCACCATTTGTGATTCCTGCAAATGGTTTGATTCCGATTCCTGAGAATGCAAGCCCGCAGGTGCGCCCAAACACGCTGATACTGCCGAAGGTAGATCAGTGGAACCTGAGCCTGCAACAGCAGCTTACAAATAACATGACGTTGACGATCGCATATGTTGGCAATGTTGCGGAACGTATCTATCCAGGTGAGACGTACGGCTTCAACGTGAACGAGCCCATGCTGCCCAGCACACCTGCGCAGTTGGCCGATCAAGCTGCGCGACGGCCTTACTTCAACCGATTTACAAATACATATCTTGGGCAGACGGTCATCTGCTGCAGCCAGGACATTACTTCCACGGCTCCAGCTGCACGCGCGAACTATAACTCTATGCAGGCGACGGTTGAGAAGCGATTCTCGAACGGTTTGCAATTCCTCGCCAATTACACCTGGTCTAAGGCGATGAACTACAGCACCACTTACTTTGCGCAGGATCCGCGCGTTGAGTATGGCGCAAACGATACAAACCGCAATCAACTCTTCGTGCTGAGCGGCCTGTATCAATTGCCTTTTGGCAAAGGGAAGCAATTCTTCGATACCAGTAACCGCTGGATCAACTACGCAGTTGGCGGATGGCAAATATCCGGAACAACAACATGGGAAAGCGGTCTGCCATTCACGCCCACCTATGACGAGTGCAGCCAGGATCAGGATATTGACACCAATTCCGGCAGCCCAGGCACATCGAGCGATTGCCGTCCGAATAAAGTTCCGGGCGCATCGTTCTCAACGAGCGTCGGATCGCTGGATCCAGTGACACATAGCCGCGGCTACTTTACTCCTGTTGCTGCGCTTTCTACGCCGGGATCGGTTGCGGGCCCATTTGCACGTCCTGCCTTTGGCACGATTGGCAATGTTGGGCGTAACTTCCTCCGCGGGCCGAATGACTACTATGCGGATGCTTCGCTCTTCAAAGACTTCGGCATTACTGAACGCGTGAAGGGACAGTTCCAGTTCCAGGCATATAACGTCTTCAATCACGTGCCGCTTGGAGTCCCAATCGCAAACAATGCGCGCTGCATCGATTGCTCTGCAGGTGGAATCATCACAGGTGTGGACACCGCTGTATCTGGCGGAGGTCAACCATATATGCGCCAACTGCAATTCGGAGCTCGCATTCAGTTTTGAAGCGCGCGCTAATTAAGTGAATGGCAAAGAGGGCTACGAGAGTAGCCCTCTTTGTTTGTTTGGTGTGAGCTACGAGCTCATCGTATGATGGAGATAACCCACCACGCGGAGGGATGTGTGAGTGGTTGAAACAGGCGGTCTTGAAAATCGCCCTAGTTTGGCGGGTCCATTTGGTTTCAACGACATCAGCCGGCCAGCATTGCACATTTTCGGGTGAAATCGGGCACAGTAGGTTGATTTTGTGCAGTAGATCGTGCAGTAGATTACCGATTGTGCAGTAATTTTTGACCACTAATTTCCCTAATTTCCCGCAGCATAAAGCGAAGATTCCGAATCAGGTTTCGAGCGCGCGCCTATGGGCATTCGAAGGATCGGCACAGCGTCAGCGCAGATGTTGTGAAGATCGCCTGGGCTTCGCATACAAAGCGAATCGAGATCGACACCTTCGCGAGCGTAGATCTCCGACTGACGATACAGAGGCAATCCGGTTGGACTCTCGGGCTCAACAATCGTCGGTATGATGCTACTGCTCGGCCCTGCGGTCACCGTCACTGGAAGCAGTTCCGCTCTGGCTTCCTTCGGACGCGGTGGCGAGATCCCTTTGCGATACTCATAGCGCCACTGGAACACTTGGTTCGCGTTCACGCCATGCTCACGAGCCACGCGTGCAATCGACGCTCCCGGCACCAACGTTGCCTTTACGATCCGCAGCTTTTCTTCTGTCGTCCGCCGAACTCTCTTCTCTGCCTGCAGCCCAACTCCGACATCTGTCGTTTCGCTCACACCACCAGCATCAACTCTCGCATGCGGATCGTCTGGACAGCGAGAACCAGATGCTTACCCGCCAAATGCGTTTGTCGTTATCAATCTTTGGGGCGTTCGCATATGCGCTTTCTATAAGTGCCCAAGCTGTCTTTATTACTTGCGAACGATTGAATCGATAAATTCCTGATAATACTGGTGGTGGTATAGATAAAGTCGTTATCGTTCAGTTTGCAGGGTGGGTGCTGCAATCCGAAATTCGTCAATTGATGCAAGCACTTCTTTCAGGTCTAGAGCGAGATCACGCTGTGTCATTCTAGAAGTGATAGAGTTCGTGGTAAGCGTAACGCTGTATTTGTTCTGAGCCCATTCACGGACCTTTGAAAACACATGCTTGCCAGGGCAAATGCAGATGCGACCTTCAATCCTTGCCCACTCCTGATCAAACCAATCACCGGCTTCTCGTATCACTGTGGCAGAAGCCCTTTTGTCGCCCACTTGAGCTAAATATTCGTTTCGAGATGCTGAATACAGAGCTCTTATCTCATTTGAAAGAGGGTGCATAATATTCATCAGTTCGGCAACTATCTCTTCTTCAGTGCATAGTTCAACCTCTCCCGTCTTCTGCCTGCGTCGAATTTCAGCGTTGATGGCGGAGCATAGAACTGAAGGAACGAGGAGGTAATTCTCGAGCTCTTTTCTACCTAAAAATATTGCCAAGTCTATTTCAGTCTCGAGATTTCTCTTGATTGCTTCCAACTCCTCATTGGATCGGTAATCTCTGTCAAACATTGATGCCATCCGAAATGGACCGCCAAGAATCTTCCTTATGCCCCAGGCCGTATCCCGGATTTTCGTCCAATTGCTAAAACCGTCCGAGATAACCGAGGGAAGATCGTTACCCGACGACAGCTCATTGTATCCCGCAATATTTGCCAACTTTAGAAGCAATGGGTAGTCTTTACCCTCAACGAAAAGAACTCTCCGATGTCTGGCTATTCGTGTCAACGTGATGTTGTGTATCGAGCCGATAGAGTCTAAGACTCCCTGGACAAGCTCGTCGCTTGCCAGCCGCTTTCCGCTACGATTCTTTTTGTCAATGAGGACGATGTCTCTCGTGTCTGCCGCACCGATCATTTCCGCTGAATGGGTAGCCATTACGATCGACGGCCCCAAGGAGAACAGTATCTCGAGTAGCTGCCGCTGGAGATCTGGATGAAGGTATATTTCTGGCTCATCTACAACTAGGATCGAGGCATCATCGCCACGAACTAGATGTGTGAGCAACTGGCACCAGACCTGAAAGCCGAAACCGGACCAGAATAGCTCGCGCGGGATTCGCTCCTCCGTACAGAACATATGAATGATGTCGCCGTTATCAGTCGGTTCGCTGATACTCATATTCGGCCACGTCTTCTCAATCAGGCTGGAGAACCTGCTGAACTCTTCGGGGCGGTAACGCCAATAGTTTCTAAAATGCCGAGAGGCTCGACTGGTGTGAAGGTTCCTCTGGACTGTTGCAGGTTCAACTCGTTGCTCATCTTGTTCAAGAGGACCCAAGACTGGTACGACGGCTATAGAAATTGGGAATGCAGAATTGAACGACTTCGGCGAAAGAACGGCAGTTCGCACCGCCTCGGGTATTAGAATGCATCCTCCCTGTTCCGGAAATACCAAGCGAAGCTCATTTCCGTTTGATACTCGGAATGTCACAGAGCTGTCGACGTCTTGGTAGTTTGTATGCACGTTCTCGGTTGATATCGCAATTGACTCCTTCGGAATCTTGTAGCCGCGTACTACCGTTTCCCCAAAAAGAATTCGTTCTGGGCTTTTCGATCGCGCGGTTCTTAGTCCTTCAGCGAGTACCCTGAAAGCTCCGATGATTGTGGATTTTCCGCAATTATTTGGCCCCACGAGGATATTCCGTGAAGTCAGGCGCAGAGAAAAAGTTCTCAGGGCTTTGTAGTCTCGAAATTCGATACTGGTTATAGTCTCCGACACACAGGTTGTCCTCTATTCCGGGCATGTTGGCCTATTCTTGCGAGAAAAGTCAGCTATGATGTCATCATCGCACGCCGTGTTTGATGAGTATCAGATTGGAAGAAATTAGCTAAAGAGAACCGGATAAATCCGGCCCAGCCTAATCAATATCGCCGCCCGCAACTGTGTCGGGTTGTTCTAAATCGCCGCTTCGCTCGTTGATTGTCGATTAGTACCGTCATGTCGGCTTCTCGGAAGTGATATGTAGTGACCGGTCAAGATGCGCTGGTCGTTTTTTTTCGAACGAGGACAGGGTCAGCAGCAGCCGAGGCAGGAAATGGCGACGATTGATCGAGCTGATATTCGCGGGTCGAAACCGCATAATCATGATCCGTCGGGAACTGCCTCTGACTAACCACGCGAGTCCGGCATAGCCTGTCGCATACTTCCGCCGAGGATTCTCCTTCGTGCTTGCCCCGGCTGCGGCTGACCCTGTCCTCGAATTGAATTGCCTGGTTCAACGTTTTTTCTTTTTTCCCTATTTGGAAGGTTTTTGGTTTTGTCTTTTCATGCAG
>JABDHA010000073.1 GCA_013285705.1 Acidobacteriota bacterium
GCGCAGCGAGACCGGAATGTTTCTTGTTCCTCAGAACATAAACCTCAAGCCGAACTGCAATTCGCGTTCGGACGATTGCGTATTCGTCGAGAGACCGAAGTTAGAACCGCCGATGCTGCCGCCAGGCGTACCGAATGTCGGATGATTCAGAATGTTGAAGAACTCAGCGCGGAATTGCATGTTCAACGCTTCCGTAAGATGGGGGTCCTTCAGCACGGAGAAGTCCATGTTCCACCAGCCCGGACCGGTATAGGTATTGCGTCCGAGATTACCGGGAGCCGTCTGCACAGTCCCTACGCCTGCGATAGTGGTCGTGACTGTCGGGATGCTGAAGTAGTTGCCCGTGTTGTTGATCGCATCGCTCGAGAAGAACTGCGCGCGATGCTGCGGATCACGATCGGCCCATTTGACGAGATACCCACAGTGATCTTTTGCGGAAGTGATCTCATTGCCATGGGAGCGATGAGCGCACTCGAAGATGCAGGAGTGAAGATCCCGGAGGATGTCTCGATCGTTGGCATCGATGACATATCATTTGCTTTTCTTGCCCCGGCCGCCCCTTACCACGATCAGCGTTCCTCGTGAGCGTTTGGGTATCACAGCATTTCAGGTACTAGACAAGATGCTTAAGCTGAAACGGCATATGGGTGCGGCGCACTGCTTGTAAGAACTTATACAGGGGAGTTGAGTCACCCCAAAGGAGAATGGAAACTATGAATAAAGCTCTCTTATCGCGGCGTGCGTTTTTGCAAACGTCCGCCGGCGCTGCGGGTGCTTCCTTAATTGCGGGTTCGATCTTCCTCGATTCCGAACCAGCCCTCGGTGCCGCACAAGCGGTTGCGCCGAGCGATCGTCTTCGCTTCGGAATCATTGGTGTCGGCATGGAAGGTTCCGGGCTGCTTACAACCGCAGTCCAACTTCCCGGAGTCGAGTGCGTGGCCGCTGCCGATCTTTACGATGGTCGTCATGAGCTGGCGAAAGAAATTGTCGGCAAGCCGATTCGGACGACGCGACGATATCAGGAATTGCTCGATGCGAAGGATATTGATGCCGTCATCATTGCCGTTCCTGACCATTGGCACAAGCAGGTGGTGGTAGATGCCGTGGCTGCGGGCAAAGATGTGTATTGCGAGAAGCCCATGTCGCATAATTCAGCCGACGGCTTGGCGATGGTTGCCGCTGCCAAGAAGGCAGATCGCATCGTGCAGATAGGCGCTCAGCGCACGAGCTCCGTTCTTTGTGCGAAGGCAAAGGAACTTTACGACAATGGCGCTATTGGAGAAATGAACCTGATCGAAGCGACCTACGGACGCAATGATCCCAACGGCGCGTGGGAGTATCCTCCTCCGCCTGACCTGTCACCGGAAAATCTGGATTGGGACACGTGGCAGGGAACTGCGCCGAAGAAGGCCTTTGATCCGCTGGCCTTTGCGCGCTGGCGCTGTTGGAAGGAGTATGGAACGGGTGTAGCCGGAGACCTGCTCGTTCACCTGATCAGTGGCATGCAGTTCGTTCTCGGTATCAATGAGCCTCCCAAGCGTGTATCGGCATTCGGAGGCATTTACCGCTGGAAGGACGGACGCAATATGCCGGATGTGCATCCAGTTCTCTTCGAGTATGACAATGTTCCCGTCTACATGCGTCTGTCACTCGGATGCGAGTCGACAGAGGTCACACGCTTTCAGGGGTCCAAAGGCGTCATCGAACTACGCGAGTTCAGCGTTACCTATATTCCGCAAGCGGGCGTCGATCTTTCCCCGAGCTACTATTCCGGTTCTTTCCCGGCACGCTTGAAGAATGCCTATGTAAAGCAGTGGCATGAGGAACATGATCCCACGCCGGGACAAGAGCCGGCTCCCGAGACGATCACATACAACGGCAACGACTATGACGATCTCAAACCGCACCTATGGAAGTTCTTTGAGGCCGTGCGCTCACGGAAGCCGGTGGTGCAGGATGTCGTCTTCGGCCACAACGCTGCTTTGGGCTGCCATCTCGCGAATGAATCTTACTTCCGCAAGTGTCCGGTGTACTGGGATGCGGCTTCCCAGACGATCAAGTCACTGGCATGATCGGTGCGGCGGCGTGCTATTCAGTTGTGTCAATCAAGCAAAATGCAAAGGAGTTCTGGTTTCGTGAAATTACAAAGGTCTGTTCTGATTGCAGCAATCGCAGCTGTCGTTGCGTCTGCTCCTATGTATTCCCATGCCGCGACTCCCACGGAAGGCTCTTCTTACAGCGATGCTGCGTCTGCAGAGCCATTCCTGGGGCGCTGGGATCTGACGCTGAAGGCCGCGGATCAGGAATATCCTTCATGGCTGGAGATCCAGCAACAGGATGGCCAGTTGAAAGCGCGGATGGTTGGTCGATGGGGAAATGCGCGACCTCTCCCCAAGGTTGAAATCTCGAATGGCACTCTGACCTTCGTCTCTCCAAAGGAAGAAGAAGACAGTAAGAGCGACATGGTGTTTGAAGGCAAGCTGGTCGGCAAAACCCTGTCCGGTACGGTAAATGGACCGGACGGAAAGACTTGGCAGTGGGTTGGTGAAAGGGCTCCTGCACTTGAAAGAAGTGGCACGCCGAAATGGGGAAAGCCCATGCAACTCTTCAACGGAAAAGACCTGACCGGTTGGAAGATGAGCAAGCCTGGTCCTCCGGAGTGGACGGTTCAGGATGGAAGCCTGATCAGCCCCGGACACGGTCCTGAGCTGATCAGCGATTCGAAGTTCCAGGATTTCAAGCTGCACATCGAATTCAATTGCGGCAAGGATGCAAACAGCGGTGTCTATCTGCGGGGTCGTTATGAAATGCAGATCGAAACGGAGTCGGAAGCGGAACCGCCAAGCCATCATACTGGCGGAGTCTACGGCTACCTCGCTCCGTCACCGGAACTGCCCCGCTCAGCCGATGTGTGGCAGACATTTGATATCACTCTGATCGGGCGAAGAGTCACGATCGTGCAGAACGGAAAGACGATCATCGATAACCAGGAGATACCCGGCATTACAGGCGGCGCAATAAATAGCCATGAAGCGTTGCCGGCACCGATCTATCTGCAGGGCAGTGAAAAGGGTCACGTCGCATTTCGCAGCATAGTGATTACGCCGGCGAAATAACGACGCACCTTCGATCGAGAAACTTGGAGATCGGCTGCTGCCTTTCGCGTGTTGACGAGATGGCTTGCTCTCTGACGATGGCTCAGCCGCCGCTCCGGACTCTTTGAGACAGGTTTCTGCTTGAGAGACAACTGATACCGAGGGGATGAATGACCTATTTCTTACAAGACATACTCCGCCAGCCGGATGAACTGCAAAGGGTGATCGATCATCTCAATGGCGCGGGGCGAAATCGCTGGACTCTGCTGCCAATGCAATTCGTGGGCTCGTTATGTCTTCGTTACCGGGATTGGCGCCAGTTGGAATGCGGCGTTGTGTGCAGGGCCGATCTTCTATATCGGAGGCGTGCCGGTGTACATGTTGGAGGCGGCGGAGTTGCTGCTCTTCGCCAGCATTCCCCGAGACGCGGTGATCCTCGCGCTTTCGCGAAGCGGGCGCAGCATGGAAATTGTAAGGCTGCTGGCGAAAGCTCGCGTGGCCGGAGCCACTGTGATCGGGGTAACGCATTTTGAAGATGGGCCACTCGCGCAAGATGCTGATATCCCAGTCGTCATTCCGGTCCAGGCGGATCATGGCATCTCAGTCAATACTTATTCGGCGCTGACGATTGCAGCTGCGGCTATCGCCAGCGCTACAGTCAACTCCTTCGACGCGAATCTCTCAGCCGCACTCTCCCATTGCATTACAGAGACAGCGGGAAAGATCTCTGGCTGGCAACAGCAATTGGCGCAGACTTCTTGGCTCATGTCGGGCGCCTCATATTACTTTCTCGCGCGTGGCTCCAACCTGGGGAGCGCGTGTGAGGCCGGTCTCCTATGGGAAGAAGGAGCGAAATCGCCGGCGACTGCAATGGTACCGCAAGCTTTCGGCATGGACCGCAGGAGATGGTGACGAAAGATACTCGCCTCGCAATCTGGGTCGATGGCCAGCAGCTGCGGGAGCGAGACCTTGCGGTGACGCGTGATCTGCGCAAGGTGGGCGCTTCGGTCATGCTGATCGGCCACGATGTACCTGAAGAGGCTGCCGATCTTGTCTTCCAACTGCCTCAGTCGCCTCCGGGTTGGCAATTCGTTGTGGATGTTCTACCCGTGCAGCTTGCAGCCGAAAGCTTCGCGCGGCTCTCTGGCGTCGATTGCGACTCATTCCGCTTCGCCTCCTACATTGTCGAAGACGATCACGGTCTTCTCTCCAACGGAATCGCGCCTTCCCGTGGCGCGGCACATATCGTGGCGGAGAACGATTGAACTACCTATGACTACCATTGGAGCAATTGATATTGGCGGAACAAAGATAGCCGTCGGGATGGTGGATGATAACGGACGCGTGTTGTCCAGAATGGAATGTCCTTCCAGCGTAGCCGAAGCCTACGGCAACGGCCTCGCAATCGTTGCAAGTATGTTACGAACCGCGATGCGAACCGCAGGCGTATCCATCGCAGGCATCGGTATCGGATCGACCGGCCCGGTTTATCCCTTCACAGGACGCTTCGGAGACCTGGATTTTCTTCCACAGTGGAGCGGGGAGAGCCTGGTCGATGATCTGACGCGAGAGTTTCATGTGCCAGTGGCGCTTGAGAACGACGCGGATGCGGCAGCTCTGGCAGAAGTGAGTTGGGGAGCAGGCAGAAGCAAGTCGCGCCTCATCTACGTGACCATCGGAACGGGAATCGGCGGCGGCATCATTCTCGACGGCCAACTCTATCGCGGTGTCGACGGAGCACACCCCGAGATCGGCCATCAGGTTATCGATGTGAACGGGCCGCCCTGTTCCTGCGGATTTTACGGGTGCTGGGAGTCTCTTGCTGCCGGGCCTGCCATGACCAAGTGGATAGAAAGCCAGGCCGAGTATGCCGGCAGCGAAGAACTCACGGCGAAACGGATCTGCGAACTTGCCCTCGGGGGCGATGCGTTGGCGCTTCGCGGCGTCGAACGAGAGACCTTTTATCTGGGCCTCGGTCTTGCCAATTTGGTGAACCTCTTTACACCGGACGCGGTGATTCTAAGCGACAGCGTTATGAGGAGCGCAAACCTTTTTCTTGATGGTATTCGCGAGGTCATGCGCAAGGGCTGCCGCTTCGTTTCACTTGAGAAAGTGGAGTTGACCCTGGCCTCACTTGGAGAAGACGCAAACCTGATCGGCGCGGCGCGTACCTGGCACTATCGCTTCGCCCAGGATGCAAGGCATGCTTGCCAATGACCATGTCTCTCAGATGCTGTTAGGACACAAGCTTGGGCGTGGATGAAATCGGAGTCAAGAATCTATGGCAAGAAATCGATACATGGTGTGCCTGGTCCTGCTTACATTTTTTGTCATATCTTTCCTCACAAATGTTCTTGGGCCGATTGTGCCTGACATCATCAGCAATTTTCATGTCAGCCTGAGCGCCGCGGGCTTTCTGGTCTTCGCCTTCTTCATCGCATACGGATTCATGTCGATTCCCGCAGGATTTCTCGTGGAACGCTTTGCGGAAAAACCTGTCATGATTGCCGCGTTTGTGGCCGCCACATTAGGTTCGATGAGCTTCGCCCTTTTTTCGCTATACAAAGTCGCGGTTGTCTCCTTATTTGTCATCGGTGCGGGAATGGCGACTCTCCAGATTGCCATCAATCCATTGCTGCGTGTTGCGGGCGGAGAAGAGCACTTCGCTTTTAACGAGGTGTTGGCTCAGTTGCTGTTTGGGTGTGCATCCTTTATCAGCCCGCAGATCTACTCGTATCTGGTCTTGAATCTGAACCACAGCGCGCAGGATTCCAATGTGGTGCTCCGGGCGCTGAAGCGGCTCACTCCCGGCGCTCTGCCGTGGGTTTCTCTGTACTGGATATTCACCGTCGTTGCTTTTGCAATGGTTGTTGTCCTTTGCGCATCGCGGTTTCCCTGTGTCCAGCACACTGCCGATGAGCGGCCAGGAACTTTGGAGATGTATAGCAGCCTTGTGCGGCGGCGGGTTGTGTGGCTCTACTTCCTTGCGATTTTTCTTATGTGGGCTGCGAACAGGGAACTGCGAACTGGATTTCACAGTTCCTTACGCAATATCACCACTTCGATCCGCATACGACCGGTGCGCGCGCGGTCTCCTGGTTTTGGGGTCTGCTTACGGCGGGCTGCCTGGCGGGGGTGCTGCTCTTGAAGATATTCGACAGCCGGCGCATTTTGATCGGTGCCTCAACAGGCGCTCTCGTCATGCTTTCGCTAGCGCTGTTCGGCCCTGACAAGATACCGGTGATCGCATTCCCTTTGGTCGGCCTGTTTGCTTCCGTCATGTGGCCGATCCTGATTTCGCTCGCGCTCAATTCTGTCGCTGAATATCACGGTTCGTTTACCGGCATTCTTGGAACGGCGATCATGGGCGGCGCGGTGATGCCAGTCATCATCGGACGCATCGGCGACCATCTGGGATTAAGGAATGGATTAGCCCTTCTTTACGTGACCTTCGGTTTCATTTTCAGCGTCGGTTTCTGGGCCAGGCCGCTGGTCAACAACGCGACTCTACGGCTCAAAGGGGCAGACCTTTCGACGGCGGCGTGAAGAGAAAGACTGGTTTCTAGCTTCAGACCACATGGAGCAATCCATACTTGGCGATAGAGGAGCTTCCCATTGTGGTGCCAGAACATTAACGGACTACCGAACGGTATCTCTTAAAAGATGATTTAACTTAAGGAGAGGCCAAACGATGACTCGCCAAAATATGCGTCACGAAGATAACTTCCTTAGCAATCTCTCTCGTCGTGAATTACTGAAAGGCTCGGCTGCTTTCGCTATGAGCTACGTCGCTCTGCAGTCAACACGCGCACTTGCTCTTGGTAAAAATGATCGAATAAGACTGGCCTACGCAGGAACCTACAACAGTCCGATTGATGGTGGCGGAGGCAATGGGAAGGGAATTTATCTCTTCAAAGCGGATACAGTCAGCGGAGAGTTAACACTAGTCAAACTAGCCGCGGAGGCTCGTAATCCTTCCTGGCTTGCTATTGATCCGTCCGGGCGCTACCTCTATTCCGTCAACGAAGTTGCAGACTACGAAGGCAAAAGCGGATCGGTGAGCGCCTATGCCCTTGACGCAGAAACGGGAGACCTTCGACTTCTGAACGTCGTGAGTTCGGAAGGAGCGGGTCCTGCGCATCTGAGTATCGACGCATCCGGGAAATATGTTTTCGTTGCAAATTACGCTGGTGGCACCGTGGCTGTTTTGCCGGTACAGGCAACAGGAGCGCTAGGCGCAGCCACGTATAGCCATCAGGACACAGATTCCGTTGGAAGCAAGATCCCCTCCGATGCGCCTATTGGTAGCTTTGCTTTCAGCGGTCACGATAAGCCGCATGCTCACATGATTCATGCTGCTCCCGGAGACCGCCTTGTGGTGCATACCGATCTTGGGCAGGATCGAATCTATGTTCATGAGTTCGATCGTGCCACTGGCTCACTGAATCCAGCGAAGGCTCCGTTCGTTTCGCTTCCGGATGGAGATGGACCTCGTCACTTCGTCTTTCATCAGAACGGTAAATGGTTCTATTCACTTCAGGAAGAAGCTTCTACAGTAGCGTTCTTCCTCTTTGATCCTCTGACCGGAGATCTCCATCTTGAACAAACAATTTCGACTCTTCCGGCAGCTTTTCGGGGGACAAGTTTTACCTCGGAGATCGTGCTTTCGCCCGATGGACGTTTTTTATATGTAGGGAATCGGCTGCATGACACCATCGGCATATTTTCCATTCAGCAGGATGGCCGGCTGGGCTATATAGGCGAAATTGCGACGCAAGGTGACTATCCGCGCCACTTGAGCATTGATCCAGGAGGGAATTTTCTCTATGCGTGTAATCAGCGTAGTGATGCCATCACGTCATTCCGGATCGACAGGAAAACCGGTCTGCTGACTTTTACTGGGCAGTACACGGCGATAGGCAGTCCAGCCTGCCTGATCTTCCTCAGTTAGAGCAGAGGTGCGTTCCAGGGAAATCGCGGATCGCAGGTGATCACGACTGGAATGGGGATGCCTGTTCTCCAGGCACAGCATTGAGCGGCGCCATGGGCATGTTGCGCACACGCGTTCCCGTGGCCGCGAAGATGGCATTGCCGACGGCAGGCGCCAGACCGACAATGCCGGTTTCGCCTGCACCTGCGGAGGGCAGGTCCTTGCGATCGATCAGGACGACATCGATCTGCGGAGTATCGCTGAATCGGGGGACGCGGTATTGCGCGAAGTGCGGGTTCAGGATACGGCCATCCGCGAATTGAATCGCCTCGAATAAAGCGCCGCCGATTGCCTGAACGATCGCTCCTGTAATCTGGTTGCGCAGTCCATCGGGATTGACGATCGCTCCCGATTCCCAGGCTTCGACGACGCGACGGATTCTTACTTTCTTGCTGGTTGCATCGATCTCCAACTCGATGCAGGTTACAACATACCCACCCTTGTCGGTGCCGCCTGCAATACCAAAGCCGCGCTCGGGAGTAGACCGCAAACGGCCCCAGCCGAATTTTTCCGCGGCTGCTTGAAAAACGGCACACAACCTCGGATCGCTCAGATTTTTTAGGCGGAACTCCAGAGGATCCATCTCAACGGCGTGAGCCAATTCATCCATATGGGACTCGCGCGCGAAGTGGTTGGCGGTTGCCGCAAGTCCGCGATAAGACCCCTGACGCAACGGCGATTTCGTTGGATGGAACTGGATGATTTGGTTGGCAACGTTATATGGAGTGGTTATCGCCGCAGGGCCGGAATTGTAGTTGTGATGCTCCCAGGCGATAACGGTTCCATCGCGCTGTGCACCGCTCTTGATCTCGATCCATCCAGCGGGCCGAAAATAAGCCCACGTGAACTCCTCTTCGCGAGTCCAGACTACTTTGACGGGTTTTCCTGCTGCTTTCGCCAGGCGGGCAGCCTCGACCGCCGCTTCACCCGTATGTTTGCCACCGTAGCCGCTACCCATATCAGGCTGGATCACTCGGACCTTTGTGGTTGGAACGCGAAACGCCTCCGCAAGCTCATCGCGAACACCAAATGGACGCTGCGTGCCCGTCCAGACGGTAAGCTTGTCGCCAACCCATTCCGCCACGGCGGCGCGCGGTTCGAGAGGCGCATGGGCAATGTACTGCACCGTGTATTGTTGTTCCAGCTTTACTGGTGCAGCCGCCATCGCCTGCGTCACTGAACCGGTGACATGTTCGGGTCCGCTTTCATCTCGATCGGTTTCGGGATTCTGCTTGAAGGAATCGAATAGTTCTTTATTCGAGAGTTGCGCAGGCACATTCCACTTTGCCTGGAACGCGACGAGCGCGCGTTCCGCAGTCCACGCGTCCGCTGCCACCACCCCGATGAAATCACTTTCCCGCACGACCTTTACACCAGGCATCTTCTCCGCCTCGCTGATGTCGAGGGACACAAGAGTTGCATTGAATCCCTGCGGACGAAGAACCTTTCCGAACATCATGCCCGGTCGAGTGATGTCGGAGGGATACTGATGTTTCCCGGTGACAAAGTCGCGGCCATCGGCTTTCGGAATAGACGTTCCTGCGATCTTCCAATCTTTGGCGGGTGTAAGCCGCACCTCATTCGACACAGTCTTAACCAGCTTTTCACCGCGCGTTAGATCGCCATAACTGAGTGATTGGCTCTTCCGTGGGTTTATCACTTTGCCATCCGCCGCCCTCGGCGTTGCTGGAGGGACATTCCATCGCCGAGCAGCCGTTTCGATCAGCGTCTGCCGCGCTGCCGTGGCTATGGTACGAAGTTGCGGTCCCATGGTTGGCGTCGAACGGCTTCCAAACGTGCCCATATCCCAGGGGGTCAAATCCGTATCGCCCATGACCATGGTGATGGCATCGAAAGGAACCATCAGCTCCTCCGCAACCAGTTGCGCAAGAGAGGTGCGGATATTCTGCCCGACTTCAACCTTACCGGTGTAAACCGTAACGCAGCCATCTGCTGCAATGTGCAGCCATGCCGATATGTCTTTCGGCAGTTCGTGGTCGTCGAAGCTACGGCCCGACTCTTGCGGCCATGCGGACGCTCCGGTGAGGCAGACGAGCAGCCCTCCACTAAAAATCTTTAGAAAGTCGCGGCGGTCGAGTTGGAACCAGCCCAGTGTGTCATGGATGTTGTGCTGTGCAAGGCCGACCGCGAGCTCATTGTGGGTTCTCATCGGCTGCCTCCTTTTGCGATCATTTGCGAGGCTCGCTTCACCGCGTCCAGAATGCGTGGATACGTGCCGCAGCGGCAGATATTTCCATTCATGTGCCGCACAATCTCTTCTTCCGCGGGATTAGGCGTGGTGCGAAGCAGCGAGGTTGCCGAGATGACCATTCCTGAGGTGCAATAACCGCACTGGAAGGCTCCTTCGTCCAGGAATGCCTGCTGTACTGGGCTGAGCGTTCCTTTCTGTTCCAGACCTTCGATGGTCGTGATTTTCGCATCCGCGGCAACTGACGCCGGCGTAAGACAAGAGCGAACGGCCCTGCCGTCCAGCAAAACTGTGCAGGCTCCGCACTGGCCTTCGCCGCAACCGTATTTGGTTCCCGTGAGATTGAGCCGATTGCGCAAAACAGAGAGCAGGCTCTCTCCGGTTGGCGCGTTCACATGAAGATTTGCACCGTTGATATTCAAAACCAAATCGCCCATCCCAGACTCCATATGCAGCCACGCAGGATGAAAATGCTACATCAAAGATACGATACGCTTCCCGATGAGCACCTGGCCTCCATTACTAAGCCTGCTCACTTGCGCGCGAAAGTGAGCTCTAAGTGAGTGTGCGTGTAGCCGACTGGATTCACTTGGGCTGATCCGGGCGCTATCGTGATCTGATACTGATCATCAGGCAGAGATTGAACTGTCGCTCCTTCGTTCGAGGTGATTTTCCATGGTGTCTTGATGCGAAAAGTGTTGTTTCCGTGTGGCTGAATATCAGCTTCAATAGATAAGGTCCGATCTTGTAGATGCAAGCTGGTAAGCTTCATTTCTCTGATGGGATCACCGACGTGCAGCACCGGGCGGTTCAGGATAACCGATAGACCGCCATCCCATCGCAAATGGCAGTGACTTGTACCGGCTGGAGCATCCAGTGTCACCTTTGCATGCTCATCTTCTGGAAATGATTCTGTGTCGGCGGCAATCGCGCGGCCCTGGAACTCTGCCCCGAGTAGACGGGCACCCATCGGGATCTGAGGCTCAAACAACATCTTCGTCGCGCTTCCCTCGTTCTTGACCTCAAGATCGATATGGTTCATGTTCTGACTGATTGTGAAGGCGAGCATGGAGTGGGGCAGGTGGACGTTCTCAACCGAGATCTGGTTCCACTCAACTGGAAGATGAGGAGTCAGATGAATGCTGTTCGTGGCGCCCTGAATATCGAGTCCGAGCAACCCGCGTGAAGCCGCATCGAGCAGTCCCGCCGAAGACCAAGTCTGTTCGGGTACCGATTCCATCTGCTCGTGGTAATAGGTGCCAGCAAGCACCTCGTGGATGTGACCGAGAGAGTCGAGCGTGTTCCACGGCAGAATCGAACTCCAGACTGCGAAAGCAATATTCGGGCGATGTTCCTGCCAGAATGTGACTGCTGCTTCTGTTGTGCCCAGCGCAGAGATGCTTCCTGTCGCATAAGAATATGGGTCGAAGTCCTCTGAGCTTGCCGCGACTCCACGCATGCCCCAGTCAGCCTGGAAATCAGAAGAGGCTAGTGCGTTCAAGAGTGCGTCATTCTGCTGTGCGGAGAAAACCTTCCGGGTAATTAGCTGCATGGGCCCACGCCTGCGGTTCAAGATGGGTGCACCTGATTGTGTATGACTATTGATCCAGAAATTTTTCTCAGCGTTCCAATAGTGAGTGGCGATAGCTTGCCGGCTGAGCTGATTTTCTTTAAGCGCCTCGTCTGCCAGTTGTAAGTGATCGGTGAGCCTTGCCAACTCAGCGAAGCCAGAGGTGGCGGCTACCCAACTCGCAGAAAGGCTTAGATCATCTCCCGGCCTGTGTTGTTCATCGCCGCCTTCTTTATCCGCCGGGATATGGGGCAGATGATCGGTGTTTCGTATAAGTGAATGGCAGTATCGATAGGCAGCGATGATCGATGGCCAGTGGTCCATCGCGAACGTTGTATCGCCGCTGACCGCAACATAGTGAGCAACCGTATTCAGATAGTCAAAGCTGAGATCGACATGCACGTACATATAGGGATACTTTGACCAATCCACATATCCCGCGCTCTGCGAAAGCTCATGCCAGATCATTCCCGTTGCTGGGTCTTGATACTTCGCTATAAATGCAAGTTCGTCGCGCGCTCGGGAGTATTCCCCAGCGGAAATCAGCGCATCGGTTGCGACCATGCCGTCACCGGCAAAAAACCAGGCATATTGGGGACGGCGCGCATCCCGCGAAGGACCATACCCTGCAACAATGCCGCAGCTCAGCTGCGGATTGCATACCCAGGCTTGATCGAGAGCGACCTCAGACCACGCGAGCGCGCGATTTATATCCTCGTCTGGAGTGTGAATCTGGAGAGCCTGGCTTTTCAGTTCCGTATAGTGCGCCGTAGCCTCAGCCTCCATCTCCTGCAGATGCGCCGACAGCTCATGCAGCGTCGCGGCGGGCTCCTTCGTGCCCGCTGCATTGAGCGCGACATAGACCGTGGCCCGCGCTGGTGCACCCGCCGTTGCGCGAGGCCTAAGCGAAAACGACAGCGTGCCATCCGTGTGCAGCGTGCTGTTAGTCGTGTCGTCGTGTGCGACAGTCTGCGGCGAGCCGATCACCGCCGTAACTCCGTGTAAAGGCTCCGCGATCACATATCCCGGCACGTCGGCATTCCAATGTGTATTTTGACCGCCGACAGCGGCTGGCCACATCAGGTTAAGGTCGGGCAGGAAATGAATCTCTATGTCTACTGGCCTCGGGCTCTCGACTTCATAGCTTAGAACTGCCGCAGCCTGATTGAGTGGCACGAAAAGCTTCTCGCGAACAAGGTAATCGGGACCGATGTAGACACGCGTCACTGAATCGGGCTGGTACTCGATGCTTCTTAACAGAAGCCGTCCATCCGATTCGGTCACGGCCCCTGCCGCTCGAAAGCCGACATGGTAATTGCTGATGATCTGAAACGGATAACCCCAGACCTCAAGTCCACTTTCTGGATAGCCCATGATGACTGTCTGGCGCCCATGAACTGCCACGAAACGCCTGGGTTCTACCGAGTCAGTTTGAAGTGCCTGACGGTCAGAGAAAGATTGCGTATCTGCGGCAGATTGCTGGGCATGAACGGGGGAGAAGACAACACAAAGAAACAACAACAATAGCTGGATTCTAGACACGAGTATGCTCTACGCCGGACTATAGCACCAATGCTTCCCGCACCTGCTTGCCGTAGTCGACTTACGTAATATCTGATCACTAATAGATTAGATGCTCCAGAAAAAGCCAAGGAAAAACGGAGGGATGGCGAACCTATCGCGACAGATAATAGCCATCATTCCGGGGTGATGACGTACGGGCGCATCATCTCGTTGTCCTCATGTTCCAGCATGTGGCAGTGCCAGACATATCTTCCGGTAAAGCCTTCAAACTTTACGATGATGCGGGTCACGGTCATGGGGTCGACGCGAACGGTATCTTTCCAGCCCAGTTCGTTTGCTGAGAGAGATTCGGCGGGGCCCGTAAAGACGATCTTTCCGGTTAACTGGTAGACCGAAAGATCGAAGGGCCGACGGTCTAAAAGTTGAAAGCGGACCATGTGCAAATGGATCGGGTGAGAATCATCTGTGAGGTTGAGGAACGACCAGATTTCGGTTGAGTTCAACACTGGTTTTTCTGTCACCGGCATATCCCAGTGCGCGCCATTCAGTAGCATCACACTGGAGCGGCCCAGCCGGTTCTGGTAGTCGGCGAGAGTCAGTTCACGAGTGCGAACGGCGGTGCTTTCCGGTATGCGGGGTACGGGGCGAAGTGTACTCGGCAATGAGGAAGGATCGGCGGTTTTGTTTGCTCCGATCCGGAACTGCATCACGACTGTTACGTCTGTTCGCAAAAATATTTCTTTGCCTGCACGGCTGCTGAAATCCACGATAAGATCGGCGCGTTCGCCTGGACCCAGTATCAGCAGACTTGTTTCTGCAGGTGCCGGGAGAAAGCCTTGCTCGCTTCCAATCTGGTGGAATGGGAGAGCTTCTGAACTGACCGTCGCTTCCGGTGAAAACGAGAGCCGGTAAAAGCTGCCATTCGAACTGTTCAGCAGGCGTAGACGATACCTGCGCGGCTCGACTTCGTGATAAGGAAAAATTTTTCCGTTCACCAAAATTGCGCTGCCATAGTATTCCGAAACCCACGGCGACTCGGGCTTGCCGGAGACGGGATAGTAAATCTGGCCATCAGGCCGGAAAGAGCGGTCGAAAAGGACAACCGGAATCTCGTAATCGGCCTTCGGCAGATTTAAGCTATCTTCGAATTCGTCTCGTATCAAATAGAGCCCCATCAGGCCCGCGACCGCATTCAGTCGTGTTATGCCCATCGCGTGATCGTGATAAAAGAGGCTGGTTGCTTCCTGTTGATTTGGGTAATAGCAGATAGCCGATTGCCCGGGCACGAACCAGTCTTCCGGATAGCCATCGCTCTCGGGGCCAGTCCTGCCGCCGTGCAGATGTACAACTGTGCGCACTTGGGGCTTGTCGCCTTCGGCTCCGTGCAGCGTGTGGTCGATGGGCAAAAAGTGCTCACGCGGCAGCTCATTCGCCCACTCGATTAAGAGAGGCTGGCCGCTGCGCGCCTCGATGGTTGGGCCGGGACACGAGGCGTTGTATCCCCAGAGGGCCGTCGGTTGCATATCACGATGCACCTTTGCCTGGAACTGCCGCATGGCGATGCGATGGTAAAGAACCTGGGAATCCGGATTCGATGGATTCGGCCGCATGCCTGCCGATTTTGCGATGGTGGGTATCTGCAGCTGATCGACGAAATGAGCAAGAGCTCTAGTGTCGAGAAGTTGAGGAGGCTTGCTTGCCGGTTGCATGATGTGTGCGCCACGCGCTGCCGTCGCCGCCGTTAACCAACTCATTTGTTGCAGGAAGCGCCGTCTGGTCGTGCCCATCCATTGCCCTCGTTGTCAGAAATTCTTGCAGGTGCGTTCGATGAAAAATATCGCAGACTAAGCCTGAACGGGTGAGGTTGCGGAGAGATTAATTTTACTGCGACGCTTAACCGGATCGTTCACGATTTAACTCAAATATTGAAGCCACATTCACAAACGTGTGACTAACCGGGGAATAGACTCGCGCTCGTCTTCGTCCTGTGCCGCGAGCCCAAAGCGCACGGGCGAATTCACTGGAGCGTAAAGGAGATTCCCCATGAAGTCGTCCTTCCTGATTGGCACGTTGTCACGGCTGCGTATTCCGGCCGTGATGGTATGCGTCGCGCTTGCGCCGGCTGCGTTTGGCCAGCAAGTCACCTTCTCTCCTTATATTCAGCTTGGCGATAACGGGACGTTCGGTCCCTCTGACCAGATCGTGATCGCATGGCAAACCGATGAAACAACGCCCAAAGCCTCCGCCTATAAAGTTGAATTCACGGCGGAAGAACATGGCTTCCATGGCCGGCAACAGGGCAGCTTCGCCAAGCCCAGCGGCCGCGTCATCGATAACTATCTGGCAGCTGATCCTGCTCTGCCGACGATCCCCGGAGCCTACGGAGCGCACACGAACTATACCGCTGTTCTTCACGATCTGAGATACGACACGGTGTATCAATATCGGGTGATCGGCCCGGGCATGCCGAATGGTGGATTTTCCTCCTCGTTCCGAACGCGCAAACGTGGTTCTGTTTATTCCTTTGCTGTCGAAGGCGACGAAGGCTTTTTCCCCGTCGATCCGAACGCGAATCCTGCACGCGTCGTAGACTATGAGGCGCGCATTGCTCACCTCGTCTATGACGCAGCTAATATCCCGTTAGCGAATCAGCCGTCGCGGCCCGAACCGGATTTCATTCTGAACACCGGCGACAACGTTTATAACGAAGGCTCTGAAGACAGCTATCGCGATTTCTTCTTTAACGTCTTCAACAGCGATCAGGATTCGAACGACACAGGAGCGCCTATTATCCGCAGCAAGCTGTTCTTTCCTGTAGATGGCAACCATGACCTGGGCAGCACTGGAGTCTCGGCAAATCTGTTGGCCGACAACTCCGCGCCGGCCTTCAGCGGAAATCTCAGCGGCGGCGACGCGCTCTCTTACTTCAACGATTTTTATTTTCCGCAGAATGGACCGAAAGGGTTCGACATTCAGAATGACTGGAATGTGACCACGTCCGTTCCCACCGGCTTCACGCTGACCTACCAGGGACAGACCTTCACCTCGCCCACTGCGATCAACGCATTCCGTGCGTCCACGAAGGTGGACACAGGCAACGGTGCGAAGACTCAGATCGATCACCAGAGCAACTACTCGTTCGATTACGGCAATGCTCACTTCGTCTTTCTTGACGCCAACCCGCACCTCTTCAACGACAACCTTCCCAGCACAAACGCATTCAATGCGGCGCCACCATCATTTGTCTCTTATCCGACGGCTCTCGGAAATTGGCTCATTAACGATCTCGATTCAAGCAAGCAGACCTGGAAGATTGTTGTCTATCATCAACCCGCATTTACTTCCGGCGATGCAACGATCGTGAACGACCAGATGCGCGCCGTGGCCAAACTGCTCGAAGATCACGGCGTGAGCATCGTCTTCAACGGCCACGACCATAACTATCAGCGCACCCTTCCGATACGTGCAACTACTCGCACAGCTGGCCCTGTCAGCACCACAGCTGGGACACCCGCCGTCTACGTCGATGGCAGCTTCAATGGAGTGACCAAAACTGTACCCGACGGGGTTCTCTACATCGTGGAAGGCGCGGGCGGAAACCGCGACTTTGACGGCAACTATGCGCCGCCTCGTGGTAGCGGAGTGGGCCTTGACCAGGATGATTCAGCGACGGGAGATTTCACTGACGAGCCTGGGCTGACGGTTCCGCAAGGCCCGACATCTTGGCTGGACACGAATCTGACGAATCCTGAAATGGTGAACTTCCTTCCCAACGCTGGCCAGGGACAAAAAATCACTGCCAAGCTGAAAGCGAAGGTGTTCTCGTTCGGCGACGTATTGGTCGACCACAATAAGCTGACACTTTTCCAGATCAGCGAGCCCCTGCAGGCTACCTCCTCGGCAACGTCTGCAGATCCGGCTCCCTATGGCACGGACGTGAATGGCCAGCCATTGAACGATCCCATTCCGGACACAGATGTCGATCCTTCAACCGGGCAGGTCGTTTCCAATCCAGCGACGGGAACATCCGTGTTGCTCGACAAATGGACTGTCATTAAGCCGGAGGTCATTTCATCTGTTTTCGCAACACTCTCCGCCCCGGGCAAAGTTCATGCGGGCGAAGAGCTAACTTACACCGTTCGTCTTAAAAACAATTCGCAGTATTCGCTCAATGGCACTCAGGTGCGGCTGCTGCTACCGAACAACGTGTCGTTCTCTGGATCGATTGGGAGCACGATCACTGTGCAAGGCAATGAAATCGTCGTCACTGTTGGACGTCTGGCCAGTGGCTCAGAGCAAACTGTCTCCATTCCGACCGTGGTGTCTTCGGAGAGCCGTGGACGGATTGAAACGTTTGGCTCGACTACCTCATCAACGACTCTGCCTGTTTTCACAAATAGTGTGGCAACCACTGTGCTCCACTAATCTCGATTGAAGCTGGAGGGAAAGCGCGGCTGGAGCCATCCGGTCGCGCTTTTTTTCTGGAGGTCCGCAGAAATAATCTGCTGAAGCGCGCTGAAATTTCCAAATTGTTATCGCGTATAAGACGATCTAATACGGCTCAGCGGAGCAAACTGTCCTGGCTGTGTCCTGGACAATCGGGGCCAGCGATCGATATCTCCAATCAAAAAACAGATGAATCATTCGACGACCTTATAGAGCCACGCTTCATGGTCGGATCCCTTATAGGGGATAACGATTTCTATTTGGACGAGCACCAGTCATCAGCCGGACACTAGCGACAGATAGGAGAAACAACCATGACCACTAACTTCAGAATACTTGTCACAAAAGCAATCCTTGCTATTACTAGTGCGACGGCTGGCGGCGCTGTTCTTCCTCACTCAAAGACGATCGCTGTCGAGTCACCTGAAAATCTTCCGATATTAGCTCAGACGAATGCGGAAGCGATGTATCTGCATGACACAAACGATGGAAAAGCAATCCTTTATATCGAAGCGCAAAACGGGCAGCAGCTCACCGCATTGGACGTTACCAATCCAGCCCGAATTCAGCGGACCGCTCAGACTGCGATTCCTGCAGCTTCAGTGTTTGACTTTGTAAGATCGATCGGAGACGAAGGCGTACTCATTCGATATCGGAACGGCTCCGGCGTCGCGTTGCTCAGCCTCAAGTATTACAAACACCCTGTCCTGGTGAACTCGGCCGCATTGGAGAACGCGGAGACTTCGGAAGCGCTCGGACAGACAGCTCTGCTGGTTACAGTCAATGAAGTCACGATGCATCCGATCACCGAGCCACGGAGCTACAACGTAGTCGATACATCGAACCCTTCCCGACCCGGAATGCTGGCGACTATTCCTGCCGTGGAGCAGCGCCTTGCAAAGTCGGATACTGGCACACTTTTTCTGCTCAACAAAGATGGCGTGACCGTCGTGCGCCGGCTTCGTGTTGAAGAAGAACATCAGATCGAACTCGATCAGGAGATGGGCAACTAATGCGCTACGCATAAAGGCGAGGAGATATGACAACTCCTCGCCTAGTTAGTTGAGCATCACTTTCTCGAGTTCAAAACAAACAAACGCTACACCCACACGCAGGAGAAATTCGCCATGTCGCCCCGTAACAAGGAACTGATTCTTGACCACATCGCACAGCTGGAACTGAAGGCCGACAATGCGCGCCTCCGCCGCGACTTTAACGCACTGGCTTCGTTTCGATTCCTGGCAGTCATCGCCCGCGAACTACTCGTCAGCCTCTAGTGAGGTGATTCACCCGGCTATGCCGCTGTTCATGAGTTGGTGGCACAGGGTAGAATCTTATTGGGCGGCTAGCTTCAGTCGCTATCAAGGACGCTTCACACTCTTGGACGTTTGCCCAACTGGACCGTGACTATGCCCTCCGCTCAAAAGCTCGACACACACCACAAAGCGCTCACCCTCAATCTTGATCCATCCACCTTCGGTTCTTTCGCCGAAATAGGCGCCGGACAGGAAGTGGCGCGTTGGTTCCTTCTCGTTGGGGGGGCCTCCGGCACGGTGGCTAAAACCATTTCCGCTTACGACAAGGAAGTCAGCGATGATCTCTACGGCACTGGGTCACGCTACGTATCCAAAGAGCGACTCGAGGCGATGCTGGACAACGAATGGAACCAGCTTCTCACGCAATTAAGCAAAACGCGTGGGCCGCAGACTCGGTTCTTCTGCTTTGTTGATACCGTCTCCGCCCGTAACTTCGCCGGAACCAACGAAGCAAATGGCTGGATCGGTCTTCGGTTCCAGTTGCAGCCTGGTGGTCCTCCCAACGACGTCCTGTTGCACATCAATCTGCGCGATCCTTCGAATGCCCTCCAGCAGGAAGCCGTCGGCATTCTCGGCGTCAACCTCATCTATGCCGCATTCTATGAGGCGCAAACCAAGGAATCATTTCTGGAAGGCCTGGCACAAGGCGTCGTCGCGCAGCGAATCGAGATCGACTACGTGGACCTTCGCGGGCCGGCATTCGAAAGTTGGGATCGCCGTGCTCTGCAAGTCCACTTGGTTCGTGCAGGACTCGCAGAAATGGTATTTTTCCCAGCCAAGGGCTCCATTGTTCCCCCTACCGAGGTTCTACACAAGAAAGCAGTCGTGCTTGCACCGGGATTCTTCGGCCATACCGACCCAGCTCACTCGCAAGTGCATCTGCGATTATTGACTTCGGGAGTTCAAGAGCTTCAGGAGGACCTTGGCGAAACTAAATCGCCGCTCGTTGGTTTTTTTTGTCTAAACGTTGCTCCGTACACACCGGACGAACCAGCCCCGGAAATTCCAGACTTGCTTCGTCGCATCGATGCGCTTCTCGCTGCTGGCGGCGACGTGCTGTTTTTTCGTCAACCCGAGCTCTACAACATGACAGCTCTCGTAAACCGCCATACTCAGGCGCCTGTGCGCTTCGCGGCAGGTCTTTCTCTGATGATTCGAGCGTTTGAAGACGTTTATGGCAATCTCGAAGGCAGGCTTCTGGAGGCCCTTGCACGCCTCTTCGCCGAGAATGTTCGCATCTACGTTTATCCCATGCCCGTTGCCGATCTGCAGGAATGGCTGAAGTGTACTTCCACTTCCGGTTGGGAGTGGGATGAGACGAATGGATGGGTTTCGGCAAGCCAGCTGCGTCGCGCGCCACCTCTCGGACATCTACTCGCCTATCTTCTCGCCAGCAACTTTCTTGTCCCTATGCAACACCCTGTGGAGGCGTGAGAGCCCGCCTGAGGTCGGTAGGTCGGTCGCTGAATTAAAGGGTGCTATGTCCAAAGTTTTTTTGCCAGGGCTTGGTTGAGTTGATGCAGCGTTTGCAAGCGAGCGTGGAGCTTCTGGAGCAGAGTCCAGCAATGGTCCCGCAGGTGCCTACTCGGGCTCATGCTAGACTGTTGATACACAACTGCGGAGAGATGGCCGAGTGGCTGAAGGCGGCGGTTTGCTAAACCGTTATAGGGTCAAAAGCTCTATCGGGGGTTCGAATCCCCCTCTCTCCGCCAGAGAGTCTTTCTCTCTTGATTTCGGAACTTTTTCCGCCCCTAAATCCCCACATTTGGCCGGGGAATCGCGATTCAATCTAAGAACAGAGAATCGCCTAAGCTGACTAATCGTCCTCTGAAATGCCTATTTTCTCTGAAGACTAGGCTCGAAGTCCGGTTTTGATAAGAAAATCGCCCGAGGTTCGACGTCTCGCTTGGGTCTCGTTAAATCGTTTGCGAACCTGCCGCCAAAAAACTCTATCGGCGGTTCGATTCCCTCTCTGGCCGCCAGAAAGTCTTTCTCTCCTGATTTCGGAAGTTTTCCGCCCCGAAATCCCCGCATTTGGCCGGGGACTCGCGATTCAATCTAAGAACAGAGAATCGCCTATCTACATTCACGCTCTGCTTGGGCGAAGAGTCAAGCCCGTTCTCGAAGCTAGTGAGATAGGACTCGGCGACGGCGTAGGTTCCGTCGTTCTCGCCGGGCGGGACTCTAGATCCTGACAAAGCTAGCGCGCAGCCG
>JABDHA010000074.1 GCA_013285705.1 Acidobacteriota bacterium
GGAGTTCAAACCACTCCCGGCGTCGCATCGCAATCGCAGCCTGTATAGCAGGATGAGATGACGAGCATCTCGGAGGTACCCCGAACGCTAAATCAGAGCGCTCTCTTTTCACCTGAACCTACCTTTCGTCCCCTGTCTACCGGTAAGAACTGAGGTGGCTTGGGATTATTCCCTGATTCAAAGCAAGAGAAAGAAATATATCCTTCTGGTTAATGTGCAGGAACAGCCGCTCGATGTGAGACTAGGTCGACACTGATCAAGTGGCAGGACCGTGGCTCACAGCTATACCGAAATGCTCCCCTACAGGCGTACAGAAAGGGGGCTTATCACTACCAGTTGGCTTAATGAAGATTGCGAAGACCATGATCGCAGCGGCACAGAAGATGGACACACAAGCTTATATCGGGCTCAAGAGTCAGGCTGTATGCGTAGACTCAGCCGTAGCCGGTCCCTAGGCACAAGTACATAGGCCGGAATGTCCTTGATGCAGAGAATACCAGCCGCGAATAAGCGCCAGAACAGCTGTAATCCGAGCGGCATTTACCGAGAAGTCAAAACCAGAGCAGAATCTCGCCGCAAAGTCATTCATTCGCTGATTTGATCGTCTGGGCCAGCTTCAGGCCAACCAACTCTGAGATCTCAGCGGCACAGCCTGGGCACTCGCCGATGTGTTGCTGAAGAGCGACTGCCTGGTCCGGGGAAAGTTCTCCATCCAGATACTGGACAAGCGTTGCGTCATCCTGATCAAGGTGCATTCTGAGACCTCTGGGGCGCATTCGCCTTCAATGAATGGCGCAGGGCATGTTTGGCCCGGTATATGCGTGACATAACTGTGCCGATTGGCAACGAAAGTATTTCAGCGATCTCACGGTACGAAAACACTTCCACTTCGCAGAGGAGAGGACTTCACGATATTGAGCCGGTAATCGCTCCAACGCATCCACCACTGTCTGCCGATTCTCATGCCGCAAAAGTAAGGCTTCGGGAATGTCCGTTTGTGCAGCCGTTAAGTTCACATCCATGTCTTCGTCTTTGAGCCAAGACGTATTTCGTGCGATCAGGCCGCTGCGCGAAGTCAGGAAGGTATTGCGCAGGATCCGGAACATCCATGGGCGGATATTCGTGCCTTCCTGAAACGACTTGAATCCTCGTAGTGCTTTCGTATAGGTCTCCTGCACCAGGTCTTCTGCTTCAGTGCGATCACCAGTCAACCAGTGGGCCAGGTTATACAGAGAATCGAACAACGGAAATGCCATCTGCTCAAAAAACTCTAGATCCATTCATTGCGCCTTCACAAGGCCACGGCCTGGCTACTTCAGTGATACGGCTTTCAGGTAGCGGATAATGTCTGCGCGCTCATCCGGATTAACAACGCGAAAGGCCATATCATTATCTGCTATCAGTGAGTCCGTATTTGTCAGCCACTTGTCCAGAGAAGCGTCGTCCCAAGTTATAGCCGATGATTGTAACGGCGCAGAATATGTGAAGCCGGGAACCTTGCCTGCCTTCCTTCCATAGACGCCCCTAAGACGGGGCCCTTCTTTATCCTGATCCAGAGAATGGCATCCGGTGCAGCGTTTTTCAAAAAGCTCCTTGCCGTGACCGGCGTCCGCCTCCGCGCGGCTTACGCGGGGAAATAATATGACCGCAGCCAGAATCAAGATAACTGCACTGAGCCCGACCACGAAAGCGTCAGATGAATACCGGGACGAGTGATCCTGCGACCAACTCTGGTGTGAGTTCAATCTGCGCAACCTTGTTCTTTCATACCTATTTTTGCTCCGATATCTGACTTTTCACTCGCTTGCGCTCCGCCCTGGTCCATTCGTAAATCATCTGCCGATCCTCGCTTGTGAGTTTTGCGCCTGGATGGAGAAGCAGGTAGTGCTTCAGCGGCATCTCGCCGCTGCGCACCTCCGCTCCGATCCGAGTAAGTAAATCGACCTGGCTTTCGCGGCCGTATTCTTCCCATCGCGACATATTAAAGTGCTCACGTGCTTCCGACACATCGTGCTCCATGAGCCAGGATGCCGGCGCGAAGTTGCTGTAAAGGGGCCAGTGGGTGCTTTCTGAGTGACAGTCGCTGCATTTGGTTTCGAGGACCTCCCGGACCTCAGGCGGAACCACTGCGCCTGTCAGCTTCGGCCTGTCTGCTCGCGCATAGGCACGAGGGTTTCCCCACGGGTGTACGAGCGAGAGGACTGTGCTCAGAATCACCAACGCTCCTCCTATCTGCAGTGTTCTCGCCAGAATCATGCTACGCTCGGAGAATTTGACTCTTCACTCCCGGAAGCGAGCGTGGAATCGACGACTGCGAGTTGATGTCTCTGTGCTATGAAGTGCACGTCCGTGATTCCGAGCACGCCGCACAACTTCTCCGCGGACACTTTCATGGGGCCGGGAGATGGGGCGGCGCCCGGCACAGGTTGGGGAAATGCCGTGGACATGGCGGTATGGAAGGTGGCGTTGCCCTCTACTTTCTGCATGACTTGATGAATGTGTCCGTTGAGCACTGTGACTGAGCCAAATCGTTTCAGAAGCGAAAAGGCTTGTTCGCTGTCTGACGTGCCCCATCCCCACTCGGGAAAGACTGCCCAGAGCGGAATATGCGCGAAGAGCACAATCGGTGTGCTGTTCTTGCGCTGGCTCAAGTCCTTCTTCAACCAGTCAAGCTGCGACTGGCCAAGTTTGCCCATGCCCTCAAGCTGAACTACGTTCACTAGGCCGATGAAATGTACGCCTTTGTGGTCGAAGCTGTACCATCCATTTCCGGAAGAGCCTTTGCCGTATCGTTCAAGGTAAGACTTTCCGTCGTCGACAGAAGTATCATGCTCGCCGGGAACATAGAATATCTGTCGCTTCGCGCCTTTCAGCACTTGATCCATCGTGTCGAATTCGCCTGGTTTGGATGAGTGTGTCAAATCGCCAGTGTGGATCAGGAAATCTGGCGAACTGGGAATTGCAAGTATCTTGTTCACCGCGGCCTGAAGCGTTCCTGTAACATCCGCGTTCGCGGGCTTATTAAAACCGATGTGGCTATCGCTGATCTGGACGAAACTGAAGTCCTCTTGCTTCTGCTGATGCATAGATGATCCAAAGGCGCGCGACACCGGTACGCCTCCGGCTAGGCTCCATACAAGGCCAGTTCCGGCCCACGCCATGCATTTAAGAAAACCGCGACGGTCAATGCCATCAGACGGTGAAGAAGAGTGGTCAGGATCAAGAATTACTCCTTCGGAAAGACTCTCTGGGCTTTTCTCTTTCATGCTTGATGTTGCTCCTTGAATCTGAGTTTGATATTCGGTCATGAAAACTGAGGGAACTACGTTTTATTCCAGGCAATTTTGAGAAACAAAGCAGACGTAGCAACTTTTGTACGTTGGGTGCGATCGATCCCATCATCTTGGACAAGTGGTGGTTAGAAACAATATCTGGGCACTGCGGGATTTCCAGGGGACGCACAGTTAAGGAGGGCATCTCCAACGTTCCTCGCGCGGCTGCTTGTGCTAGCAACGTAAAGTGCTGTGGCAGCCTCGAACGAAAAAGTCTCGATCCATGGCTGTTGTCAGTGTGCCTGAATCAAAGCGGTTCCATCTCACTTCACAGTGACACTCACAGCGGTCGTTGCGGTGTCCGCAATTCCTATCGTCAACGGCTCTCACCGCTACCTCCCAGGAAGAGCGATGAACCTTCAATGATCATGTTCGACCTTGATGCACATGAAACCGGGTTCTGCCTTCCATTCGTTCCCATTCAACATTTCCCAGATCACAGTGAACCGGTGTGAGTCATTGATGACGTATTGAATGCGATGCGGCAAAGCTAATTGATCTTTGTTATTTGTCGAAGTAAGCATGAGCGTTTTCCCAGTCCAGCCCGCAGTGAAGTAAGAAATCGAAATGGGGTCATCCGCGTCGATCATGAGGAATTGACTCTTGTCCCGATCGTATCCAACAAAATAGTTCCCGGTGAATCCATCCTGACTCTCGCGAATCTCGGTCCAGGGTCTCGGTAGACGAGGTGGCGCGCCTCCGGTGGCACCATTTTGACTACCCACCTCCAAATGTGCGATCGAAGCGCCTGTTCCGCAATTCCATTGGCCGCTGAAATCAAGCCCCTCCGGAGGAAGCAATCTCCGATCTACAGGAATAATCATTTGAGCTCTTGCTTTCGCAAATACTGCCATCAAGCCGGCGAATCCGACAAGGATTGCAAATGCTGTGCGGATTTTCCGCGCCCTTCTCGATTTCAGATCATCTGGCTGTCCTGCCTTCAGGTGGGCGCCGCAAAGGACCGGTCGGAGATAGGCATGCAACACGATCTCATTCATACAGACCACGGACTCCATTTCTTACAACGGCTCTCTTTCATGCCTAATGCCGCTCCTCAGATGCGTGTTGATATCCATCTAGGAAAACTGAGACAAGGGAGATTTATTCCAGGCCCCGTTGGAAAAAAGTTTGCTGGGAACTTTCTGCTTCGCAATGAGCGCTGTCGGCGCATTCAAGAAAAGTCTCTCGTCCAAATGGGGAATAAATCCTGCGCACGGCAGTTAGCGAAAGTACAGGGGCCTCTGACTCTTCCTCGCAGGCGCGGTTGGCCACGTTAGTCAAAGAGCCCAGGATCAGGAGGAACACCCATGTCCCTTCGCAGGAAGGCTCTACTTAGCGGATGCCTTTTGGCAGCGGCCATACCACTGGCCATAGGCATTACCGGTATCGGTCAACAATCAGCCAAAGAAGCGCCGGCGGGCTTCAACACTCCCAGCTTCAACAGCGCAGCAAGCATCAGTAATGGAATCGTCGAGCCGCCCGGAGATACGTTTGCTCGGGATCAGAATGTCTATGAGAGTAACGAGGCGGTCAAGGATGGACTTGGACCGGTGTACAACGCCACTTCCTGCGTCACTTGCCATCAGAATCCGAATAGTGGGGCAGCCAGCCAGATCACAGAACTCCGGGTTGGACACAATGATGCAAATGGCAATTTCGTAAACCCGACAATCTTTATTAACGACGGGAAAGACACGATTACCGGCAGATCTATTGTCGATGATCGCGCTATCGGTCCGCAGGCCCAGGAGCACATACCTGATACAGAAAACATCCGCACTTTACGAGCTGCCCTCAACACTCTGGGTGACGGATTTGTAGAAGCCATTGACGACAGCACTCTCATTGCGATTGCAGAAAGGCAACCGGAACTGAGCGAAGGAAGAATTCACGGGGAGGTTGTACAGGCTCCTATTTTCGAAGCCCCTGGACAGACCCGCATCGGACGCTTTGGCTGGAAGGACCAGCACAGCAGCTTGCTCTCCTTTATTGCCGATGCCTATCTCAACGAGATGGGAATCACGAATCGGCTGCGTCCCACGGAGGCAACTCAAGTTCTTAACACCACTACGGGCATTAACGATCAGCCAGATGACCTTGGCTTGGCTGACATCGATCACTTTGCTCAGTTCGTACGCGGCACCATGGTTCCACCTCGTGACGCAACGCTTGCAGCAACTCCGGCTGCCCTCAATGGTCAACAGCTTTTCCGCCGACTGGGTTGCAGCACCTGCCACGTAGAAACCATCATCACGGCGTCCGCTGGAACGGTTATTGATGGTGGTCAGTTTACTGTTCCTGAGGCCCTTGGGGATAAGATCATCCATCCATTCGGAGACTATCTGTTGCATGACATTGGCACGGGCGATGGAATCGTTCAGGTTGGACCGCAGGACACGGCCAACAAACTGAGAACGGCTCCTCTGTGGGGTTTGCGCGATAAGGCTCGTTTCATGCATGACCTGAAATCTTTGTCCCTGGAGAATGCCATTGAACGGCATAAAGGCGAAGCACGCGAGGCTGAGAGGCGTTTCGATGAACTGAGTCCGGAAGAGCGAGCGGCGCTGTTCGCCTTTCTCAATTCTCTGTGATCACGGGCGATGGCAGGTCGGCATCACCACTGACCTGCCATCGCCCATCTCTCTGCGCGGCGAGACTACAGAATAAGAAGACCTGTTATGTATGCGCATCCGTGTTTAGGCAACTTGTCGAACCACTTTGATCCCGTAACTAAAAGCCAAATGTTGAATTCCTTTTCTTAGTAACTGGTTGTAACCGGTGAATAACCACGGGAATCTCGAGACCGCTGTTAGCGTCGACAGCAGATTTCTCTACACTCTAAATTCTTCTAACGGGATGATCGCTGTCTTCGCGATGCCAGAAGGATGGAAGTCTGTATAGCGTGAGTGCAGCGAGCGGCATCGGTCAAGATGCTGGATTTAAATTGAACGCCTGCGCATCACAATAATCTCGCAGTCCGCAGGCGTTCTCTCATTCTGAGTCGGATTGATATATCGTAGTTGAAAATTGCCGAGCCTTCATCGAGGTTTGTGCTTGGCTAGATTAGTTGCCAACTTCACCGCACGCGGCGAGCGGCGTCCGCTTCCTCTGCCATATTCATAAATGTCTCGAGGAACTGTTTCGATTGGCCGACGAAGAGCCCATCCGCAATGAAGCTTTTCGCCGTGGCAACAGCGCCGCCAAACTGGTCAGCCAGTGGCCGGATGACAGAGCAGCGCGGCAAGTCTTTACTAATAAATTCACATGGGACGGGAAAGATCAGGTTGGTCTGGAAAAGGGGGCCGCCTGGCGTGACATTGAAATTCGGAAACGTTAAGCCTTTGTCCGTTACGGGTACTTGTGAATTATCAAAACTAAAGGGCGGTCCCTGCACAGCATTGCCCGCAAAATCCACCCACTCCAGAAAGTGGGCGATCTCGTCACCTCCGATGCCGAGCGTAATCTTGAGCACTTCCAGGTCCCTTACCTTTTGGCTCAAACTGGCATAGAGACTGGATCCGCCCTGCTCGATGTATCCAAAATGAAATGCCGCTGTATTGGCAATCGCCTGAATATGATTTGGGTCATTGAAATCTGCATCCGTTCGCGGAATGGCAGGCCGATTGACAATCTTGATTGCTTGCGGGAACGTAGCACCAAAATCAGGATTTGTAGAACTGCGGTACCGTATATACCAGCTTGTGTCGACGTTTAGATGCATGAGATTTGTAAGCCGGCCGATGTTCTGGGCTCCTGTTGCAGTGCTGCCCTGCAAGGTGAGGAATTCATCAAAATTGACTGGGTCCGCGCCGCGCGATTCCAGGTAACCATTCAGGAATGTAGCGTGGCTGATCTCGTCAATGGTGTTACTGGTGATGTATTGGGAGCCATCGCCATCCAAAAACTGAAAGGCTAACTGATAGTTGTTTTGCGTTCCTTCTGTGACTCCGCCAAGCTCTGCATATTGTTGCCATAAATCGCTTTCTATAAGCTCGGCAGCAGCTAAAAATCTGAGAATCGCCACGTCTCCTTTCAGGAGACTGGTCTGATTTTCCTGATACTGGCTCTGTGCAAATGCGGCTTTCGCACCGCTACTCCAGATCGTGCCTGCAGTTGCCACACCTGCTGCAATCACTCCTGTTGAAATAAACACCCGGCGGTTCAATGAGGTTTTCTTAGGCTCATTCGAGTCATGCATTGTTATTTCATCTCCAATCCGAATCGTTCACGCGTTGCCGCGCAACAATGAGAACTGAAGAAGGCCGTGTTTATTCCAGGAGCCTAAAAATACCTTTGCCACTTATCACCAGCAAATGTCAGGAAAAGGCTGTTACTCGAGAAGATTGCAGTCTCTGAGCGATCTTTAAGCTCTTCGAAATTACGACGGAAGTCCAACCCGACGCACAAGGTTCTGGAAGCGTGGGTCCGAGCGTAGCGGATCAAAGCAGGGCCGCAAGAGGATGCCTGGGTTAAATCGCTCTTCATAACCTCTTTCAAGCGAAGCCATCGCTTGGTCCTTATCGTCCAGAGCTGTATAGATCATTGCAATCGCGGTGGCATGCTCATTGGTGGGAGTCGAGCGCTTCTTGAGATCGTTCAATAGCCATACAGCTTCTGCCTTTCTGTTTGTTGCTGCGTAGGCTCGGGCAAGATTAGCGCTGAATGTCGCACTCTCTCCGGAAATCTGGATCGCCGTCTGAAGTTCCGCAATTGCTTCCGAAAACATATGTTTTTCGAGATATGCCTGAGCCAGCTGATTATGCGCGAAGGCAAAGTGAGGGTCCATCTCGATCGTTTTACGGCTCTGGTCTATCGATTCGTCAGGAAAATGCGCAATGAGAAGAAGTTCTGCCAAATCGGCATTGATGATAAGAGAAAGGGGGTCGAGGTTTTCGGCCTTACGCATTTCAGCGATGGCCTCGCTATTTCGCCCTAACAAGCTCAAGTGCCAGGAATACCAATGGTGCGCCGTTGCATAGCCAGGGTTGAGTTCGATCGCTCGCCGGAATTCCCTGTCAGCAGCCTCGAAATTCCAGTCGAAGCCATCTAGACAGAATGCGAGCGAAGCATGCGCTTCGCCCAGATTGTCGTCCAGTTCCAGGGCCTTCATTGCAGCGGCTTTTGCTCTAGGCATTGCTTCTTTCGGGGTCATCACCGCATATTGCCAATCGCCCGCGAGGGCATAAGCGTCGGCCAGTCCACTGTAAGCCGCTGCATAATTGGGGTCCTCGGCAATGGCTTGGTTGAAGTAATCAATGGCCTTCTTCAATCCATCCGCGCTCCGCTTGTTCCAAAAGAAACGCCCCTTCAGATAATTCTCATAAGCATCGGGGTTGATCGCCTTCACACTTCTTAATGCCGCTTGCTCTTGCGGAGTCACCTCGATACGGATTTGTTCGGCAATCTTCGTGGCAACTTTCTTCTGGAGGGCTAAGGTGTCGCGCAGATTTCCCTCATAACTCTCCGCCCACAAGTGCCTATCGGCTGTTGCTTGGATCAGCTGAGCCGTGATTCGAACCTGGTCGCCGGAGCGCAGCACGGTACCCTCTACCACCGCGTCTACGTTCAACTCTCGCGCGATCTCGGGAAGAGGCTTGCGCACCCCCTTGTACATCATCACGGATGTGCGGGAAATCACTCTTAAAGCACGGATCTGTGCCAGGTCCGTAATCAGCTCGTCGGTCATGCCATCAGCAAAGTAATCCTGAGAAGCTTCGCCCGAAAGGTTTTCCAGCGGGAGCACCGCAAGGGATCGAATGACGGTAGGTGAACGGGCACCAGAGCGAAATCGCCAGACTGCGAGGATTGCCAAAATCAGGAGCAGCGCTAGGACGAAAATTATTCGATGCGTCGGCCAGAGCCGGGGTTTGGTCGCAACACCAAGCCCGGCGGCTTGGAAGCGATGCTCAGGCTCCGCATCACGCGGATCTCCAGCCGCAGATCCGGGCTTTTTTATCAGGGCGTCTGTATCGACAACCGCCACGTCCGCAATAAAACGATAGCCACGTTTCGGAAGAGTCTCAATATACCGCGGATTCTCAGCCGAGTCTCCTAATGCGCTCCGGAGTTTCGCGATCGCGATGTTGACAGCCTGGTCAAAATCGCCAAAACTCTCGTTTGCCCAGACTCGGCCGCGCAATTCCTCCCGAGTGATGACTTCTCCTGGACGCTCCAGCAAGATTTCCAGCAGCTTCATGGGTTGCTGCTGCACTCTGATTTTCACACCTGCTTTGCGTAATTCGCCCGACTGCAGAGCAACTTCAAAAGTTCCGAATCGGACAACAGACGGATGCCGCAATGGTTCCATATGGCATTTCGGGCTTCGCACGGAGTGTAGCACCTGTCCGCGCAAAAGTCTTAGTGAGTCATGGGAATGAGAACTCTTGCATTGTGGACCATTTGGCCAGGATATGTGCGCAGACAGCCCCTTAGACATCAGCTACTTACAAGGAAAGGTGCTGGTTATGTGAAAAAAAGCCTCAGCAACTTGAAGCCCGACGCCTTCGCGAGTCAGAGTGTTGGCGGCCGGATTTTGAACCGATTCGGGGGAATGCAATGAGGCGTCTTGATCTTGGGCAACTGGGAAAGGTCCGATTAGAGACTTTCTCCTCACAGAACGATACATCGTTCACAACGTTTGAAGAATTAGCCATCCCGCTGCTCGATTCCCTTTACAAGTTTGCGCGCTGGCTTGTGCATAGTCAGAACGATGCCGAGGATCTCGTACAAGAGACTTATTTAAAGGCTCTGCGGCATTTCACATCTTTTCAGCCTGGTACCAATTTCCGTGCATGGATGTACCGCATCTTGCGCAACACGTTCTTAACCTCGCGCACCGGATTGAGAGCAGCCTCGACCGTTTCTCTTGATGCAGAAGAGGAAGAGGGACGCGAACTGGCAGTTGAGAACGAAACCCCCGAAACGATTCTAATGAATCACTTAAATTCCCTACTGGTACAAAGTGCCATCGACAATCTGCCGTTGCATCACCGGGAGGTTCTCGTTCTTTGCGACGTGGAGGAGATGTCGTACCGGGAGATCGCAGAAATATTGCAGATCCCCATAGGAACGGTTATGTCACGGTTAGCTAGAGCCCGGAAGATAGTCCGCGAGTCGCTCCATAGTCTTCCTCGTGCACTCCTATCGAGAGATTTTCCTCAGTCCGCTGTGTGCGAGGAAGAAATATTCGACGTCGCAGCGTTGTGATCCGCTTCAGTCCAAAACTCCTATGTTTTTGATGGTGCCTGCTTTGTGAGGCGAGAGACGCGGTTCGTGACCACTGTCGTAGTCACATCCACCCTGTCGCTGAGCTGTCCCTATGCTCCCGACTCCAACCTGGGCGACAGTCCAACTGTTATGCCGCTGATGTATTCGACCCTGACGGGTATTCGTTCGAGGTCGTCCATAAAAACTAATGATGGAACAGGACGTCGCGAGGGTGAGTAACGCATTGGGGCGGAAGCCTCCTGTGCAAAGACAAGGGCTATTGAGTGATGTTCCGTGCGTGTTTACTTCGGGAACGAGTCACCGAACATCGGATTCCCGCTCTTGGACTGTTGCTCGGTAGCCTCGTCCTGATGCACTGGCCGACACCCATCGTTGGCGACATGGCGATCCCACTGAAGAGCTGTTGGGGAGATGCGACTTCAGGAAGACACCTACATGCCGAAGCCCGGCGTAACTTCCCTGATGAAGGCCGCCGTTCAGGAAACGCCCGCAGAAATTGTCGCGTTGCTCAAAGCCGGAGCAGACATCAATGCCGAAGATTCAAGCGGCTGGACAGCACAGATGTATGCGGCTCAGGCGGGCAAATTGGAAAGGCTGAAATTCTTGCCTACGCCGGTGCGAAAGCGGGTCACCGCTCCAAAGCAGGGGAGACAGTTATCTTTGCAGCAGTCTCATCCTGGTACGATCCCTGCAACGAAAGTGAATTTGCTCAAGGCGGCAGGAACCGACATCAATGCACAGGACAAATATGGCACGTCTACACTCATGATTGCCGCATGACACTTCTGGGTACCTAATCTCATCGCCACCATGATGGAGCTTGGAGTCGATAAAGCCCTGAGAAACGCGGGCGGTCTGTCGGCGGAAGATCTTCTCGATTTGCAGGAGCAGAAGCTTCACGATCCTGGAAAATATAGCGAGGCCCAACGGTTTACATACACTTCGCTAACTAGAGCGAAGTGTATGCATAAGTTGTCCATCATTCAGGAGTGATGAGAACCGCCCATTTCGGTTCAACGGAGAGGCACATCGGCAACGAGATACCCTGAAAAATGAACCAAGAAAAAAACCGAATCTCCGAGTATAAACATCCGCTCAATGAGAGGTAGGTGGTCGATCGAGTTATCCATGGCCTCTCGTATTCAGGCAACAGCGCAGCCGAAGGTCTCAGGCGAGATCCAATTCATCAATGAGCTGTTCGATGATATGAAACTTCGGTATGAGTAAGCTGCATCCGTATCAGTTAATGCGACAGAGCCGATTTTGTTGGGCTCCTGAACAACTGCTTCTGCCCCTTGTCTCGCAGGCATTTTTAAGCGTAGCTTGTTTCGCAGTTCGTTACGATTGCTTTTCAGTTCGTTACCGTTTGGGTGGCTCCTGAGAATCAGTTCGCGAAGCTGCAACTTCATGAACTTTCTTTTTTGCCGCAGGATTCTCAAGGGTTCTGAATGGTTCATCTTTTTCGTCATTCGATCAGCCACAGGGGACAGACTTATGAATAGAAACCTGCTCACGCTCTGCATTTTTGCTCCGCTGGCATTGGCGATATTTTCGACGCCGGCCAGCGCGCAATCAATAACCAATCGCCCAGACACGAATGCCTGGGTTACCGATGGGAACTCTACCGCCGGCGAATTGTACCGAGACGACGACCGTCGGCACACTCGCATCTTCGCCCCCTACCAGGACATGAGTCTCACAGGCGAAAGCGCGGGCGTGACCCAAAATGATTTGCCGGCGCTCTCCGCCGCATCAGGAATCAAGCATTTCACGATGGCGTTCATTTCTTCCGCCCTCAACGCCTGTAACCCCGAGTGGGGCGGCGTGGGCCCGATTGCAAATGATTCCACTTTTACTAAATACATCAGAGAGCTCCGGGAGCGCGGCGGAGACGTCATCATCTCATTCGGCGGCTTCACAGCCGACACAACTACGGCCGATGGAGGCGGGCCCGACTTTGAACTCGGTTACGGCGGAGGCTGCACGACTGTTGAGCAGTTACAAGCCGCCTATCAAGCAGTGATCGACAAATACAGCATCGACCGGGACCACCCGGTAGCATTGGATTTCGACATCGAAAGCGATGCGATCAACTCCCCTGTGCTGAACGACGTGAACACGGTTGATCTACGCAACGAAGCGCTTGCGCGTTTGGCAAGGGCCAACCCTGGCCTTCAGATCTCTTTCACGGTTCCGTGCGCCCAAAGCGGCCTAATACAACCCGAAATAGCTCTCGTGAAAAGTCTGGTGAAGTACAAGGTGCCGGTCGCGATCCTTAACCCGTTGCCTTTTGATTTCGGCTCGCCCGTCGCCGCAGGCCAGTTTGGAAACGTAGTTACCGCCGCGGCGACTGACGTGATCAACCAAATGAAATCTCTGGGCCTGAACGCCGGCCTGGGGATCACAGTCCTGATCGGAACCAACGACGAGAGTGACGAAACGTTCCTCCTGCACGATGCGCGGGTCGTCGAAGCCTTCGCGGAAAAAGAGAGAAACGTCCAACGCCTGTCATTCTGGGAAGTCTCGCGCGACAACGGCAGTTGTGGCAACGACCCAGCGGACTTGGACGATAACAACTGCAGCAGCATCACGCAAGGAAACTGGACATTCTCGCACATCTTCGAACCCTTCGAAAGAAGAGGCAACAACTCGGAATAAGCACTGGACGTCTGAACTTTGGAATGTGCGCGGCGCGGACAATCTTGTTATCTGCGCTCGCAGTAAGTTACGAGTAAATGCGTACCGTCCGGATAGAGCGCAATCCGGACGGTAAATCATATTGGGGTCCCATCAGAAAAGGGACAATAGAGCACTCTGGGGCTCGTTGGATGGCCTAGAGCCTGTTATTAACCTGCAGCGAGCATTTTGCCTCCAACCCATACCATCTCCATCGAGTGGGAGAACAAGGGTTTTAAAGTTCAGGGCTGGCTCAGCTTTCCCGCCAACTATGACCCAAAGAAGACATACCCGCTTCTGGTTGAGCCGCACGGTGGCCCTGAGTGGAGCATTGGCTCACGCTGGGATGGCGATGCGTGGCGCGGGATCAACTCCTTCTGGCCGGGATGGGATATTTCCTGTTTCTTCCTAATCCACGCGGCAGCTACGGTCAGGGAGAGGCATTCACTGCAGCGAATCGCAGAGATCTGGGCTACGGGGATTTGCGCGACGTCCTGAAGGGCATGGATACGATTGAAGCGAAGTATCCAATCGACAAGAACCGCGAGGGTCTGGAGTTATGGGGGCTGCATGACTATGTTCGGCGTGACCCAGACGCAGCGCCTCCATGCCGCGGTAGGAGGCGCGGGCATCGCAAACTACACGAGTTTTTATGGAGAAACCTTCTTTACGACTTTTACCCTGTCCCTGTTTGGCGGCACGCCGTATGACGATCCGGCAATCTATACCAAGCTGTCGGCTACGACCTTCATCAAGCAGGCAAAGACGCCGACACTCGTGCAGGTAGGGAACGGCATCAGGGTGTTACCCCGGAGCAGAGTCTCGAATTCTGGCGCGGTCTGCGCACGATAGGCACATCTACGCAACTGGTGGTCTATCCGGGTGAAGGACACAACCTCAACAAGAAGGACAGCAACGATACACTGCGGCGCTCAGCGGAATGGTTTGCAAAGTACATGCCAGCTTCTTCCGGAAATATGCACCCAGATTGAGGTGAATGTTTGAGGAGGGTGGCGCGAACCGATTTCTAAATAGGGATTTCCCGGTGACGGCGGATTCCTGTGATCACCGGCAGATCAGGATTCCAGGAACCGCCTCCTTGGTCGATGGCCCATTGCCAGCCAGCCGGGTTGTCGGTCGGTCCCATGCGATCGAGATAGATCTGCACGCCCACGTTTTTGGCGCAGGCAATGGTGTCCGGATTAGAGTAGCCGGCGCCGAATCCCGAGCTGGTGCCGGCCGAAGCCGCATACGCAGGAAACAGACTGCGGAGCTCTCCTTTCCTTAATTCGGTAATTGAACTTTGGAGAAAACAAGAGTAGATACGTGTGGCTTTTCGCTATCCCTTTCAAAACACGGGAACAAAGTTAATAACAGCCTCTAGGCTACAGACTTCCTTGCCAGTACGACTCCAGATGTTTTGCTGGCGCGAGCAATCGCTCAAAGCTACGGGCGGTCATTGAAGCTGGAAGTGCGTTCGGCACTCTGCCGATAAACAATTTTGCTGAGCAATTTGCTTACCCTCCCTCCGAGGTCCCCATTCCGCCCTCGTATGAGGGCATCCCGGCTTGTGCAGATTTACAGAGTGCATTCGAAGGAGACACCCGCTTCGAGAAATCGTTCTTATAGGAGCTTTGCTAAATCGGGATTGGCGGAGAGTAAAGGATGAAAGCGAATTATCTCTTGACTTAATCAACCGAAAACCATCAATATTTGTTTTATTAAAACGATTCGAAATCTCGAAAATCTGTTACTTGTGCTCGCTTCGGAAGGCACTCAAGGGGCTTCTTCGCAATGGCTTGCGCCAGAGTAATAGACGTGGTCAGAGCGTCCGCGCTGGGCAAGTGTCTTCCCAGCCATCACGTCCCGCATAAGTATGGTGTCTAGCGACGAGCGACCGTAGGCGTACCGCAGTGCAGTGAGCGAATCATCGGCAGGCACTCCGCTGGCGAAGCGTGCGAGGAGTTTTTAAATAATCGATAGAGGAGTGATTTGCGGATGACCGTGAGCGCCACACAGCAGACGATGATGAAACCGATGACAAAACCCTCTCAGCGCCTTGTTTTTCTTGATGTAGTTCGAGGGTTGACGGTCGCGTTCATGATACTGGTTAATAACAACGGCAGCGAACGGCTTGCCTACTGGCCACTGAAGCATTCCGCCTGGAATGGGTGCACGCCGACCGATTTGGTTTTTCCGACGTTTCTCTTCCTTGTGGGCATCGCCATCGTCTTTTCAACTGCATCGAGGATATCCCGAGGGGAGACAAAGGGCGTTCTGCTGATACACGCCTTTCGGCGTGCTGTGATCATCTTTGTCATCAGCCTGATCGTGCACGGTTTTCCCAACTATCCCGTGGCAACGATGCGCGTCTACGGAGTGTTACAGAGAATCGCCATCTGTTACCTGGTGGCGACCCTGCTTTATCTGTGGGACCGGCGGGTGGTCACCCTGCTCAGCGTTTCAGTGGCGTGCCTGTTGGGATACTGGATCCTGATACGCTGGGTGCCTGTCCCGGGAGTCGGCGTACCTGGGCGCGATTTTCCTTTTCTCGACAGGTACATGAACCTGGACGCCGTTATCGATCGAAAGCTGTTTCCCACGCGCCTGGATGAGGGGGTGTTCGATCCCGAGGGGCTGCTCAGCACCATCCCGGCGCTTGCAACCTGCCTGTTCGGGGTTCTGACGGGGCTCTGGTTGCGCACCGAGAAACGGATGATGACGAAGGTCGGCGGCATGCTTGCGGCCTCGGTTGGCGGGCTGGCCCTGGGAAGCTTTTGGGCCATCTGGTTTCCCATCAACAAGAGAATGTGGACCAGTTCCTACGTGCTGTTTGCCGCGGGATGGACCCTGCTGGCACTGGCCATCTGCTACTTCGTGATTGAGATCAGGAAGCAGGGAGGTAGATGGACTTATCCCTGGAAGGTCTTCGGATCGAATGCCATTTTCTCCTATGCCTTTTCTGAGTTGTTGGCCTCCACACTCGAACACATCCATGTGACACAGAACGGTCAGACGCTCGCTCTGAAGGAGCTGATTTACACAAGAATCTTCGCTTCAATCGTCAGCCCATCATTTGGCTCGTTGCTTTATTCGCTGAGCTTTGTTCTGGTCTGCTTTGTACCGGCTGTTGCTCTGTTTAGAAAACGGATCTTCATCAAGATTTAGAAGAGCGATTTCAATATGGCCCATGGTTCTTCCACGCAGATGTTGATGAAGCCATCTCGGGTGCTAAATCGCCAACTCACTCGTCGAGAACTGGAGAACTAGGACGGAGAGTTTGCCAGATTTCGCAGTTCCGGTCGGATCACCGGCTATCCGTCAATTACTACTTGAGTAACAACACGGTAGGGGTCATTCGTTGGTTATTGGAAGTCCAGGTATCCACTATCAGGTGAGCCGGGTTCATGGCGAAGTGATCGACGATGAACCCACTCTGGATCAGAGAAGCGCCGTGTATCGGCTTCTGGCCCGTTGTTCCGAAAGGCCCCCTATTTTTATAAGGTAGTAACTGGACGCAGCGGATGCTTGTAGTCATCCTCATCGGTCGCCTCGGACAGAACGCGGAAGCCAAAACTACTCACAATAACCGCGAGTACGTCATCCTCAATATCGCTACCCAGGAAAGCCGCAGGAAGCTTCTCTGAGAAATTGCAGCACTGACGCCCTCCTTGAGATAGCTTTACAGCAGAAGCTTCTGCCAGAGGCTTAGTTCGCAGCGCCAGTAAATACGAGCGAGGCACTTCAAGTCTGGGCCGCATGAGGGGTGGATGGGCCTACAGGTTGCTCTAAATCACCGGACGCAGTATCGATATGACAAGGCCGTTTCTCTCGGTCCGCAAATCATACAGTTGCGTCCTGCTCCACATTGTCGAACCCCGATCCTCGCCTACTCGCTGAAGGTCACTCCTGCTAGACACACGCTCAACTGGCAACTTGATCCGCACCACAATTACCTCGCGCGCATTCTTTTTCCCAACAAGACGGCCGAATTTGTGGTTGAGGTGGACCTGGTTGCGGAATTCTCCTCGTTCAATCCGTTCGCTTTCCTGCTGGAACCTGGAGTCGAGAACTACCCCTTCAACTACGAACTGGCACTGGCTAAGGATCTCGAACCGTACTGCACGGTCGATCCGGCCGGTCCTTCCCTTCGGACTTTTCTTGAGACCCTTTCCGACGAGAAGCGCGACACAATCGGCTTCCTGGTCGACTTAAATCGACGGGTACGCGACCACGTTGGATATGAAATCCGGCTGGATCCGGGCGTCCAGCCATGCGAAGAAACTCTCGACAGGCGCATGGGTTCCTGCCGCGATTCCGCATGGCTCCTGGTGCAGGTTCTGCGGCATTTGGGATTCGCGGCACGCTTCGTCTCGGGGTATCTCATTCAGGTAGCGCCTGACGAACGGGATCAAGGCGGTCCGCAAACCGACTCTGCAGAATTACATGCCTGGGCAGAAACATATCTACCGGGTGCGGGGTGGATCGGGATGGATGCGACCTCGGGCCTGTTCACTGGCGACGGCCACATCCCGCTTGCCTGCACTCCGGATGCTTCAAGGGCCGCGCCAATTGGGGGCACGGTCGAGAGTGCCAACGTGGAGTTCAGCTACGCCATGTCCATTCGCCGCCTGAATGATGTGCCGCGAACTTCCAAGCCGTTTACAGAAGAAGATTGGGCACAGGTGGAAGACGTTGCGCACGGCATCGACGCGGACCTGCAGGCGCAGGATGTACGCCTAACGATGGGCGGCGAACCCACCTTCGTCGGCATCGACGAGCCCGAGAGCCCGCAGTGGAACATTGATGCCCTGGGAGCGATGAAACGCACCCGCGGCTTGAGCCTCATTCAAGGTCTGCGCGAGAGAATGGCACCCGGAGGACTGCTTCACTACGGACAGGGCAAATGGTATCCGGGCGAGTCGTTACCGCGTTGGGCGCTGAGCTGCTACTGGCGCGTCGACGGCGTTCCAATCTGGGAGAATGCCGATCTCATCGCTCGCGAAGACCACGACTACGGGTTCGGCACGACTGATGCATTCGCGTTCATGGAGGCGCTCACGCGCCGCCTCCAAGTGAGTTCCGAAAACCTGCTGCCAGCCTACAACTCCGCCGAGTCGATGGAGCCGGCGGGATACATTTTGCCGATCCGTCGCCGGCAGCACTCGGGCCACTTATGCTGGTCGAGCCAGTTATGGTTTCCTCGCCCGGAACGCCTCCAGTTGCTGCCCGGGGATTCACCCATCGGTTATCGCGTTCCGGCCGAGTCTCTGCCATGGGTAGCTCCTGATGAGCTCGACTACGAATACGAGGCTGCACCCTTAGCAGATTTCGTCAAGCTCCCTGCTTGTCCAGCGCGTCGCATGGACCTGTTCGGGAGAGAGCCGAGCGCCGATCCGTTACCCGCATTATCGAGCAAGTCAGACACGGCGCCGGAGTTGATACGACCAGCACTCTGCATGGAGGCCCGAGAAGGCCGCCTGCACGTATTTCTACCGTATGCTCCTAAGCTTGCCGACTGTCTCGATTTGCTCGCAGCGGTCGAAGATACCTGCCAGTATCTGCAGAAGCCGGTGTGGGTGGAAGGCTACGCTCCACCGTCCGATCCGAGAATGCGGTCGTTCAGCGTCACTCCCGACCCGGGAGTCCTGGAAATAAATCTGCCTCCGGCGAGCAACTGGGACGAGCTCGAACGAATCAACACAGTGCTCTTTGAGGAGGCGCGCAAGAATCGGTTGACCGCTGAAAAATTTGCCTACAACGGCAGCCATCTCGCTACCGGAGGCGGCAGCCACATCGTGATTGGCGGAGCCACCGTCCTGGACAGTCCCTTTCTGCGCCGCCCCGATCTGCTGCGCAGCATGGTGGCGTTCTGGCAGAATCATCCATCGTTGTCGTACCTGTTTTCCGGCATGTACGTTGGTCCCACCAGCCAGTATCCGCGCATCGACGAGGCGCGCATGGATGCGCTATACGAGCTCGAAGTTGCGTTTCGTCACTTGCCTTTGAGCGACTGGCCGCCGAGTACGATGGATGGGCTATTCCGCAATTTACTCGTGGATGTCACCGGAAACTCGCATCGCGCCGAGTTCTGTATCGACAAGCTTTATGCTCCCGAGGGTCTAGGATTGCGACTCGGCCTTCTCGAATTGCGTGCTTTCGAAATGGCTCCGCATGTCAGAATGGGTCTTGTCGAGGTGCTCCTGATCCGTGCCTTGGTCTGCATGTTCTGGAAACAGCCGTTCGATGGCAGCCTGGTCCGTTGGGGCACCGCGCTCCATGACCGTTTTATGCTTCCGCATTTCGTCAGGCGCGACTTCTTCGATGTGATCACTCAGTTGCGCCGGTCAGGCTACAACTTCGAGGAAAAGTGGTTCGCTTCGCACTTCGAGTTTCGTTTTCCCAAGATCGGGTCGATCGCAGCGGAGGGAGTCGAGCTCGAACTGCGTGAGGCCCTCGAGCCCTGGAACGTGCTCGCTGAAGAGACGACTTCCGGCAGAACAGTGCGCAGCGTGGATTCATCGCTCGAACGAATCCAGGTGAAAGTCTCCGGATTCACGGCTGAATCCCGCTACGCGGTTGCATGCAATGGACGCCGGGTACCGCTCAATCCAACAGGGGAGCCAGGTGAGGCAGTAGCGGGCGTACGGTATCGCGCGCGACAACTATCGGCATCGTTGCACCCGACTATTCCTGTGCATGCGCCGCTTGTCTTCGACGTCATCGACTGCTGGAACGAGCGTTCGATTGGCCGATGTCTCTACCACACCAAGCCGCCCGACGGTCGCACATACATAGCTCGGCCAATCAACACGAAAGAGGCTGAAGACCGCCGGCGCGAGCGCTTTCAGATATCGGACAATCCGCCTAGCCTCGTGACGCCGCCGGAAGAAGAGATCAACACGTACTTTCCGATGACTCTGGACCTGCGTTTGCCTGCACCCACAGAAAGGCCGCACACTAAAAAAGCAGGGCCTTT
>JABDHA010000075.1:0-1711 GCA_013285705.1 Acidobacteriota bacterium
GCACTACGATCGAGTTGTTCCTCTGGTCGAAGTTTGCGAGATTGCCACCGTCTTCATTGAAGCTTGGCAAGACCTGCCAGCGCAGCCCGTAGCTGAGCGTCAGCTTGCTGTTTAGCTGATATTCATCCTGAGCAAACAGGCTATACTGCCACGCTGTCCCGCCCACATCCGGGCTGGACACGGCAAAGAACAAGGTTGTAGGCGCTCCTTTCAGAAAATCACCAAAAGCGTTGCCGGTGAAATTGGGTTGAAACGTAAACTGGCCAAAATCGTCGGAGGGCAGGAATAGCTCAACATCGAAATACCGCACTCTGCGGGCATCGATGCCGGTTTTGAATGTGTGCTTGCCGACCGTATAGGTTACATTGTCCGTGAACTGCATCGTTTTTGACTGCGTCACCCCGGCCTTGTCGCGACCGATGGGGGTGAACCCCGTCCCTGCGTTGAAGTTGAAGGTGGGAAAGGCGTGTGTCGTTGGATGCTGGCTAATGTCTACGCCTTGTAAATCGAGCTGAGAAAGGGCATCGGCACCTTCGATTGGGAAATCCACACTTGTGATTACATTTGTGAAGCCGAACCGGAACTCATTCAACAGGCGCGGTGTAATGGCGTAGGTGTAGGAGATAAGCAGGCTGCGGTTGTGCACACCGTCTACGTCGTTTGGCAGAAGTGGATTGGCGTAGTCGGCAGTGATGTTTTTCCGGCTGAATCGCGCATAAGCCGATTGCTTGCCGGTAATTGTCTGATCGACGCGGAGATCAGCTCCGTCTGTCCGGGCAGGTGTGTTCTGAAAGTTTTCATAGTTGTAGTTCGGCTGTCCAGTCACATTGGGCAGCGGATAGTAGGCGAGCAACGCTTTCGCTGTGGCACTGATGTTGTTTTGAGGAATCACTGGACCTCCCATGCCGGTCAGATCGCCATTCCGTTCTGCCTCTGTCGGCACGAGAAACTGCTGCGCCACTGCGGTTGTGCGACGATTGCCTTCGTAATCGGCAAAGAAGAAAGTTTTGTCTTTGCCGTTGTAAAGATGCGGAATGCTGACGGGACCGCCGAGGGAGCCTCCAAAGGTGTTGAAGCGTTTGGGCGCCTTGCCATTAAACCCATAGGGGCTCGCATCGAGCGCATCGTTTTGCAGATACTCAAACAAACTACCGTGATACTGATTCGTGCCGCTTTTGGTGGTGAATGTGACGTCGCCGACCTGAGAAAACTCCGCGCTATTGTTGAAAGACGTTACTTTCACCGCAGAAATGCCTTCCTGCGAAGGATAGGCGTCCTGCAGAGCTCCATTCTGTCGCACGTTTGCCGTAGAGATGCCATCGACGGAAAAGTTGACCATCGACGAACTCGCGCCGTTCAATGCGATGTTCCCGGAACTATCCTGCTGCACGTTTGGTGAGAGGGCCAATGCTCCCAACGGGCTGGTCGTGGTGGCGCGATTGTTGAGCGGAAGTTGGGTTATCTGCTGATTGTCTCTTGAATCGCTGAGAGTGCCATTCTCAGTGTTGATCTGATCGGGAGCCCCGTTTACCTGGATTACTGTAGCCTCGGCCGCGATCGCAAGGGTGATGGGAATGCGGAGGTCCTGTCGCGCTTCGAGCGTGGCTGAACCGACGATGGCATCTGCAAAGCCGTCATGATGCACCGTCAGCTTGTAGTGCCCAGCTTTCAGATTTTCGATAACAAAGTCGCCGGAATCACTCGTCATGAC
>JABDHA010000075.1:1721-19596 GCA_013285705.1 Acidobacteriota bacterium
AACTCTCGTCGAGTGAGTGAACGGTTACCGCGGCTCCGGGAATCACCGCGCCCGAAGCGTCCTGCACTGTACCGCGAATGCTACCAAAGATGGACTGCACGTGCAGGCTTGAAGCTGCTAAAGGCAGAATAGCAACGAGAAATAGAAACGTATGAAGTACGTGTGTTGTCTTATGGAAGCGTATAGATAAAAGGCCTCTAGAAGTGATCATGACTTTCTCCAGTTGCCGGACAGACTGCCGGTCACTTCTAAGAAAACAATGATCTACATAACTGCCGCATAACTGGCGAGCGGGTCTTTACGTTTCTCTTACGACTTTAGAGTTCACTGACGAACCAACCAGTCCTTTCTTATCTCTCCGTTATGCTTTACTTATGGAACGCGAGATATTCTCTAAATTTTAGAGAACATGAAGCGGCTCTGGATCAAGCGATTGTCGCGTGCCCTGGCCACTGCTCCCATCGTTACGGCGGTGACAGTGGTTGCATATGGCTGCCATGCTAAAGCCTTTGTCGCGGGCTTTCTTTACCTTTTGCCCATCATGCTGATTGCATTTGAATGGGGCATCTTCGAAGCAAGCGTTGCTTCCGTGCTTGCTGTCGGATGTCTTGACTTTTTTTTTACCGAACCGCTTTTTCACTTCTATATGTCGGACCCACAGGACTGGGTCGCTCTTAGTAGTTTTGAGGCGATTGTTTTGATTGTCAGCCGCTTTGCCGAGCGCCTGAAACATCATGCAACAGAAACAAACGATCAAAGAGAACGAATAGAAAAGCTGTACCTGATGAGCCGGGACATTCTCCTGATGGATCGCCGCAAGGAAATCGGCGCACAGCTTGTAAAGCTGATTGTCGACTTGTTCCAGCTGGATGGCATCGCGCTATGGGATGCTCGCGAAGCGCAGCTAAGCACTGCAGGCAATCGCGAAATTTCCGCAGACGAGGTACGCGCCGCGTACCTGCATGAGTATTACGAGAATGATTTCGCTCATGGCGTGTTTAAGCGTGTTTTAATGATCGGGACACGGCCGATTGGCGCGCTCTACCTCGCCAGTGCTACGGGTGATGGTCGGGTAGATTCACGATCCGTGGATGCGATTGCATCGCTTTCTGCCATTGCTCTGGAACGGTCCCATTCATTTATGGCGGAGAGCAGTGCTGAGGCCGCAAAGTGGAGTGAACAGCTGCGGTCTACCGTTCTTGATGGCCTGGCTCACGCTTTCAAAACACCATTGGCAACAATTCAAACGGCGAGTTCAGGTCTGCTCGAAATCAGTTCGCTTGAGAGTGCGCAGCAGGAGCTTGTCTCGCTCATCAATCAGGAAGCGATTCATCTGGCCAACCTGACCACTCAGGTACTGCAAACCGCAAAGCTGGATGAGAAGCAACTGAAGGTCGACTATCAGGAGGTTATCCTGGAGCCCTTTTTAGATCTATGCCGTGAAGAAAATAGGCTGGAGCTTGCCGAGCATACATTGAACGTATCGGTCGGTAATCTGGCAGGCAGGCATATCTGGGCCGACGCGCGCCTGTTGCAGATGGCGTTGGCGCAGCTACTGGACAACGCTTCGAAGTATGCGAGTGTTTCTTCGCCGATTACACTTCGTGTCGTGGCGACGGATGCAGAAACCGTGTTCAGCGTGCACAACGAGGGCTCTTACATTGCGCCTGCAGAGCGGCCCCGTGTCTTTAAGCGCTTCTATCGCTCGCCTGGTTCTGAATATCGCGCGCCTGGAACTGGCATCGGCTTGTCCGTGGCCAAACGCATAGCCGAAGCTCATCGGGGCCGGGTGTGGATCGAAAGTGATCCTGAAACTGGAACAACTTTTTTCCTTACCCTACCGCACCTTTGCAAGGAGGCCTGACTTGGAGGAGCTATATGGAAAAGTCCTGGTAGTAGAGGATGACTCAGCCCTGCGACGCACGCTGCGCACAACGCTCGATGCGCTGGGTTTCGACATCGGGGAAGCAAGCAATGGCGAGGAAGCGCTCACACGCTTGCGAATGGTTGATTACGAGGCCGTGCTTCTCGATATCAACATGCCGGGAATCGGAGGGATCGAGACCTGTCGTCGCATTCGACGTATATTTACACGTCTGCCTATTCTCATGTTGACTGTCCGCGATAGCGAAGATGACAAAGTGGAAGCATTGGAAGCCGGTGCCGATGACTATGTAACCAAGCCTTTTCAGATACGCGAGCTGACGGCAAGAATTCGCGCAGCGATCCGACGATTTAGGGCTCCAGCCGCTCCTTCCGATATGCCAATCACTATCGGGACGATTATGCTCGATCCGGTTCGACGGCGTGTAGAAACTTCGGGAAAAGAAGCGCGTCTTACCCCCCGCGAGTTCGATGCTCTTCAATTTTTGATGGAGAACGCTGGCCGCCCAGTTACACATGCCCGATTACTTGCTGCGCTGCGCGGCCCAGGTTATGGGGATGAACGAGAATATTTGCGGGTCCTCATCAGCCAATTACGAAAAAAGCTGGAAGACGACCCCGCAGATCCAAAATATCTGCTAACCGACAGCTATGTTGGATACCGTTTCCGCGAACAGTAGCAGTCAAACTTGCATGGCCAATCAATAGGTCGGAATGCGACAGGCCTTAGAAGTGAAAGATCAAATCCGTCGCGAACGTAAACTGATTCGTCCGCGTTCCCTTGTCATAGGATCTGCGGTCCCAGGCATGATCGAATCGCACCTCGGGCCTGATCTGTACCGTAGATCCAACCCAGTGGCTCAGCATCAGCGTAGCCTCACTGTATTTCGTTGCATACCCCGTCCTTTGGCCCTTCTTGTCATTCAGGAAGTCGCTACGGAACGAAGCGAAATCGTGCGGCGATAGCTGTTTGTTGATGTAGTTCACCATCGCCCACTCCGGTGCAAGGCACTTCTGCATCCCGGGTCTGCAATTTGCGCCGTTTGTTCCTTTTTCCGGCACGATTGACCCGTTCACACTTGGCACATCCCTCTGGTACATTGCATACATCTCCGTCGCCATATGCCAGGTGCTTCCGAACTTGTGATACCAGGTGCCGTCATACATCTGCAGATTGTTGAACGCATACTCTCCGTCATTAATTCCGTTTGCGCATAAGTAGAGGTTGTCGTTCACACTCTTTGTCGTATAACTGACACATCCCATGAACGACGGCTTGGCGTCCTCGGTCCATAACGCCACATCATGGCTCCCCGAAACTCCGGCCTGTACCACCAACTGATCGCTCACCTGGATTGTCGCCAGCACACCCGTGTCGGTAAACGGATCCACGGCATACAACAGTGAGTGGCTGAAGATGTAGTTGTTCGGTGTCAACTGCGCTTCGATTCCCGGTATGGAGATAAACCGCCCCGCACGCACATTCATACCTTTCGCCACGTGCGGAAAGTACACGTCGGCGTACTCCAGCACCGGATCGAACCCATATTGCCTGTCGTGATCCAGCAACTGGCTGCTGAAGTACCCCTTGTTCGTCGTCGAACGGTAATCCGTCCCGAAGAACCCAGTGAGATGAAATCCCCAATCGACATGATCCCGCTGCACCGAATCCGGGAGCCGTTCGACATATACCACTGCCTGCCCCAACTCTATGCGATTCGAATAGATATCGTTCGTTTCCGGATAGTTCCTGTCACGCGATGTCGACACATTTGCCGTCGGCTCTATCCATCCATAGACCTTTGTTCGCCCCGTCGCTCCATCGATTGCGGTCTGCAGCGGATACACATTCCCATCTGCCTCTCCAATTGTCGGCGACCCACCGTACGACCAGTCCGAATTGGGAAATGGTGGCGAACTTAACGGTGAAGGTAGTCCTCGCCGAGGAGCTGGGGGGCCGACAACTGCCGTACCCTTCCAATCCTTCCGATAAAAGTCTATCCATCCCTCAAAGAAGTTCCGTGTGCCATTCGCCGCCGCTGAGGTACTAGTCGCTGGCGCGTTTGGAAGTTGCTGAGCATCGACGCAATACGATCCTATGAACGAAATACCGAGAATTCCTACTCTCGCGAATCTCCTCAAGCATCCTCCAGCAGTTCTAGACTTCTCTCAAGACTAAGTCCTGAAATGTTGCACAGAACTTACTCTAAGAGACGCCGCATATGAAATCCGTTAAGAATGCTTGAAGGGGTTGCGAATCGGTCGTTGCCAACATCTCATTCTCCGTAGTGCCTGAAAAAGTCAATTGAGCAACAGGTATCTTTTGGTGGATTCTCGGCGTACGGACCTGTCGACGCGCACCGCGTAACGCTTGCGTACGCCTTGGCAATCGGGTAGATACAGTCAGCCATTCTCGTACGGCAGCACCAGAAGAGAAGTTACCTGGATTTTGCTGCTAGATGGGTGGTCTTCATACCGTCACGGTATAAGTATTATAAACTATTTAAAATCAACGGCTTGCAATATGGCGGAGAGAGTGGGATTCGAACCCACGTTAGAGTTTCCCCTAAACACGCTTTCCAAGCGTGCGCCTTCAGCCACTCGGCCATCTCTCCAGGGAAGGTGATCTCTATTCAAGTTAACATATTCGGTCTGTCTCTTTCATGCCGCGCATGTAAAGCGGCTCCATCGAAATGCCGTACAGTGGAACCATGTTCGTCCAATCGACACAGATCGATTTGAAAAGGGAATTACGCTCTCTCCTTGCGCTCGCTATCCCTGTTATTTTGTCGGAACTGGGATGGATGTCCATGTCGATCGTGGACACGATCATGGTTGGCCGCCTCAGCGCGGAAGCTATTGGTGCCGTCGGCATGGGCAACGCAATCTACTATGCGCCGGCATTGTTTGGAATCGGCATTCTGCTCGGGCTCGATACGTTGGTATCGCAGGCTTACGGCCGCGGCGACTTCGATGACTGCCATCGTTGGCTTTCACAGGGCGTTTACATTGCTATTGCTTTTACACCTGTACTTATGGCGTTTCTCTGGGCTGCGCCGCTTGCATTTTCACATCTGGGCGTGAATCGAGCCGTCAGCCAGCAAACAGCGGATTATCTGCGCATGCTGAACTGGGGCACACTGCCGCTCCTGCTCTATGCCGCCTTCCGCCGCTATCTGCAGGGAGTCAAGTATATTGGCCCGGTCACCTTCGCGCTCATTTCCGCCAACCTCATCAACTGGGCAGGGAATTGGGCGCTCATTTATGGCCATCTTGGCTTTCCGGCGATGGGCGTCCGCGGTTCGGCTCTCTCTACCTGCTTTGCCAGAGTCTACATGGCGGGGGTACTCATCTTCGCCGCGTGGAAAAATGAGGCACGCCGCAGCCATTCGCTTTTTGCGCATTGGCCTGGAGTCATTTTCAGCCGGATACGTAGCCTGTTGAAGCTAGGTGTTCCAGCCGCAGGTCAAATCGTGATGGAAGTGGGTGCGTTTGGTGCGGCAACTGTGATGGCGGGCCGTCTTTCGCCGGTTGCGCTCGCCGCTCATCAAATCGCGCTTAATTGCGCAGCTTTCTCGTATATGGTTCCTCTGGGAACCTCGGCTGCTGCTGCCGTGGCTGTTGGTCATGCCGTTGGCGCAGGCGATGGGCCGCGCGCGCGTCGCGCCGGATGGCTTGCCTTGGCCATCGGAGTCGGATTCATGGCCTGTGCCGCTGTCGTTTTCCTGCTTGCGCCTCATGCGGTTCTTGTCGTCTACACGAACCAGGCAGCGGTTGTGAATATGGGCGTTCCGCTTCTTGCGCTGGCTGCGGCTTTTCAGATCTTCGACGGTATCCAGACGATTTCGACCGGCGCCTTGCGCGGATTGGGCGAAACACGCGTGCCAATGTTTGCTAATTTCGCTGGGTACTGGATATTTGGACTTCCGTTAGGCTACGTGCTCTGTTTCTGGCGTAAGCAGGGAATCTTCGGGTTGTGGATAGGCCTCACAGTGGCACTTATCTCTATTGCCATGGTGGTGCTCTTCCAATGGTGGCGCGACTCGTCGCACCTGCGCTCGCTCTGAGCGACGATCAGTTTCAGACACTGCCGACGGCTTCAGCCTCCGACGCAATGGCTGAGTGAGCCTGCTTATCCGTGTCTCTGAAGGTAAAGAAGAAGAGCAGCAACACCGCAGCCGAGCATCCGGCGGAGACCATCCAGATGGATCGCCATGCGTGCGTCACAGCCCCTTGTGCGTCTGTGTGCGCGTAGAGATCGACAACATATCCGGAGAGCCACGACCCGAGCAGCATGCCGGCGCCATAGGTAATCAGTGTGATCATTCCCTGAGCTGCGGCGCGTAGGGCCAAGGGTGCTTTTCGGTCGACATAGATTTGCCCGGTCACAAAGAAAAAGTCATAGCAGATGCCATGCAGTAGGATTCCGAGCCAGAGCATCCACATGCCGCTACTGCTGTTGCCATAAGCAAAGAGCAGGTATCGCAGCGTCCACGCCAGCATGCCGGCAATCAGCATATACTTCACGCCCAGACGCCAAAAGAACCATGGGATCAGCAGCATACAAAACAGCTCAGACATCTGGCCGCCAGTCATTTTGCCGGCGGCGTTCTTCACTCCAACTTCATTCAGAAATAAATTTGTGAACGCGTAGTAGAACTGCAATGGCACACAAATAAGAAAAGATGCCAGCACAAAAATGGTGAATGCACGCTCCTTAAAGAGGCTCCGCACTTCAGCAGGGAAGACATCACTCAAGCGGAATTGAGTTGCCTTCATGAGCGGCGGAGTATCGGGAAGGGTAAGGCAATACAGCGCCATCAGAATCGATGCGGATGCGGCAAGTCGCATCGGTATTGCCGTAGCTTCGAGCCGCAGCGTGCCGATCAGTAATCCGGCGACGATCCAACCGCCAGTTCCTAATACCCGGATCGGTCCAAACTCCGTCTTTGGATCGCTCATCTGGCGAAAGGCGAGCGAGTTCGTCAGAGATAGCGTCGGCATGTAGCAGAGGGCATAGAGCAGCACCAAAAAATAAACTGGTCCAAATGCCGCCTGGGAAGATGCCAGAAGCAGCAGTAAAGCACCCAGACCGTGAACAGCAGCCAGCACCTTCTGCGTCGCAAACAGTCGGTCGGCAATCAGCCCCACCAGAAAGGGTGAAACGATAGCTCCAATGGCCGTAGTGCCAGCGACGAGTCCTATCTGAGCGCCGGTAAACCGCAGCGATTGACCGAGCCAGGTTCCGAGAGTCACATACCAGACGCCCCAGATAAAGTATTCCAGGAACATCATGAGAGAGAGCCGCGCCTTCATCTGCTTTTTCATCTTCCCGATCAGACTACGCTATCAAGGCCATGATCAAAAAATGACCGCTCACAACGATGGATTTAATTGTGACTGGGTGCAAAAGGAATACACCTGCACCTATGCAGAAAGGCTGCTCAACCATTGTTCTAAAAAGCTAATTAATTCATGCGGAGGCCGAAGCCATGCATTTGCTTTGGTCTCCCGATATTCGGATCGCACCAGAACAGAGAGCCCGCCTCCTTCCAGAGCCTGGAAGGCATCTTCGTCCGTCAGATCATCGCCGAGAAAAGCGACCTGCGCATTCGGATCTGATTCTTTCAGAATTGCAGCGACCGCATCACCTTTATCCGGACGGGCAGTGCGCAACTCCAGGCCTCCATCAAAGCGCAGAAGCTTGAGTCCTGGTTGTTCAGCGAATGAGGTCAACTCTTTCTGGGCGAGTGCATGCGTTTTCTCAATTTCAGCTTCCGTTAATCCACGCCAATGAATCGCAATGCCGCCTGGTTTGGTTTCAATCAGTGAGGCAAACCCGGTCGTCACTGCCCATCTTCTGGCTTTCTCCAAAACTGTCAGGATTTCTGAATCGATTGTGGCTTGCCGGTATGTTCCGTCCGCAAGTAAGTGTTCCAGGCCATGTGCTCCCCATATTTCAAGATTGTTTAACGAGCCGAGCAGCACACGCACCTCATGGACTGGTCGTCCCGAGATGACGACGACTCTTGTCCTGCCACTGCGGATAATGCGGTCGAGAATGGGTACTACACCTGGATAGGGATAAGCATGATCGCGTTCCGTTTGAAACGGTGCCAGCGTACCGTCATAGTCCAATAGAAGAGCCGACGTTGGCGCATGACTCAGCTGGTTCATAAAATCCGCGACTATGCTCGTTCGGCGAGCATCCTGCATGCTATATCTCCATCTACTAGTTTTGTTGGAAAGAACCTGCCTGTGATCTGCTTAGACGAAGCTCGCAGAGTTCTCCGATTAAGCTGCCTGCCCACCAGTAGATGTTGTGCTCCTTTACCGATCTCCGCATGCGCCGCATACGGTCGGTCATTTCACTGATGTCCATCTCCAGTGCTTGCGCTATCGCATCGCTGCTCGCCTGAATGTCGTATGGGTTGACGATGATAGCGTCCCGTAAATCTCTTGCCGCACCGGTGAACCGGCTCAGGATTAACACTCCCCGTTCATCCTGGCGGGCAGCGACATACTCCTTCGCCACAAGATTCATTCCGTCATGCAAGGATGTGACCATGCACAGATGGGCCGCTCGATAATAGCGCCGCACTTCCTGGTGACTGTGCTGACGATTCAGAAAAACAATCGGCCTCCATTTGCCGTCTTTGAAACGCTCATTAATACGATTGGCCTCGGCTTCGACTTCCTTTTGGAAATCGGCATACCGTTGAATGTGGCTGCGTGAGGGTGCGCCGATCTGAATGAACGTAAACTTGCCCTGATATCGCGGATGGCTCTCAAGAAACGCCTCCACCGCCTGGAAGCGCTCGATGATGCCCTTGGTATAGTCCACACGATCAACACCAACGCCGAGGAAAGATGCCTCGATGCCGAGTTCAGCGATTAGAGCACTGCGTTCCTCTGCTGCATTGTTTTTTGCAGGAGCCTCTGCTGTCTCTAAGAATTCCACGCTGATTGGGAAGGGCAATACCGAAGACCAATGGTCCTTGCGCTTGACAGAAAAATGTTCCCAATCAACGCGTGCTTCTAGTACGCGGTCGACCGTACTGAGGAAATTGTTACAGTGTGCTTGAACATGAAAGCCGATCAGGTCCGCGCCGAGCAAGCCATCCAGCAGTTCCTGTTGCCAGGGGCAGATGCTGAACGATTCAGGATTTGGCCATGGAATATGCCAGAAGATCGCGACTCTCGCGTGAGGCATCCGGTCTTTCACCATGCGCGGCAGCAGGGCAAAGTGATAGTCCTGAATTAAAACGACAGGATGCTCCTCGTTCGCCATTTCTTCTACGAGCGCATCGGCAAAACGCGCATTCACTTTGTTGTAGTATTCCCAGTCAGACGCGCGAAAGACGGGACGTGTATGTGCCATGTGACAGAGTGGCCACAAACCCTCGTTGGCAAAGCCGTAGTAATATCCCTCTTCTTCTTCCTTGCTGAGCCAAACGCGGCGCAGTGTGTATCGAGGATCGTCAGGCGGCACCTGCAACCGGTCGTGGCTGTCTACGGTTTCCGCGTCGGCATTGCCGCTTCCCTGGGCCACCCATGTCCCGTTGCAGGCGCAAAGTATCGGCTCAATGGCTGTAACCAGGCCGCTGGCTGGAACCGTTACGGTGACAACTCCGCCCTGTCGGTTGTGAATGTAGGGTTCGCGATTGGAGACTACAAACAGGCCACTACCATTGAGCTTCGTGCGAACATGATCGGCCAACCGTTGGGCAGTCCAGAGAGATTCGTTCGTGTTCCGCAACCTGGCTTCAATCTCCGCGGCTGCGCGGGCCTGGCGCATGCTTTCTGCAAGTGGCGCTACCTCCCGTGTAAGCGGCTGCAGAAAATCGAGATCTTTGGCCGGCGGCTGAATGGCATGCCGTCCTGTGCGGACCGTTTTCATCCACTGCGCCGCGCGTGCGATAGGTCCGGCAAGGCTCCAGCGAACGATCAGCAGGGTGATCGCAACAATCACCAGCACCTGACCGGCGATGTGAATAAAGACCCGACTCCAGACACGGAAAATTTCAGCGCGGATGTAGGCGGTATCGTAGATGATAACCATTCCACCCGCGATGCTCTTGTCCACCGCATGCAATGGCGCGGCAAGCAAATAAATCCGCTTGAAATGCAACCGCATGGAACTGCTTACAGGGCGGTTGCTCGCTATGGCCTCGGTAAGTGCCTGCGGGGTTCCCCGCAGAGAGGCGCTAAGATCAAGAGTTGTGGCCAGGGGAAAGAAATCTCGGTCGTAGACGCCAATCCCCAGTAGATGATCACGGTTGCTGAAGCGCTGGATCATCTCCTCGAGGCCAGGCTTGTCCCCGGCTTGCAAGTAGGATTCTGCGTTGACAGCAAAGCTCTCGCCAAATGTTTCTGCTTTCCGTTCAAGATCGCGGCGCAGAGCGTCTTTCTCGGCCTGAACCTGGTACCAGGACGAGGCCAGGGACACCAAAGTGACCCCAACGATCAACGCGATGATCAATCGCAAACTTAGAATCCGCATAGGTCTGTCAATACCGCTCTCTGTACATGAAGAAGAAACATCGGTTTGCGTTAACTTCGACCGAAACAGGCGTCTCTTCCGTAAGAAACGGCCACCTGATTCCGGTTCTGGAATCTACCGGGCTAAACAGTCCAAGTAAGCCGTTAAAGCAAACTTGCACTCCCGTATGAGTTCGTCGCGCTCTTTTTCCTGGCCTGGGTGTAGAGCGGATGCCATGCCCTTCACGACTTAAAAGAGCAACTTTAGCCGCCCGGAGGCCTGCTCGGGAGATAGGCTGGATTTTCTTCCACTCAAAAGTTTAGCAAAATGCTGGCGTAGTCGTATTCGCGGGAGGAAGAAGTGGGGGGACGACTTTGCCGTTCGGATTATTTTTCTATGTCGATTTCTGATCGTTCGAAGAATGAGGAAAGGCAAGAAGATTCTTGATGTCGGAGAGAATATTCTTTCGCTTTGGTTTTTCTCAGCTGGAGAGTATTGATATCTTCATTTTATCGCAATGGGATTCTAGTGGGCTCACTGTCATGCCTGCGTCATTGTTCTGCTGGTCGCAGCACAGCGTTCGGCTCCATCAGGTTTCTCTCGTGCTTGATGCTCACAGGTAACTTGAGTGATATGCCGATCATCCATATGATACTTATAAAACGCGCCACCGGAATGAAATAGCCTGCCTCGAAATTCAGCAGCGTCAATGAAGAAAGCTCACCAGCCCCTGCAACCGCAATACCCAGCCACATAAGCCAGCGCGGGATCAATTTGTGCAAACCTGCTGTAACCGAAACGCCCGCGATAAAAAGTCCGAGGAACACGGCGAAGCCCGGACCTCCTCCATCGAAGCCGAGTGCCTGCAAAGCTCCGACAGCGCCTGGCGCTTCGGCGACGCCCGGCCTGGTGAGAGACCAGGTCGCCAGCGCAGACAAGATCAACATCATTGGCGCACCGATGCCGCCGAGGGCGGCAATCTGCTCGCCTGCGGCGCGAACGCCGAGAAACCGCAAACGGCTGATATTTACAGCCATGAAGATGCCCAGGGGAATCGCAGAACCCAGTTCAAGGAACGACCCCCATTTAATTGTCCAGCCGTTCTCGGCCACGAAGGCGACAGCCTTAGCAGAATCATGCGGCACCTGGAAAGCCGTGCTCAGCTTAGATCCCCCAGCGATCATCAAGGCAACATAGACAACCGTAAGCAACAAAAGTGACGGACCTGCGTGGCGTTTGAGGGACATGGTGATTCTCCTATCGTGCATTACGGTGCTACAGAGATTTTTCGTATCTCATTTGAGGTCTAGAGCAGCTGTGGCGAACCGCCGCGAGCATCTTCGCGCTCAATCATTACCGATGCGATCGGCAATTCGATCCAGATGGGAATGCCACCGCTCTTGGAGTGCATCGGCCTTAGTGCGCTGTTCAGGGTTCAGAACAGTCGTATAAATCTTCGACTTCAATCGCTCTTTCTCAACCAGAAGCTTTGCAATCGTTGCACCCTGGCGAGCGGCAATTTCCTGGACCTTGCTTTCGTCCAAATTGCCTTGCACTGTAGCTGTGTCCATTTCTTTGGCTTCGGCAGCGCATTCGTGAACAAGCGCAGAAATTGTCGGTCGTTCGGTCTGCCAGATCGATTGAATCTGGGAGTTTTGCGCTTGGCTCAGATCTAACTCATGTGCCACATAGCCCAGAGGACCGTGGTGATGCCATCCATGATCACACCATCCGCGCCATCCTCGTCCCTCAGCTCGGGCAACGGCTACAGCAGCCACAATCAGCACCACAACCAGGCTTGACCAAATGATGTATCGCTTCATATCAATACCTTTCTGTCACACTCTGATTTCAGCACCGGCATCTCAGACGTGCGATAAAGATTGGTTAAGCACAGTAAAGTTTTGTAAAGATCCTTGGTGCTGGCCGAGAATGGGCTAGTATCGATTCTGCGGTAGCGGCGCGGAATGGATCGAGTTCTTATCGTCGACGACGATGTTGCGTTGTGCGAGCTTCTCGCTGAGAGCCTGAACACAGAAGGGTTCGCAATTGAAGCAGTACACAATGGCCCACGCGGCCTTGAACGTGCCCTCTCTCAGGAGCATGCTCTCGTTATCCTCGACCTGATGCTCCCCGGCATGGGTGGCCTGGATGTGTTGCGCCGTATACGCGCCCGATCCCAGGTTCCCGTGTTGATCCTGACTGCCCGTGGCGAAGATGTCGAACGAATCTTTGGCTTAGAGATCGGTGCTGACGATTATCTACCCAAGCCATTCAACCCGCGCGAGCTTGTAGCGCGCATGCGCGCTATTCTACGGCGCACTGTTCGCGCGACAACAGCAACCGAACCATTGATCGTCGGTGATATCCGCCTCGATCCTGCAGCACGGGAGGTCCGATTACGTGACGCTCTCCTTGCTCTTACAAGCGTGGAATTTACATTGCTGGAAATGCTGTTACAGCATGCTGGGCGCGTTGTTACCCGTGAGCAACTCACCGAAACAGTCCTTGGCCATAAGCTTGGCCCTTTTGATCGTGTCATCGACGTACATGTCAGTAATGTGCGCAAGAAGTTGGGCTCCAGCCATGGAGGCGAACGAATCAAGTCTGTGCGGGGTAGTGGATATCTCTTTGTAGTGCGCTCCGAGGCAACATGAGATTGCATAGTCTTTTCCTGAAGATTTTTTTATGGTTCTGGGCAACTGTCATCGTCACAGGCATTGCGTTGGTTTTTACATTTATTCTGGGGCCGCGAAGTGTGCCTTCGCGATGGCATGCGAGTCTGACGGATACAGCTCGATCTTCCGGCATGGTCGCTGTTGCAGAATTGGAGCGTGGCGGAGTGCCCGCAGCGGCGGCTTACATCGCAAGGTTCGAGCGTGACACACAGTTGCGAGCCTGCCTCTTCGATTCAACTGGAGATCAGATCGCAGGTTCAGACTGTGGGACCTTCGCGGACATGATTTCATCCGTGGCGACGACGAAAGCTTCAGTCTTTACTATGAAATACGGCATCGTTCGTGTCGCCTTGATGTTGCCAGGCGGAACCGGTGAATATATCTTTGCTACCGAACTCCCGGCTGGACCTCGCGCCGCATTAGGCCTTGATGCAGCAGCGGTTGTATTGCGGTGGGGCGTTGCTCTGTTGGTTTCTGGTTTTATCTGCTATTTGCTCACCCGGTATATCACTACTCCAATTCTGCACTTGCAAGAAGCTTCACAACATCTGGCCGCGGGAGATCTAAGCACTCGCGCGGCTGAGAAGATAGAACGCCGGCGCGACGAACTCGGAGCCCTTGTGCGAGACTTCAACGTCATGGCTGGTCGCATCGAAGAGCTTGTCTCGCGCCAACGCCAGCTTATCTACGATATTTCTCACGAATTCCGCTCTCCATTGGCCAGACTAGGCGTTGCGCTCGACCTCGGACGCAAGAGGAAAGGGAACGACACCGCCTTTGATCACATGGAGCAGGATGTGGAATGTCTAAATGAAATGATAGGCCGCCTGCTCATCATAGCCAGGCTGGACACAGCGACAGCGCCGGTACAAATGATCTCGGTAAACCTGACAGAATTGGTATCCCGTATCGTTCACGACGCCGGTTTTGAATCACAGAAACGCGATGTGGCTGTCACATTGAAAGCATCGGAACAATTTTTTGTCCACGGAAATGCTGAACTGCTGCACAGCGCGATTGAAAATGTGATTCGTAATGCAATTCGCTATACAGCGCCCGGAACACCAGTCGAAGTTGCTCTCCAATGCCAAGAAATAGAAGGCGGGTCTTTCGTTTCCCTCACCGTCCGTGATTGTGGGCCGGGGATTGCGGAATCCGATCTCATCAATATATTCCAGCCCTTCTACCGTGTAGCCGATGCTCGCGATCGGCAGTCGGGCGGGACTGGCCTGGGTCTGGCTATTGCCGATCGAGTGATTCGCATTCACAAAGGGACAATTCACGCCGAAAACACTACTCCACAAGGTTTGCAAATCAATATCGCCCTACCAGATGTGACGCGCCGCGTGAGCAACTAGACATCTTGGCGGAGGTCATGTACGAGTACCACGAACAGGAACGAACCTTCAACCGATGAGGCATGGTGACTACTACTTCCAGAATTATTCATCTTTTCTTTCCAGCTTTGGGCAGAAACTAAATACAGTTCGGTATTAGAGCGATAGGAGAACCTATGCCCCTACACAACACCGAAGAACTCAAAGCTACCCCCACCAGCCAACTTGAGTCCGAGGTCCATAATGACAAGACCGAGACATACAGCTTTCCTGAAGTAAAGCAGGACCCGCGAACCGTCTATCAGACCATCCACGATCAACTCATACTCGACGGCAACTCGCAGCAAAATCTCGCTACTTTCTGTACCACCTGGATCGAACCCGAAGTGTTGCAGATCATGGATGAGTCCGCCGACAAGAACATGATCGACAAAGATGAATACCCGCAGACCGCAGCCATTGAAGAGCGCTGCGTCCACATGCTTGCGGACCTTTGGAACTCCCCGGAATCAGCCAGCACCATCGGCTGTTCTACCACCGGCTCCAGTGAAGCAGCCATGCTCGGCGGTCTTGCCCTCAAGTGGAACTGGCGAAAGCGCCAGCGTGACAAAGGCAAATCTACTGATACTCCGAATCTTGTCATGGGCCCGGTTCAAGTCTGCTGGCACAAGTTCTGCCGCTACTTCGACGTCGAAATCCGCGAAGTCCCAATGGAAGGCGACCGTCTACTGCTCACTCCGGAAGAAGTCCTCAAACGCTGCGACGAAAACACCATCGGCGTCGTCGTTACTCTCGGTGTCACTTTCACCCTCCAGTTTGAGCCGGTCCACGAGATCAGCCTTGCACTCGATAAGTTGCAAGCCGAAACAGGCCTCGACATCCCCATCCACGTCGATGGAGCCAGTGGCGCTTTCCTCGCACCCTTCATCCAGCCAGACCTTCTCTGGGACTTTCGCCTGCCCCGCGTAAAATCCATCAATGCCTCCGGTCATAAATTTGGTCTTGCGCCGCTTGGAGTCGGCTGGGCTCTTTGGCGAGAGAAGCACGACCTTCCCGAAGAGCTGATCTTCGATGTCAACTACCTCGGCGGCAACATGCCCACATTCGCGCTTAACTTCTCACGGCCCGGCGGCGAAATCATATGCCAGTACTACAACTTCCTGCGACTCGGCAAAGAGGGCTACCGCGACATCCAGACCGAGTGTTATGCCTTGGGCCGCTTTCTCGCAGAAAAGATCGCCGAATTCGGACCCTTCAAAATCATTTACGACGGCGACGGCGGAATCCCCGGCCTCTGCTGGGAACTGAAAGACCCTGCATCGTCGAGCTTTACCCTCTACGATTTTGCCGATCGACTGCGCGAGCGCGGCTGGCTCGTCCCTGCCTATTCCATGCCACCCAATCGCGAAGATCTCGTCATCCAGCGCATCCTCATTCGCCACGGCTTCACGCGAGAAATGGCCTACGAGCTACTCAACGAAATGCAGAGCGTGCTAGATCACCTCGCTGGGCATCCACCAGAACAATCATCAAACTTCGGGCTTCCCGGCGCAGAATTAATTTCGCATGACCATTCTGGCCGATAGTCTCTGAGCCGCTGATATCAGCTTGCACCAGGAATTGTTTTGCGGGACTTGGAATTGGAAGAGTGGAGTACCGTAGATCTCCGTAGGAGTCTGGCTCTTCTCATTCACACAAACCCGGCGCGTGATCGGGGTGGCTTGAGCTTCAACCCAACAATATTCTCACACTGTCGATAAACGTTGGACTGGGCTTCTCTCGTGACTGCGCCCGGAATCAGCTCTGGGGCGTCGGTAGCGATACATCTTGCTGCAGCGTGAAATCGAGCAGGGTCTCACTCGGCACCTTTACCTGGTCGCCCCCAGTGATGATTTCCGAGCCTGCGCCAGCACCTGCGCCGACGCCCGCGCCGATCGCTGCTCCCTGACCGCCGTCGGCAACGGCACCGATGAGCGCTCCAAGGGCCGCTCCGCCGACCGTTCTTTTTGCGGTGCTCGCCCCGCGCGACTTGCCGGTGACTTCATATTCTCCAGTCACCACGGGCACCATCTTTCCATTCACTGCAATCCCGGTCAGTTCCAGGCGTAGCTGCGATTTGCCGGTGAACGTTCCTGACTCCTTCGCTTGTGTCAGCCGGCCATAGACGAGGGCATCTTTCGCGACCATCACGTCGCCCTCCAACATCAGGGGTTCTTCGAGTGAAGCCTGGAAGCGGTCTCCCACGACGTTATAGGTGGAGTCGATGGCATCGATGGTGCGCACAGAAATTTGTGTCCCGGCTGGGATAGTTACATAGGCCGGCTTCATTTCGACATGCGCTGTCGTCCCCGGATCGTCGGGAAGTGAACTCTGCGGCGGCGGTGCCGGGGCACTTACTGCGCCTTCCAAGTCGAACTTGAGCGAAACGATGTCGGCGACCTTATATTTCTGTACCGTCGAGCCTACCTGGAAGCTCATTTCAGTCTCGGTGCCGCCAAGAAACTTGCCCTTAATCACGCTGCCGTTCTTCAACTCCAATGTATCGGCCCACGCCATCGACGCCGCAAGAGTCAGCGCAGTAAGGAATCCGCATTTCAGCTTGAGCTTCATGATGTCTTTCGATGCTCCTGCTTACTTCTCCGATTTATATAAATTGTAGGCCCGTTTGGGACTCACCTTGAGCCGAAGGACCGTTTTTCCAATAGCCTACTTACCATTCTCAGGAACTGGCGATACTGGTGGAGCATCCGCGCTGAAGTTGTCGATAACACACTTCCATTTGCCATCGGACTGTTTCTTCCAGACCTCCAGGAGCTTGCCACGCTCGGTTGTGGTCTTTCCCGCGGCGTCCTTCATCACCAGCTGATATACACCCCTGGCATAGCCCAAATCCCCGGATCGGGCTACCTCAGCCTGATTCACTTGCCACGAAACTGACATATTTGGAGCCATCATGGGAGCCCACAGATCGCGAATCGTCTGCTTCGTATTAGCGACCGGCGCATCGCCGGGCATCACCACCGCATCGTCAGCATAGTAAGCCACGGTTGCATCGAGATCCTTGGCCCCGGCAACCTTCGACCACTGGGCATCCAAGTCCCTCAGCTCCTTCTCGTCGGCGACACGGGTATCCGGCGCAGTCTGGGTGCACCCGATGAATAGCAGCAAACTAAGACAGGAGGCGAACGCCAGCGCTGCGGAAGCCTTGCGGGCCTGTGAGTCGAGCCTAAACATCCGCCAATGCTATCACTTTCCCGCAACTGAACCGAATCGGATGCCAGGTGGGAAGAGGAACTGATCTTCTGCTACAAATCCACCGAAGTCATGATCTTTCTAATCGACTAGATACGATTGACATTAACGACTGTATTCGTTCAAATTGCTATACATTGGCAGCTTAAGGACCTGATCCTCATCGAAATTTGGCAGTTATTCACGATGCGACTTGGTCGAAAATGAGACGAATCTGAAATTGCTCCTGATTGTGTGTGACG
>JABDHA010000076.1:0-639 GCA_013285705.1 Acidobacteriota bacterium
CGCCGCGGCCAGGGCCAGCTGGCGAAGGTGCTGGAAGATCAGACTTTCGTTCTTAAGGCAGGTGAATACACGCAGCCGATCCGGACAAAGCAGGGCTTCGTCATCCTCAAGGTGACGGAACACACACCAGGCGGCGTGCAGCCGTTGAAGGATGTCGAACCGCAGGTGGAAGACGCGCTTTACAGCCAGAAGATGTCTCCTGCGCTGCGCCAGTATCTAACCAAACTGCGCGAAGAGTCTTATGTTGACATCAAGCCGGGCTTCGAAGATGCCGGCGCCAGCCCGAACGAATCCAAGCCTGTTTATAGCGCGTATACTCCGCCGACCGGCAAGAAGAAAAAGCATGTAGAGCGCACGCGCTTCCGCCAGAAATCGAATGCGAAGCCCGCGACGCAGACAGCCAGCGCTCCTGCGCCTGCCAACGTGCCGTCGCTCGCGGACGTGCCGCAAAGCAATGCAACGCAAACCGCGAGCACTGAGCAGCCGGCCGCTGGCTCCACGCCAACTGCACCGGCCCCAGCTGTCGCTCCGGCGGCCACGAATTCCCAGGTTGCCAGCGCAGGCACGGAGAAGCCCGGCAAAAAGGAAAAGATTCGCTTCGGACAGGCTCCGCGCGAGACGTTGCCTTCGGCGCAAACG
>JABDHA010000076.1:649-2700 GCA_013285705.1 Acidobacteriota bacterium
GGAGCGCTGGCTGTCTGCGTCGCGGGCTTCGCATTCGATTTCTGGCGGAAGCGCGTGCGCTCTACATGCTTTTTCTTCTTGCCGGTCGGCGCAAACGAAGACTGAGGATGCTGGCGCCACTGGCACGCAGGTGGCGGCGAATAACGTTCCTCAGAATATGCAGGTTGTCGGTCCAGACGGTGCGGTAGACAACCAGCCGACCGAAGAAAAGAAAGAAAAAACGCGTTTCGCCGCGCGTGCCAAGGAACCGAAGCAGAAGAAGAGCAAGGATAAGACCGATCCCTTCGCTCCTTCGCCGGAAAACCAGGATGAGGTGGCAACACGTCAGGAGCAGTCCACCCCGCTGGGCTTGAATGGCGATACAGCCAAGCCAGCGAAGGCCCCGAAGCCGACGGAGAAGACCCGTCTTTCCGATAAGGCGAAAGAGAAAGAACCGCCGAAGCCTGAGCCTGTGCCAAATCCGGAAGGAGCGCCTGCGACCCGGCAGACGACACCACCTTCTGCTCCTGCTCCAACAACCGCTCCTGCTCCAGCAACGGCACCTACTACGGCCCCGGCTCCGGCAACGGAACCCACCACTCCGCAGCAATAGGTGCGGTTCAAGTCAAGGCAATGAAAGACCTGTACATCGCAGATTTAGCGAAGTTTGAAAATCAGCCGGTGACAGGTTTTTTCGCTGTCACTGTGAAACAGGTGCGCAGCAAGAAGGATGGCGCACCCTATTTTGCTCTGACCTTTTGCGACCGCATCGGACAAATTGAGTCCCGCATGTGGGAAACTGCGGGCGCGCAAGAGTTTGCAGCCGGGGATGTCGTCAAGCTTCGGGGACAGGTTTCGCGCTACCAGGACAAGCTGCAACTCACACTGGACTCAATTTGTCCGGTGCGGAACCTGCGGAGTACGAGCTCGGAGATTTTGTCCCGAAAACATCGCGAGATGTCGAAGAGCTTTGGGCCGAACTCAACGGTTACGTCGCAAGCTTTACCAATCCTCATCTGCAATCGCTGCTGCGTGCATTCCTCGACGATCCAGAGGTTTCTGAAGCCCTTAAGGCAGCTCCAGCCGCCAAGAGTATGCACCATGCCTGGATCGGTGGCCTGCTCGAACACATCGTTTCTCTGCTAGGCATCGCCGATCTGGCTGCGCGTCACTACACTGAGGTCAACCGCGACCTGTTGCTGACCGGCGTGGTCCTCCACGATCTCGGCAAACTGCATGAATTGCGCTGGGGAACCAGCTTCGACTACACGCTCGAGGGCCAGCTCCTTGGCCACATCACGATTGGCATCGGCATGGTCGAGAAAAAGCTGGCCAATCTGCCCGATTTCCCTGACAATCTGCGGGTACTGGTCGAGCACCTCATCCTCAGCCACCATGGCAAGTATGAATTCGGCTCGCCCAAGCTGCCCATGATTCCCGAAGCGCTGCTGCTCCACTATCTCGACGATCTCGACGCGAAGATGCAGACCATGCGCAGCGAGTTTGTGCGCGCCGAGTCGCAGGGACGTGCACCTGGACAGATGACGGAATGGGTGCGCGCGATGGAGCGGCCGCTGTTGAATACCGCCGGATATCTGGGAGAGCAACCCCGCACCGCAGAATTGGAACCGGAGCCAGAGGAGGAAGCCAATGTCTTACCTGCTGAAGACTGAGCCAAGCGTGTACTCAATGAGCGATCTCGAACGCGACGGCGAGACCATATGGGATGGTGTCACGAACCCCGCAGCCGTCAAATTTCTTCGCGGCATGAAGCCGGGCGAGAAGCTCGTGATCTACCACACGGGCGATGAGCGCGCAGCGGTCGGCACAGCAAAAGTCGTTTCTGTTGACGCGACGGATCCCAAGGTTCCCAACCTGCGCATTAAAGCAGGCAAGCCGATCAAGGTCCCGCACACGCTGTCCGAGATCAAGGCGCACAAGCTGTTTGCGGATTCGCCGCTGGTCAGCCAGGGAAGGCTTTCGGTCGTTCCTCTCACCGATGCGCAGTACGCCTGGCTAACGGGCGAATAGCTCTTAAGTCCTTATCGCTGCGCTACAATCAAGATTGGCAC
>JABDHA010000076.1:2710-11111 GCA_013285705.1 Acidobacteriota bacterium
AGCATACACATGTTACGTTTTTCTACTGCAGGTGAATCGCACGGCGAGAGTTTGATTGCTCTGGTTTCAGGGCTCCCCGCCGGTGTTGACGTCGATACAAATTTCATCAACCGCGAGCTATGGCGCCGTCAGCAGGGCTACGGTCGCGGCGGACGCATGCGCATTGAGCAGGATACGGCTCATATCCTTTCCGGTGTTCGGCACGGCAAGACCATCGGGTCACCCGTTGCGATGGAGATTGAGAACCGGGACTGGAAGAACTGGACCGATATTCTTCCCGTCGAAGTCGGCGACCCCACAAAACACAAGGCCGTCGCGTCTCCCCGTCCGGGCCATGCCGATCTGGCTGGTGCCCCGAAATACGACTTTCCCGATGCCCGCTACGTTCTGGAACGGGCCTCCGCGCGCGAATCTACAGCTCGCGTGGCCGCAGGCGCTTTGGCGAAGCTGCTGCTTTTGTCATTGGGAATCGAGGTTGCGAGCCATGTCATCCGCGTAGGACACGCAGAACTGGAGCGCGATGCCGCGTGGGGCGAAATCGTAGCGCTACGCGCAAAGGATGAAGTTCTGCTGGGCTGCGTGGACGCCGACGCCGAAGCGCTCATGAAAGCGGAAGTCGATAAGGTATTGCGCACGGGTGACACAGTCGGCGGCGTCTTTGAAGTGGTCATCCACGGAGCGCCTGCAGGCATTGGCACACATGCCAACTGGGACGAGCGCCTCGATGGCATCCTCGCGCAGGCAGTGATGTCATTGCAGGCGGTAAAGGCTGTCGAAGTAGGCCGGGGCGTGACTGCAGCTGAGTCGTTCGGCTCGGAAGTCCACGACGCCATCGGATACAGCAGCGAGCCTGCGAATGGCGCGCGCACCCGATTCACCCGCGATCACAACAATGCGGGCGGCGTAGAAGGCGGAATCTCGAATGGAGAAGACGTCATTGTCCGTGGATATCTGAAGCCGATTTCGACCCTTCGCCGGCCACTGCAATCCGTACGTTTTGATACACGCGAAGAGACGAAAGCTGCTTACGAACGGAGCGATGTGTGTGTGGTTCCGGCAGCCGGAGTTGCGGCGGAGGCGATGGTAGCATTGGCATTCGCCCGTCTTGTCCTGGAAAAATTCGGTGGCGATTCCCTGCGGGAGTTAAAGCGTAACTATGATGGTTACGTAGAGCAGATTCGCGCCTATTGAGCTTTGGAAGCATGATTCGAGAGATCGTTAAATACCCAGATCCGATTTTGCAGAGACCTACTGAACCGGTGACCGAGTTCAATGAAGAGCTGCGCGCACTGGTCGACGATATGTTCGAGTCGATGTACGCAGCTCACGGCATCGGCCTGGCAGCACCCCAAATCGGCATTTCTAAACGGATTACAGTGATCGATTTAAGCTTCCAGAAAAATCCGGAAGAAAAAATCGTTCTTATCAATCCCGAAATCATTCACAAGCAGGGCAAACAAAGCGAAGAGGAGGGCTGTTTAAGTCTTCCCGAGATTCGCGAAAAGGTATCGCGAGCTGAAAAGGTGCGGGTCCGCGCCCAGGATGTGAAGGGCGAGTGGTTTGAACTCGACGGCGATGAGCTTCTGGCGCGCGCATTTCAGCACGAAATCGACCACCTCGACGGCATTCTCTTTATCTTTCGCGTCAGCGCGCTCAAGCGCGATCTGCTGTTACGCAAGATCCGCAAAATGCAGAAAAATGGCGAGTGGTAGGCCATGCGCCTCGTATTTTGCGGCACACCGCAATTTGCCGTTCCAACACTGAAGACATTGTTGGAGGCCGGGCACGACATTCCACTCGTCGTCACGCAGCCCGACCGTCCCAGTGGACGCGGGATGCAACTCGTCGCTCCTCCTGTAAAGCAAGCCGCGCTCAGCGCCGGTCTTTCTGTTATTCAGCCGGAGAAAATTAAAAAGAATGAGGAGTTTCGCGCACAGCTCGAAGCGATCCATCCGGACGCAATTATCGTTGTAGCTTACGGCCGGATCATTCCCAAATGGATGCTGGATCTCCCTCGCTACGGCAACCTGAATCTCCACGCGTCCTTGCTGCCAAAGTATCGCGGCGCAGCTCCCATTCAATGGGCTGTGGCAAATGGCGAACCGGTGACTGGCTCGACTACGATGCGCATTGACGAGGGTCTGGACACCGGCGACATGCTTTTACAGCGCGAACTGGTCATCGCTCCCGACCAGACCGCAGAGGATATCTTTCCACTGCTGGCGGCGATGGGCGCTCCATTGATGGCGGAAACCCTCGAAGGACTCGAAGCTGGGACGATTACCCCGAAGAAACAGGACGATACGCAGGCGACACTCGCGCCGATCTTAAAACGTGAAGACGGTCAGGTTGACTTCACGCGTACTGCGATGGAGATTTACAATCGCTGGCGCGGCTTCCAGCCGTGGCCCGGCGCTTACACTTCCTTCCGCGGCAAGAAACTGGTCTTGCATCATATGATGCCGATGGAACTGCGCGGCGAAGAGAGCACACCTGCTCAAGTGCTGGTGGAGCATAACCGCCTTTTCATCGATTGCGGCGGCAATGGTCGGCTCGAAATTTTTGAGGTTCAACCGGAAGGAAAAAAACGCATGCCGGCAGCCGACTTTCTGCATGGGTATCAACTGAAAACCGGCGATCGTCTGGGATGAACAAGATTGCGCCAGCGCGTGCCGCAGCCTTTGAAATTCTACTGACATTGGAACGTGGTTCCGGCCACAGCGACGAGCTGTTGCATCTCCCGGCTGTCGAAAAGCTCTCATCCCAAGACCGCAACCTGACGATGAACCTGGTGATGGGCACATTGAGATGGCAGATCGCTCTCGATGCACGCATTGCCGCCCTGCTGACGAAGCCTAAAACGCAGCTTGACCTCGCCGTACGAGTCGCCCTGCGTCTTGGTGCATTTCAGATGCTGTATCTTGATCGAGTGCCCGTCTACGCAGCGATTGGAGAGGGCGTCGAGCTGGCCAAAAGCGCGGGCAATCCATTTGCCGCGGGTATGGTAAATGCTATTCTGCGCAAGATTGCTGCCCAGCCAAAGCCAAAAGAATCAATTACGGTTACAAATGCGGCAGAAGCGGCCCTAGCTTATTCTCATCCGCAATGGTTGATAGAACGATGGGTCCGAAATTTCGGCATTGGCCATGCAAAGCTCATCTGCGCATACGATCAGCAGCCGGCGCCAGCTTTTGTTCGTTTGCTTACGCCCGATGCAGAGCAGGAATTGCTTCAGGAAGGCATTGAGCTTGGGCCCGCGAGCTTCTTAACAGCTGTTCTCAGAGTGATGCAGGGCGATGTTTCATCAACCGCAGCCTGCCGCAAAAATCTCGTGCGTATACAGGATGAAAGCTCACAGCTCGTGGCAGAGCTTGCAGGGCGTGGCCAGCGCATTCTCGATGCCTGTGCGGCACCTGGCGGGAAGACGACAATCTTGGCGGAGCGCAATCCCGATGCGGCAGTTACGGCCTGCGACGTCAGCAAGCGGCGTCTCAGTGAAATGCAGCATAGGCTGCAGAAGACATTTTCAGGGAGCCAGATTGACTTCCTGGCAGCCGACGCGGCCCAGATGAAATGGAAGCCAGAATACGACCTGATCTTGTGCGATGCTCCCTGCAGCGGCACAGGAACCCTGGCCCGCAATCCTGAAATCCGGTACCGGCTCAACGAAGACGAATTGATGCGCCAGCACGGCCGTCAGGTAGCGATCCTGTCTTCCCTGATGCGTGGCCTGAAGCCTGGCGGGCGCTTGCTGTATTCAACGTGTTCGCTGGAGCCAGAGGAAAATGAAGCTGTAGTTTACGAATGTCTCAATCAGCAGAATGATTTCGAGTTAATTCGGCTTGAGGGCGAAGTGGATCGACTGGAGCGAGAGGGAATTCTTCTTAAGCACGGTGCGACAAAGCTGCGCGAGACAGCGCTGATCGATGGCTGCCTGCGTACGCTTCCTGGCGTCCACGACTGCGACGGGTTCTTTGCTGCATTACTTACACGGCAGGCTTAGCGCGCGACGGTCAACTGTACCGGAGTCTCTGCATCGACGAGGTGTCCCGCAGCGGGATTTTGACCCACCACTGTACCGACTGGAATGGGCGCGCTCGGAGTCTGCGTTCCTCCTGCCGGCGAAACGGGTGCAATACTTACAGCCATATCGAGTGGTGGCGCCAGTTTCAATCCAGCATGCGTCACCGCGAAGGCAGCCGTTGCGAACATCTGACCGGTGAGGTCTGGCATCACCATTCCATCCGTTTTCGCCCCGCCAGAATCGGCGACTAACAAGCTCATGGTGGGCCGTTCAACTCCCTCAGCATCGGGTGCAGGATTCTGTGCAATCACCGTGCCCGCAGCCACGCCCGCATAGGGCATGTGCGCCAGGTTGCCCAGATCGAGGCCGCCCCGGCGAATTGAAATTGTGGCTGCGCGCTCCTGCTGCCCAAGCACATTTGGAATCGCCATGCGCTGCGGTCCGAGACTTTGCGTGACCCGTACATGCCACTCACGCCGAACGACGGTGCCCGAAGCGGGGTACTGCGTCAGTACGCGTCCCGACGGCATCTCCGCACTGTAGAAGCGGTTGTCGATACTCAGATTCAAATCGAGCGCGGCGGCCTTGCGCATCGCCTCCGCTACCGTAAGTCCTCTAAAGTCGGGCACCGGAACTTCCGCTCCGTGAATGGCGAAATGCATCGTGGTGAGCGCGGACAACAACGCCACCACGCACAACACCAACACCACCAGCGCGAGACGGAAGAAGCGAATCATTCGCCGGGTGCTCCATCGGCGTATTCGATGACGAACTCAATCTTGGCACTTTTCTCCAGCATTTTAGAGACAGAGCAGTATTTGTTCTTGGAGAGCGCGACAGCATCTTCCGCACCTTTCTTTGAGACCTTGCCGCCAATCCGATAGACCAGCTGGATGTGTGTGAATGTTCGTGGCGGCTCAGGCGCCTGCTGTGCTTCGGCAGACACGACAAGGCTGGTGACGGGTTCGCGCTTCTTCTGCAGGATGCTGACGACATCGACAGAGGTGCAACTGCAAAGTGCAACCAGCACTGCTTCCATTGGACTCGGCCCGGTAGTGTGCGCCTGATCTGTATCAAAGTGAATCGTGTGCCCACTCTCTGAGCGTCCATCGTACTGCGATCCTTCTTTCCATTCTGTGCTGGCTATCATGTTTTTCCTTTAGTGGTGATGATTGTCTGTAGCCGGTTCCGGATGGATCAGCACGCGATATACCTCGGGGCATTCCATCTTGAAACGGTCCTCTAACTCAGTGATCACTTCGTGAACGCGCTGCATTTCCATCGCATCAGGAAGCGTGCAATGGCAGGAGACCTGAATTTTTTCACCAATGCGCCCAACCACCACTTCATGGATATCGATGATTCCCGGAAGATGGGAAGCTGCATGACGCAGATGCTTTTCGATGGACCTGTCACGCACGATAGTAGATGGCTGTTCAATCGTCGCGGGCTCGCTTTCAATGTGCGTAAGCACTGCTTCTACCTGCGGCAGCTCTTCACGAATCTCTTCTTCGATGCGCCGCACAAATGTATGAGCGTCATGCAATGTCATCTTTTCGGCGACCTCAATATGTTGCTCGACACGCAACTTGCCATCGAAAGACTGGACGCTGACATCGTGCAGAACAACATTGTTGCGGGCCGCCACGGCGCGCACCTTGTCAAAGATGCTCTCCGCTATAGCAGGCCGTGGCACTGTATGAATCACAACGTCCGCATCGGGCAACACGCGCTGCACCGCGACTGTTGCTTCCTTCACCAGCTCTTCCGTACGTTGGAAGGTCAGTTGCCGCGAGAGCGAAAGCGTGAAGTCTGCAAAGTATGAATTGCCAGAGCGCCGCATACGCGCCTGATCGACTGACAGGACCCCATCTGTATGACGGACCTCGTTCAATACGCGGCGGCGCGTCTCTATCGGTACTGTGTCCACAAGGGCGGCAACGGTACGGTACGCAAGCTTCCAGCTGAAGTACAGAATCATCAGCGAGACGGCAATTGCAGCGAAAGCATCGGCAAGGCGCAGCCATGTGACATGGAGATACGCCCCGAGCCACGATGCGCTGAGCCCGACAAAGACGGCGATGGTAGACCAGATGTCAGAGGCAAAGTGGAGCGCGTCTGCTTCGAGCGCCTGGCTCCCATATTTGTTTGCGACGGCCATCAGCTGGCGAGATCGCCACAAATCAACAGCGATGGAAAGGGCGAGAACGAGCAGCGGCCAGAAGGAGTAGCGAATCACCACCGGGTGGAAAAAGATGCGGACGACCGCCTCATAGGTGATCCAGATACTTGAGGCCAGCATGAGAAATGTCTCGACGAATGCCGAGACATTCTCTATCTTTCCGTGACCATACGGATGGTTCTCATCCGCTGGTTTATCGGAGACGCGGACAGAAAGAAATGTGAGTCCAGCCCCGGCAAGATCGATCCCCGAATGTGCCGCATCAGATAGCATTCCCAGGCTTCCGGTCAGAAGTCCCGTGATGAGCTTAAGCAGCGTCATCGCGCTGGCCGCCAATACCGACACCATAGCTACCGTGCGCTTCTCAACGCGGCCCCGGGATGTGATTGCAGCTGTCGTGGCGTGTGTCATGAACCTTGAACTACTAGACTTTCACACCGCGGTAGAGCCCGGCAATGCCCAGGCTGTAAGGCTGCCACGAGACTTCCCCGAATCCAACATCCCGCATCTGCGCCAGCATCTCGTTTGGTGGAGGAAACCGGTGTACTGACGATGGAAGATAAGCGTAAGGTCCCGAAGTGCCTGAAATGCGCGATCCAATCGCTGGCAGGACGCGACGGAAATAAAACGCATATAGCTTTCCGATAAGACCGCCCGGTTCACTGAAGTCGAGGATGCCGAATTCGCCTCCAGGTCGAAGCACGCGATGAAATTCCTCGAGCCCCGCCCGATAGTTCGACAGATTGCGAAATCCAAATGCCGTGGTAATCAAGTCAACGGACGCCGATGGTAGTGGCAGTTGCAGCGCATCGGCCTCAATGGCAATTGCGTTGTGGCCAGCAAATTTCGTATGGCCTCGCACCAGCATCTGATGGGCAAAGTCTGCTGCGAGTACGGGCCGGGCGTTTGCTGGACGATAGCGTAGGAGCGCCATCGTCATATCGCCCGTTCCGCAGCAGATGTCGAGAACGGTCGCGTCCGGCCGTGCGAGAATATCGCGAAATGTACGCGCTGTACGCCGCCACCACACGCGATCGATATTCATCGAAAGCACGTGATTTAGTAGATCGTAGCGTGGAGCAATGCTGTCGAACATATCGCGTACAGCGCGTGCGGCGCTCTGCGGATCGGAGGTTCCCGTAGGCTGTGCTCCATGCGTCTGCATTATGCTTCTCGAACGCGGGCGAGCATCCAGTTAATGGCTGAAACCAGCTCAGTGTCAGTTACATTTTCCACGACATCTGCGCTGCCGATTCCTTCCGGCAGCACAAAGCGGCGAAGGCCCGCCCGGTTTTTCTTGTCGCGAGATGCAGCTTCAAGCAGTATTTCCGCTTTGGCTTTGAAAGACGGAAGAGGTCCGTAGGCGAGAATCGCATGCTCCACACGATCCGCCTGAGCGGATGAAATGGTCCCGCGCAAGCGCCCAAGCTGCAGCGCTGCCAGCATGCCCCAGGCAATTGCTTCACCATGCAGCAGCTTGCGGTAATGCGTCGCCGCTTCAATTGCGTGGCCGACGGTATGGCCAAAATTCAGAATCATGCGCAGGCCAGATTCGCGCTCGTCGATACCAACAACATTGGCCTTCATCTTGATGGAAGCCGAAATGACGTATTCCAGCGCTTTGTTATCTCGCTTCAAAATTGCGGCAGAATTGTGTTCCATGAAACGAAAAAGTCGCGCATCTCGGATGACGCCTGCCTTGATGCTCTCAAAGAGTCCAGCTCGCAGCTCGCGGTCTGGAAGAGTCCGCAGCAGATCGATGTCGGCGAAGACCGCGCGCGGATGGTGGAAGCTGCCGATCAGGTTTTTTCCGGAGGCAAGGTTTGTGCCCGTCTTGCCGCCTACGGACGAATCTACCTGGGCTAGCAATGTTGAAGGCATCTGGATGTAGTCGATGCCACGCATGTAAATGGCCGCCAGGAATCCACCCAGATCCCCGACAATCCCTCCGCCGAAAGCGATCAGCAGAGAACTACGGTCAGCCCCAGCCGCCGCTAATTCTAAGGCGAGCCGTTCCACTTGTGCCAGGCGTTTGTGCTGCTCTCCGGGAGGCAAAAATAAGACGGCAGGTTGTTCCTGTTTCGAAAAAGAGGCGAGAAAACGCTTCGACCAGAGAGCCCAGATCTCCGGCGAAGTCAGCACGAAGACGCGGTTTCTTTTCGGTAGTCGACGGTAAAGGGTTGGCAGGATGCCGC
>JABDHA010000076.1:11121-19217 GCA_013285705.1 Acidobacteriota bacterium
GGATGCCGCTGCCAACCAGCACGGGATAGTTTGCAGACTCTGTTTTGACTTGAATCGTACGCACGCTCTTTTCATCGTATCGCACGAAGGCGCATTGCACCTTTTGGTCTCGCAAGTGAGTCTAAGAGTGTTACGAATTGCATGATAGCCTCAAACGTTATGGAAACTCCTACACATACGGACTTCGTGATCGTAGGCGCAGGCATTGCTGGCCTGCGAGCTGCGATTGGGTTATCCGATGCGGGCCGTGTCCTCGTCATTACCAAGGAGCAGCTCGGCGAATCGAACACCAGTTATGCGCAGGGTGGCATTGCCGTCGCCATGGGCGGCGAGGAAGACGTCTCACTGCATCTGGAAGACACGCGAAACGCCGGGGACGGCCTGGTGAACCGCGAAGCCGCGAAGGTGCTGGTCGAGGAAGGCCCCTTGCGTGTAGACGAGCTTTTGCAATGGGGCACCGGCTTTGATCGCCATGACGGCAAGCTGATGCTTACGCGTGAAGGCGCGCACAGCCGCAACCGCATCCTGCACGCCAACGGCGACGCAACCGGCGCGGAAATCGGGCGCTCTCTGCTGGCACATGCACGCGCTTTGAAGAATATTACTTTGCTCGAATGGACCATGTGCGTCGATCTGCTGGTGCGCGGAGACGAAGTGACCGGCCTGACGGTGCTGGACAAGGAAGACCAGCTGCATACCATCCATGCACGTGCGGTGTTGCTGGCGAGCGGCGGCGCTGGACAGGTCTACAGCGACACCACGAATCCGGCAGTAGCCACTGGAGATGGCATTGCCATGGCTTACCGCGCCGGGGCTGAAATCTCCGATATGGAGTTTTACCAGTTTCACCCCACCGCTCTGAGCCTGCCCGGCGTTCCCCGGTTTCTGCTGTCAGAGGCCTTGCGTGGGGAAGGCGCGTATCTGCGCAATGCGAAAGGCGAGCGTTTTATGGAGCGCTACCATCCGCTCCTCGAACTCGCACCGCGCGACGTTGTGGCTCGCGCTATCACCCGCGAAGGTATGGGTACAGATGGTGAAACCCTGCCAGTGCATCTCGATATGCGGCATGTGCAAGGGCTGGATTTGCACCAGCGTTTCCCTGGTATCTCCGCATTCCTCGCGCAGCATGGACTTGATCTGAGCCGCGATCTCATTCCTGTTCGACCCGCCGCGCATTACCTTATGGGCGGCGTGAAGACAGACGTAGACGGAAGAGCTTCCTTGAAGCGGCTGTATGCGGCTGGGGAAGCGGCATGCACCGGCGTCCATGGAGCCAACCGTCTCGCCAGTAACTCATTACTCGAAGGCCTTGTCTTTGGCGCGCGGGCAGCAGATGTCATGCGCGAAGAAACAGCAGCTTCAGCAAATCCTGTGAAGACACTCGACCAGCAACAGTCTTCTACGCGCGGCAGCAGCAGTCTCTTGCAGCAATTGCAGCAGGCAATGTGGCAGAATGCGGGACTACTCCGCGATGCTGCAGGGCTGCGGGCGGCTCGATCAGAACTGAAGCAGATTTGCGCCCAGCTCCCATCCGGGGCGGATCGTTCGTCACTGGAGCTGCGAAATCTGCATGCTATCGGCGAACTGATCGTTCAGTCAGCCCTTGCGCGTGAAGAAAGCCGGGGAGCGCATTACCGCAATGACTTTCCCCACAGAGAGGATGCGCGTTTTCAGAAGCATTCTGTGTTGAGCAAAGACGAGGCGACAGTGCGATTCATCGCGGATTAGCTGTAGCCCGTCATTCTGAGCGGAGCGAAGAATCTCAGCGATATTTCTTAGATTCAGGACAGTCTCTCCCTCCCGTCGTCAGAATGACGATGCGGAACTGTAATGCTCGAGCTGTAATGAATGATCGAGCATCCTTAACTCGCCTTTTTCTCCGGAATCAGCTTGCTGGCAGCAGCAAAAATTGCCAGTGTAGTGAGAATGACGGCCAGGGATACCGTTACCGGAACCTCGATCCAATGCACCAGCAGCATCTTGAGCGCGACAAAGGCCAGAATCACAGCCAGGCCATAGTGCAGCAGGCGCAGCTTATCCAGTAATCCGGCAAGCACGAAATACAAAGACCTCAATCCAAGAATCGCGAAGATGTTCGACGTATAAACAATGAACGGATCGCGTGAAATGGCAAGCACCGCCGGAATGGAATCCAGCGCAAAAATCAGGTCGGTCGCTTCCACTGCCAGAATGACAAACAGCAGCCCGGGCATAGCCAGCCTTACGCCATGTTCGCCACGGTCTTCCATTCCGCGCAGGCAGCAGCGTTGCAGCCAGCTCATCATGCCGGGAGTCGACTCATCTCCCGATTTGTGGCGCAACAGGCGGATGGCGGCGACCAATAGAAACGCGCCGAAGATGTATTCCACCCACGCGAACCGGTTCAAGAGAGAAACACCCACGGCAATAAAAGCGGCACGCATGACGATCGCGCCCAGCACGCCCCAGAGCAGCACACGGCGTTGCTCCTCGGCGTCAAGCCGCAGTGAACGAAACATGAGCAGGAAAACGAACAGGTTGTCGACGCTCAGAGAGCCTTCGATCAGGTAGCCGGAAAAAAATTCGAGGCCCGGCTCTCTACCCTGTGTTTTTGAGAGGAAGAGCGCGAAACCGCAGGCAAGCGTGGCCAGAAAAATTGTCCATGCCCAGGCGTTGCGTAGCCTCGTAGAGTGCTTTCCACGATGCAAAAAAGCAAGATCGACCACCAGCAACACAGCCACCAGTACATGGAAGGCAATCCAGTACGAGATGGACGCGCCAGCAATCATAGAGAGTGATTAACGCAGATTCAGTAGACGAATGGTCTCAAGCATGGTGTTGCCGACAATGGTCAAGCTCTTCGCGCTGATTTTATCCATCGTGTCCTGCGCTGTGTGCCAGTAAGCGTTCTGATAGCCGTAGTTCAGGTCGATGATGTCAGCCGAAGGAACGCCCCGCTTTACAAACGGAAGGTGATCGTCGGAATCCGTTGTCTGTTCCTGAAAGAAATAGGACTGATCGCCGGTCTTTGCCGCCGCATGCTGGATGAGATCAAGCAGCCATCCTGTCGAATTGGAGTCGCGCTGAATATCGAGGTCCTTGTCGCCGATCATGTCGAGAATAATAAAAGCTTTGATGCGCCTGAGCGTCCCATCGTTCTCCCATTTTGCGGCAAGATGGCGGCTGCCATAGGTGCTGTCTGAATCGGACCACTCCTTGAACGCCTCTTCGCCGTCGAAAAAGACGAGCCATACGCCATAGCCATCGAGCGTGCGTCCACGGAGATGATTCGCCATCTCAATCAAGAGACCTGTGGTCGAGCCGCCATCGTTCGCGCCAACATAATTGATATTGCGCAGCGGATAGTTCGTCTCGTAGTGCGACGCCAACACAATCGCGCCATCTTTTTTCCCCGGAAAGCGGACGATAAAGTTGTGCATCTCCTGCGGACCAGCAGGGGTGTTCATCGTGAAGGTGTCAACTTCGAGATTGTCTTTGGCGAACTGTTTCTTCAGGAAGGCCTCGGCTTTGGCATGGCCGGGGCTGCCCACCCAGCGCGGTCCAACCGCGACGAATTGGCGAGTATATTCAAGCGCCCTGGCGCCATTGAACGCGTCGGAGGGACCAGCCGCGTATGTGGATGCAGCAAAGATAAAACTGAGTAAAAGTCCGAAGACAAAGCGGCGCATCAGGCCGCCTTGTCTTCTTTTTGCCTGCGCCGGCTTGGATGCACCATGAAGGCCACGCCGATGCTGATGAGGTAGAGCACGAGCATCGGGGTGGCAAAAACGCACATGGTAAGGACGTCCGGCGTAGGCGTAATAATGGCCGCAATAATGAAGATGATCAGAATGGCGTAACGCAGATTTTTCCAGAGAAAGCGGGCATTCACGATGCCGAAGAGCGCCAGAAACATCACAAGGATCGGCAGCTCAAAGGTGACGCCCAGCCCGAGAATGACCGTGAGAAAGAGATCGGTATATTCATTGATCTCGATGAGCGGATTGAAATCCTTGTTGAACGTGAACAGGAAATCGAGCGAACCGGGGAAGACCCAGCGATAGCCGAAATAGGCTCCAGCCAGAAAGAGGCTCACCGTAGCGATCATGAAGGGGGTCACGAACCGCTTCTCGGTCTTGTACAGCCCGGGCGAAATAAAAAGCCATACCTGGTAGAGAATAAAAGGCGCTGCAATAATGCAGCCCACCATGAAGCTGATCTTCAGGTAAAGATTAAAGCCGTCAATCGGGTTGTGGTAGTTCAGCTGCGGAGGCAGATGGTGTTTGGCCAGAGCGAACGTGATCGGCCTCTCCATAAAGCCGTAAATCTTCTCGTGAAATCCGTAAGCAACAAAAAAGCCCACGACAAGATAAATCACCGAATGCACAATGCGTCGCCGGAGCTCTTCGAGATGCTCCAGCAGACTCATGCCCGGTAGTTCTGCTCTTTCGGATACCGCGGCCCGGGCGCGGTCTACTAAATCAGCCATGATGGATGGGAGCCTGCTCGCTTTCAGAAGGAGTTACAGCCGTTGTTGTTTCAGGTCCCGCACCATTTGTTGCTTCGCGCGCCGCCAGTTCTTCTTTTTCCAAGGCTTCCTGGTATCCAGGATCGATCTCAGTCACCGGCAGGCTGGCATAGGGGCCCGTGGTGCTGCTCACCGGTTCGCCGGTGCTCGGAGGCATGATCGTCGGCTGCGCAGCGGATTCGGCAGGTATCTGGGCGGCGGGCTGTACGGCCGCCTGTTCCAGCTGTTTCTGCCGCTCCTGCTGCTCCATGGCACGTAACTCTTCGTCTATCTGCATCTTGAAGTCGTTGCTCGCGCGCCGGAATTCAACCAGCAGCTTGCCGATCTGGCGGCCAATTTCCGGGAGCCGCTTCGGCCCGAAAAGGACCAACGCCAGCAGAAAGATAAAGATGGAGTCGCCGAAATGCATTGAGTTGCAACCATGATACCTGTCGAAGACGATGGTGAACAAATGGATTAGTCATTCTCACCCGACACGCCTTTCGAGAGCATCAATCGAAGTTGAAGAGGGACATGGCGGTGCCGATATTTCATTTGTATTAAAATCACCAGCATTGGTATGCCTCACCTGAACGCCACAACTTTTGTAGCGTTTGCGTGAAAAGGCACATCGAATTAACAGGGTTGCAACATCCCCGTGGGTTGGGCGGAGTGGAAACCCCGCAGCGAATCCTCTGCAACCGTGATTGCTTTCAACATCCCCGTCCAAAAAAGTGGACTGAAGGCGGAAAACGAATTGAACGTACTTGAGGAAGAAGTATTAGCGGCCCCTGCAATTGAGCAGGATGTTTGTTCACTGGATAACTATCTGTCCCAGCCCGACCACGGCATGGACGAGCGTATTGCGGCGGCACGAGAGAAGCTGGGCAAGAGCACGGTTCTTCTCGGACACCATTACCAGCGCGATGAAGTGATTCGCTTCGCCGATTTTACCGGCGACTCCTACAAGCTTTCGAAGGTTGCAGCCGAGACGGAAGCGAAGTATCTCGTCTTTTGCGGCGTGCATTTCATGGCCGAGAGCGCCGACGTGCTCGGTCGCGACGACCAACAGGTGATTCTGCCCGATCTGAATGCCGGCTGCTCCATGGCCGACATGGCGGAGATCGGACAGGTAGAAGATTGCTGGGATTCGTTGATGGCCGCCGGTCTGAGATCCGACGAAATTCTGCCGATCACCTACATGAATTCGACCGCAGCCATCAAAGCATTCTGCGGCGAACGCGGCGGATTGGTCTGCACCTCATCCAACGCCGGTAATGCCTTCAACTGGGCATTTGCGCGGGCGGAAAAAATCCTCTTTCTACCCGACCAGCACCTGGGACGCAATACGTCCTTCGCCATGGGCATTCCGATGAGCGAGATGGTCGTGTGGGACCCATATCAGATCAACGGCGGCCTTACGCCTGCCCGTCTTCGCGCGGCAAAAATCATTTTGTGGAAGGGACATTGCTCCGTGCACCAGCGCTTTCTGCCGGAGCATGTCGACAAGGTCCGGGCAAAGTACCCCGGGATTCAGGTGATCGTTCACCCCGAATGCCGCTGGGAGGTTTGCCAGAAGGCCGATGCTCTCGGCTCGACCGAGCGGCTGATTCAGCTCGTGAAGGACGCGCCGGAGGGCTCCATGTTCGCCATCGGTACCGAGATTCATCTGGTGAACCGGTTGGCGAAGGAGTTCGCCCCCAAGGGTAAGAAGATCATCACGCTCGACGACACCGGCTGCCTGTGCACCACGATGTACCGCATCAGTCCGCAGCACCTGGCCTGGGCGCTCGAAAACCTGATCGAAGGCAATGTGGTCAACCGCATCCAGGTGCGCGAAGACGTAAAGCACTGGGCGCGGGTGGCCCTCGATCGCATGCTGGAAATTAAGGCTTAGAATGAAGGCATGAAGACTTTTACTCTCGACGAGGCACAATCCCTGCTGCCGGTGCTTGAATCACTGCTGAAGCGGGCTATCGAGGGCAAGATGATCGCGGAAGAGAAAGAAGCGAAGCTGCACGAGTTGCGGCAGCGCATCTTTCTCTCCGGCGGCATGCACGTAAACGTGATTGCCGTAGCGCGCCAGCGGGCAGAGATCGACAAGTTCGTGCAGCAGGCGAAAGACGCCGTAGCTGAGATCGACTCCATTGGCGTGCAGGTGAAAGACCTGGAAACCGGGCTGCTCGACTTTCCCTGCATGGTGAATAGCGAAATCGTGCTGCTGTGCTGGAAGATGGGCGAATCGCACATCGATTACTGGCATACTGTCGACGCAGGATTTCGCGGACGGCAACCGCTCGACGAGCGCTTCAGCAAAAACAGACCACCTCGCCCCAATTAAATCTCTTTCAATCCTGGCCAAAAGCCACAGAAGGCGTCCCCGCCTGATTTTTATCCAGGCAGGAACACGGTGCCCCATCCTTTCGCGCATTTTGCGAAAGGGTGGGAGACCACAAATCCCAGATCAACCCACCCGTTCCGCACGAACGCTGGGTGCCCCATCCTTTCGCGTACTTTGCGAAAGGGTGGGAAACCACGAATCTCAGATCAACCGAGCAGTTCCGCCATCTCCATCAGCTTCAATACGCTGTTCCAGTTCCTTCCCGTGCCAGAAACTTTCAGCGCCCGCTCCACAGCAGGCAGCGAGAGCTTCGGTCGCGCCATGCCATTCGGAAAATAGATATAAATCTCGCGCCCATCCATGCGCAGCTCTTCCGGGTTCGCCTCTTTCAGCCCGGCCCCCACCGCCAGCGCCTTCTTTCGCGCCTCGGCATCGGGCTCGCCGGCAAGAAACCACACCAGCAGCCTGTTCGGCTCAATCTCTTTTCTATCCGCAAACGGATTCCGCGCAATTGCCCTGCGCATCTCTTCAGCGGTGCGCAGAATCACATCGGGGCGAAAGCCGAAAGTTTTCTCAATCCCGTCCCCAATCTGTTTGCCGACCTTCTTCAGGTCCCGCTCCTTCGTCCGAAACACAACATTCCCACTCTGAATGAACGTGGCCACATCCTCGAACTTCAGCGACTCATAGAGCGACCGCAGCGCATCCATCTTGATCTTGTTGTGCCCGCCAACATTCACGCCGCGCAGCATTGAAATCACGACAGTCATAACGAAACCGAGTATAAAATGTCATCCTGGGCGAGGGAATGGATCTCAACGACGCAGCTAGCGCCACGAATGCCACCTTCCTTATCACCAATGTCATTCCGAGCGAACCCTGAGCGTAGCGAAGGGGAAGTCGAAGGACCCGCGCGAACAACGTTCGTGCGAGGAGTTCTTGCCATGCAAGAACTCTAGATTGTTACTTTAGGCAACTCACTATTCCTGTAAAACTCTTTCTGGTATTGTTCGATTTCACGAGAAAAGCCCGCCATGGGACGCATCGAAAAGACAGTCTTCATCAGCTACCGTCGCACCAACGCCTTCGGTGCCCTTGCCATTTTTCAGTACCTCACCCATCACGGTTACGATGTCTTCTTCGATTACGACGGCATCCCGAGCGGTGATTTCGAGACATCGATCCTTGAAAACATCCGCACCCGCGCGCATTTCGTTGTCTTGCTCACACCCTCGGCACTTGAACGCTGTTCTGAGCCCGAAGACTGGC
>JABDHA010000077.1 GCA_013285705.1 Acidobacteriota bacterium
TGATGATGTATGCCGGTAGGTATCTGCAAGCTGTGCCTCCAAAATCGGGTACTCGAAGATAGTCACCTGCTGCCTGCTGCTCTGTATCGAATGTCGCGTTGGGAAGGTTCGGCGAACCCAAATCCCATGCTTATCTCTTCGCGTGGCCGGGTCCAGACCTCGAAGCAAATAAAGGATTATGTCTTATGCCATGACTGCGAGCAGCGCTTCTCGCGCAATGGTGAGCGATACACCATGTTGCAAGTGAACAGAAAAGAAGGGTTCAAGCTCCTGCAAACCCTTCGAACGTCAACGAATATGAGGTCAGCAGGCGGATTCACGTTCTATTACGAAACCTCAGCACTCGGAGTCGACCGACAGAAGCTCGCGTATTTTGCGATGAGCGTGTTCTGGCGGGCAGCAGTGCATCTTTGGCATCGTCCCGAACAGAAAGAACCGATGATGCGCCTGGGCGTGTATGAAGAGCCTATCCGTAAGTACCTCATGGAAGAAGCCCCGTTCCCCATCGGAAATGGCGATCCTTCTTTTTGTTTGTACCGACTACCACGCTCAGAAGTCTTTTATCAACCAAGCCAAGGGAACATGGAAATGCCATACACCTGGACCTTTCAAACCCGAGGGCTCAATTTTTATCTCAGCGGGATGGAAGGAATGCCCCCGCACTTGGCCGGAGCCTGTTTGATAAATGGAACGAAAGAGATCATAGCCGCGCGAAGCTGCGAAGAGAAGATTCTCGACGCCACAATGAAGATCATGATCGAGGCCAGTAAACGTGGAAATCATGACCCGCGGGACACGAAGAAACTTTGATTATGCTCGATAACTCTCCGGTGGAAGGCTTCCATCTTTGGTCTTGTCGAGGATCGGCACGGCTATGGCATAGACACTGGCTCTGAATTGGTCAATGTTCGGCATCCGATTGAGGTCGAGATTGAGGGAGATAAGCCCTGGTAGGTCGTGAGTTGCGAGAACGATGAAAGACGCGATGCTCGTTAGATAGTCGGCAACTTCGGACTCCATCATGGAGACGTACTCATCTTGGCGCGGCGGAGTTGCCGCCCACAGGGTCATGCAAGCTGCGGAGTTCTGCGCCGCATACCGGGTCGGATGAGCGAGCGTCGTGATCGCGCTCCATCGCTTGGCGAACTCAGCGCCGGCAAACCCAAGCTTGTCAAAATAGCCTTCATTCCGCTTATGCTCGGCCTTCCACGTGCTATCGAGTTCACCTCTGAACCAAATGGCGATCTTGTTCCGGATGCTTTGGTCGTCAAAGCGAAACGTCATCAGGAGATCGCGGGACTCAAGGAATCCGCGGATGAGCACCTTCATGCTGTCGCGAGTTTGTGGCTTCAACAGGCCGCTCATGCCGCAAAGCAAAGAAATAGATCTGAGAGCCAATAAAAAACAGGCAGATATCTGTGAATTCTCATCCTTGCGATATTCCTCGTCGGCACGTCTCGTAAGCTCTACCGCCAATTCTTTCAACACGCCTGGTGCCGCCAACAAGAGTTCGTTCATCGTCTATGGATGATATTCCATGAACGACATTACCGCTTTCTTGCGAATCCTTTAATTGGTCAAGGACGATACCCCGAATCATCAGTGCTGATAAGTCGGCTTATCGTCATTGATTCGTCGCTTCCGATAACGGCGTTTCCAATATTTATCCTTCTCTATTGCCAAGAGTGCAGCTTCCGAATGCCCACGAAAACCTGAGCCTCAACAGATTTACGGCCGATGAATGAGTCCTTTGATAAGGACCTTAGCATTGCTGAGGATGGCTCTGGCCATCGCCGGGTCCGGTGCGATTTCAGCAAGCATAACAGCACCTACGAGTGTGCTAACAATGCCGCTTGCAGTGGCGAGAGCTCCGCGCCTGGTCCGATGTTCGAGATGATTAGCAATGAGCTGAACGATGCGCTGGTAGCCATTGATGGCAATTGCCCGCACTTGCGGGTCCGAATGACGGAGTTCGGAGCCAAACATAGCAAGAGGACACAGATAAGGCTTCCCTGTAACTTGCGCCTGCCCCAGGTACACGGAGACAATCCTTTCGATGGCATGATCAGGCGATTTGCCCACTGTTTCGTTCTCCAACATAGCGAAGGCTCGATCAAATGCCGCACTACTCGCTTCAGCGATGAGCCGATCCTTCGACCCGAAATGCCGATAAAACCCACCCGGCGTGAGACTTGAACCGGCCATCACGTCGCGCATTCCCACTGTTCCCAGTCCGTTGTCTAAAAACATCCTCGAGGCCGTTGAGAGGATTCGTGCCCTTGTCTCGGCTGCCTCGGCGCGTGACTTTCGCATTCTTCCCTCTCAGCCCAAATACTTTGTCTCTTTAGAGTACATCTGTACTCTAAAAGAGTGACTAGGAATTTTGGGCCCCTAATTCAATTCAAGAAGGTGACGGTCCCACATACATGGATACGGACACTAGAGTTCCCACCGTCTGGAATCAACTCGCCGAAGCTATGTATCTCAAAGATTCGCCTACAGCCGAGGTCAGGCTGTCCGAACGTGCCTCGTTCTCGTTTGGGAGATTTCAGAGCAGCGAAGGCCTTCCGGAAATGGCGCGTCCGGTCGTAGGTGAGCGCGGCCACATTGTTGCGCTGCAACTCAGAGCTATCCCTTTTATTGAGCAGTTCTTCGGCAACAAAAGGGTATCGAGCGGTTCTTACCCAATTGGGGGAGTCAGTGCAATCGACCTACAAGATGAGCCGGCAGTTCTGCTCCCCAATCCTTTCGACGCATTGGTGCTGTATATCACCCAAGCTGCTCTGGATGATATGGCCTATGCCCATCGGGCGCCGCGCGTGGAGCGCCTGGTGTGGCCACAGGGAGCATTTGATCCTATAGTTCACCACCTCGGGCAGACCCTCCTCTCTTCACTGGAACGACCTCATCATGCTCCGAAGATTTTCCTCGATTATGTTTTGCAGGCCATGAACTGTCACTTCGTCTGCTCGTATGGCGGCGTGAAAATATCGGCTCCGCAGTTTCGCGGCGGGCTCTCTTCTCTGCAGATGCGAAGAGCAACAGAGTTATTGGAGGCTCATCTGGACGGCAATATTGCCCTCCAGCAGGTTGCAGAAGCATGCGAATTATCGGTAAGCCACTTTGCCCGGGCCTTCAAGCAAACCTTTCGCAAGCCACCCTACAAGTGGCTGATCGAACGGCGTGTGAACAAGGCCAAAGATCTTATGGCGAATTCGCGTCTGCCCCTTGCCGATATCGCCGCGCAGTGTGGATTTGCGGATCAATCCGCACTCAACCGCTCCTTTAAGCAAATTCACGGAGTAACTCCGGGGACATGGCGGCGGACAACAACTCACGGCCGCAGCGGTCCAGGCAGTTCAAGAGGCGGAGACGCTAGTCCATACCAGGAGTTGCGATCATGACTAGCGAACAGAGCGCATGCCAAGATAGCCATAGATTGCGCGTCGCACTCGTTTCTCAAGCTGATGCGCATCGGTCTCCTCACGTTCTCCAGACGCATCCACCATACCCTTTGCGATGGCAAAGACATCGAGAACAGCTTCTTTCCTGTTGCCCCGATAAGGGGAGTCGGATCGGCTGAGTATCCGCAGTACAGTCTCATGTATCGCGTCGCTCGCTGGCCGGATACGCGGACGGATTGGTAATCGGCTTTCTTCTAAATCCAGCAGGCGTGCCAGCCTCGGCCGTCTCATCTGGTGAGCTACAGCAGAATGGATCAAATGGTTTACCGCGTCCCGGTAGTCCACTATGGAGTCAGCTTTGATTACATCCGCTAACAATAGAGCACATTCGCGCTCAATCAGCGCAACAGTAACAGCCTCTTTGCCCGGGAAATATTGGTAAAGAGAACCGATGCTGACGCCGGCACGCTCGGCGATGGCGTTGGTGGTGTAGCCCTCGAAGCCATTCCTTTCCAATATGCGAGCAGCCGCTTCGATCACGGCGTTCACCGTCTCGGCCGCGCGCGACTGAGTGGGCGGTTTACGAGGGTCCAGACGCTTGCGACGGCCTGGTTTTACCTTCGTCGGAATGCGAGTAGCGCACATGAGCTTTTGCTCATATTTTAGAGCTTAGATCGTTTGCAAACGAAGGGAAAAGCGATGACTGAGGACAAACAGAATCAAGCGACGGAGCAGCAAGAGATCGTGCTCACGGCGTTCATGCTGGTGAAATCGATGCCGGAGTGGCTTGGATTCACCAGCGAGGAGCGGCTTCGTCTCCTGGCTACACATATTGAGCCAATCCTGAACAAGCATCGTCCCAAGGTAACGCTGCGCCTCTACGACGTGGAATTCTATTCAGCTCGCGTCACCGACCTCTGGGTCTGGGAGACGACAGACCACCATGCATACGAGCTCCTCGTGGAAGATCTGCGGGAAACGCCCTTCTGGGATCGCTATTTTCAAATTGTGGAGATCCTTCCCGGCGTCGAGAATACTTACGCCAGGAGCTCCAAGCGCAATCCCTTCGCTGCATAGACAGCGGGAATCGCCAGTTTTTGATGGTTTTCGCCTAGATGCTTCCCCTCATCCAAAGCTACGTTCAGATGAGACAGGATAGCGAATGTGAGAATGCCACAGACCTGCGTGTGTGCCCGCATTGGCTCAGTCCGCACAAGACTCGAAGCTGTTCTCTCACACTGTGCGGATCTTCCGTTCATGACAAGGAGAAAAACAATGCAAGGATTCAAGTTTGCTCGGAATGTGGTGGCGAGGTCTGTCGCCCTACTCGCGATCATCGTTCCTGCCGTTAAAGCAACAGCACAAACGCAGCCAGCCGCGGGGGTAAAAACAGTGCTCCTCATTCATGGGGCATGGGCCGACGGCTCTAGCTGGTCGAAGCTCTTTCCATTGCTGGAGGCGAAGGGCCTGCATGTTGTCGCTGTTCAGATCCCGCTCACATCATTCGCGGACGACGTTTCAGCAACGCAGCGAGCCATTGCTCTCGAGGATGGGCCGGTATTGCTCGTCGGTCACTCGTACGGCGGAGCTGTCATCACCGAAGCCGGCAACGATCCTAAAGTGGCCGGACTTGTCTATGTATCAGCTGTGGCTCCAGATACGGGAGAAACCGCTTTCGGTCTCATTACCAGCGTTCCAACACCCATCGGCTCAGAGCTGCGTCCCGACAAGAGTGGCTTCCTCAAACTGACGCCCAAAGGGATTGCCGAGGATTTCGCACAAGACCTTTCCGCCAAAGAGATTGCGATTCTGACCGCAACGCAGGTGCCAACAAGCGTTACTGCCATGAAGGGTGAGGTCACGGCTCCAGCTTGGAAGTCGAAACCGTCGTGGTACATCATCGCCGCAAATGACCGGGCAATTTCACCCGATCTCGAAGCAGCTCAGGCAAAGAAAATCGGCGCGACAACCACTACTGTTTCCTCCAGTCACGTCATTATGCTCGCTCAGCCGTTGAAGGTCGCGGATGTGATTCTTGATGCGGCAGCAAAGGCTTCAAAGTAGAGCAGGCTTCCGTATGTTTTGAATACCCTTCTGCTCAAACGAATTGGCAGGCGAACCCGAAATACATAAGGATTATCGATGAGAACAGGAAGAATGGTTCAAACAGTCATGAGCATCGGACTTTTGCTGACGGCAGGATTCCATAGCTTCGGCTACGCGCAGCAATCTCCAGAATCATCGCGAGACAATTTCAATCGCAGCGTCAAAAACATCGTGCTGATTCACGGAGCATGGGCTGATGGCTCGAGCTGGTCCAAGGTGATTCCTCTGCTGGAGGCTCAGGGATATCATGTGATCGCGGCGCAGCTTCCCCTTACCTCTCTCGAAGACGATGATGCCGCAACGCAGCGTGCAATAGCGCGCATCACGAAGGCATACCCAGGTCCTGTGCTGCTCGTCGGGCACTCTTATGGCGGCGTTGTCATCGGAGATACACCTGGAAATGATCCGAATGTTGCAGGCCTGGTTTATGTCGCCGCGTTTGCTCCCGATAGCGGTGAATCTGCGCTCTCACTGCTGGATACGCTAAGTCCCGTTTCTCCGCTCACGCCATTTCTTGAATTCGACGCGGCGAAGCAGTTCGTAACAATCTCTCCCCAGGGTGTAGCGGTTGCCTTTGCTCAAGACTTATCGAAACTCGAACAAATCACGCTAACGGCTACACAAGGTCCGACGTCTGGCGCGGATTTAACGGCAACGCCCACTGTGACGCCCGCGTGGCGAACGAAACCTACATGGTTCATCATCGCCTCTCAGGATAAGGCGATCACGGCTCCGCTGGAGAAGCGGATGGCGGAGAGGATGAACGCCACAACGATCACGCTGCCAACCTGCCATCTCGCAATGCTTCAAGAGCCGTTGAGAGTTGCAGAGTTTATCGAGCGTGCCGCAACATCGGTTGGAGACCGGTAATACCTGGATTGGGACAGCATTTGCACCTTTTCCCCGGCTCATCCGGATTGGTTTTTGGGGGAACGTGTGGCGCAAGAGACCGAGCTTGGACCCCGAGGCCTCTCGGATGTCAGTTAGCCGTTCCAACCAGCTGAGTTCCTCCCCGCGCAAAGCTGAATCAACAGCAGCCCAAAACGTTCGGATTAGTATCGAAATGTCGGCATGTGGTGAGTAAATGGTTGTAGCCAGATGCGCGTTTCTCAGGACCTAATAAGGCGGCGCTTATCGGATCCCTGAGCTGGCAGCAAAGTACCGTCGGAACGTCTGCATTCTCCAACAGCTGTAGAAACCGGCTATCCGTAGAAGTGCTTGTAACGTTGTTCATGGCTCCCAAGTGTCCGAGATGCCGACTAAACGGCCATGTGGAATCCCCCCACAATGGAGATTAGTAAACACAAGCGCGTTTATCGTTCCCAATCCGCGAAACGCGCGCAGAGAAAGTGATTTCAGTGGTTTGGTCGCAATAACGTCAAAGTGACCAATAGCGCATTATCGTCCGTGGACATGGCACTGAGAAACCGACACGCGTTTCTGCGCAAGACTACTCGCGTCCGGCCCATTCGTGGCCGCTACTGGCGCGGAATAAGCGTTGATCAAACCGGCAGGTCCGGAAAGAGTGTAGGCGCCATTTGGACAGCAAACTCCTTGAAGACTCGAATCGCCCGTGGAATGTGGTGGTTTCCAAGATGAACGACATTAAGGTCGAACGTGCGAAAGCGCCATTTCGGCATAATCTCAACAAGCCGCCCGTCGTGGACTAGTTGCGGCTGCACCAGTGGAGGCAACTCTCCAATGCCAGAGCCGGCGAGCAGCGCTGCCGCGAGACCGGCGTAATCGTTCATCGACAAGTACGGTTGAAAGGTCAGCGTTTCCTTGTCCCTTCCGTTCACACGAAAGAAATTCCAGCGATTTTCCGGCCGCCAACGCGAAAAGGCGAGGAGCCGATGTTCCAGCAAATCTTGGGGTGTGGTCGGGGACCGGCGTTGCTTAAGATAGGCCGGGCTTGCCAGTAGCTGATGGCGGTATCTCAGGATCTTCCGCGCGACCAGCGTCGAGTCCTTGAGCGCTCCAGCCCGGAAGACAAGATCGACGCCTTCTGCGATGTGATCGACCATGCGTTCCGTGATAAGGATCTGGACACGTACGTCCGGGTTGGCGACCTGAAAGGCGCCGACCAGCGGCGCCAGGAGTGAATCGGAGATACTGGGCGGCGCGGAAAGCCGCAAGACTCCCGACACGTTCGCCATGTGGTTTGAAGCAATATTGCTGACGACTTCGCTGAGTTCCGCGCTACGCTGCGCGTGCTCGAATAGTTCGGAACCCACATCGGTGAGCCTCAGGCTGCGTGTGGAGCGTTCGAGAAGACGCACGCCAAGCTGGTCTTCCAGGTCGGCCACGCGCCGGCTGACGGTTGAAACGGGCATTTTCAAGCGTCGCGCCGCTTCCGAGAAACTGCTCGCCTCCACAACCTTGGCGAAGACGATCAATGAGTTCAGATCCATCATATCTTCCCAAAAGTGAGAAATACATTTTCACTCTACACCGTAGACGAGAAGATGAATGCGAACCAATACTGGTCGTGGGAGGAAACAATACCCATGAGGCGAGCAACTTTGATGGTCCGTTTGGCTCTCTTGAATTGCTTGCGAACACGATGGACAGCGTACTTCATTGCGATAACGACTATTGTTCATCCTGCGCAAGCTCAGCAAACCAAGCCGGCGGAGCCTAAGGTCGCTTCCGCCAACCAGGCTGTCCAATCGCAGTTGCCGTTTAGTGATCGGCAAGATTTTGATGACGCGATGCGAGGGTTTATCGCGACAACACCAGACCCGGCCAATCCGGATCACTGGGAATTTCTTAAGCATGAGGCGCCTCCGACCGTAAATCCAAGTCTCTGGCGTCAGGCACAACTTAACGTCGCAAGCGGATTGTTTAAGGTAGCCGAGGGCGTGTATCAGATTCGCGGTTTCTCCCCGGCGAATATGACGATCATTGAAGGGACGACCGGCATTATCGTCATCGACACACTGTCTACGCCGCAAGCAGCGCGCGAAGCTCTTGATCTATATTTCGCGCATCGTCCACGCAAGCCGGTCGTGGCTGCAATATACTCCCACAGTCATGGCGATCACTATGGCGGCGTGAGCGGTGTAGTCTCGCAGGCCGACGCGGCTGCCGGAAAAACAATAGTCATTGCGCCCATAGGCTTCATGGAAGCCCTCGTTGGAGAGGCTGCGGTTGGCGAAAACGCAAAGGCACGACGCGCGGAGTACCAGTTTGGGTTGTCGCTGCCGGTGGGAGAGCGGGGGAACATCGATGGAGGCATTGGCAAGGGCGACTCTCGTGGAGCGAGCGGGGGCGGACCGATCATCACGCCAAACGATACTATTTGGCAGCCGACGGAGACCCGCACAATCGATGGAGTAGATTTTATATTTCAACTGGCCCTGGACTCAGAAGCGCCTTCCGAGATGATGATTTATCTGCCGAAGTCACATGTTCTGGATGTGGCCGAGGATGCGACTCACACGCTGCACAATCTGCTTCCACTTCGCGGCGCCGGAGTGCGCGACGGAAATCGTTGGTCGCAATATCTCAATACTGCTCTCGATCAATTCGGTGCCGACGTGCAAGTGATGATCGCTCAACATACATGGCCTGTGTGGGGTAACGAACGGGTGCGAACGCATTTGGCGAATCAGCGTGACCTCTACAAATACATCCATGACCAGACAATCCGCATGATGAATCAAGGGCTGGGACCTACCGAGATTGCAGAGGCCCTTACCATGCCACCTGGGCTTGAGAACGATTGGTCCGCCCACGGATATTACGGCACGATCTCGCATAATTCAAAGGCTGTATATCAGCGCTATATCGGCTGGTACGACGGAAATCCTGCGACTCTCAATCGTCTGCCCCGCGTCGAAGAGGCAAAAAAGAATCTCGAATACATGGGTGGAGCGGCTGCGGTGATCGCGCGGGCGCGCGAGGACTTTAAAGCGGGCCAATACCGGTGGGTCGCTCAGATAATGGACCAGGTCGTCTTCGCCGATCCCTCCAACAAAGAGGCGCGCAGTCTTGCAGCGGATGCGTTCGAGCAACTGGGATACCTTGCCGAATCGTCGACATGGCGAAACGCCTACCTGCTCGGAGCCCAGGAACTGCGCAGCGGCGTCCACAGTGGAACACGATCCGTCCCCGGCGTCGGTCCAGGAGTGTTGCGAGCGATGCCGATCGCCCTGGTGTTCGATTATCTCGGCACACGCGTAGATGGGCCTCGAGCCGGAACAGCAAACATCGTGATCAACTGGCAATTCACCGATACGCGCGAGTCGCTTGCGTCTACTCTTGAGCATGGGGCACTGACATCGATCAATGGCAAGACCGCTCCTAATGCGGTGACTACGGTAACGACAACGCGACCAGTGCTTGAAAGCGTCATTCTGGGACAGCGAACACTCGCCCATGCAATGGAGCGTCGCGAGATCACTACTGTCGGAGACGCCAAGGCGGTATCCGATTTGTTCGCGCTACTGGTCGACTTCGAGGAGGGATTTCCGATCGTTGAGTCTGGACGCAAGCTGGATTAGGCAGTTGCGGATCACTTGGCCGGTTCGCCTATGCATAGAAGTGCCCGCTCCGGATCAGTAATTCTAAGTCGGCTTATGTTTTACTAATTGTTCTTTCACTTGGCCGTAACCCGGCTTCTCGGAAAAGCTGCTCCGTCCGCCCCGTATGTCCGACATGCCGACTTATCATCCATGTGACTCGTATTCCATTGTCGGTGAGCGCTCGGGCAATTAATCACCCGTGAGTGACCTCACTAAATGTAACGTGTTTTTACGGAACCAATGCCTCTTCAACATGCCCTATCGCAGCTGCGATCGAAGATCGCGCACTCCTCGTCCCAGGCGTTCACGTAAAAGTGTTCTTAGTGTCGCGCCGTCGGCATAACCGACCTCCGCTGCGATCGCTTCGATATCGATGTCGTTCCCGTGCAAGAGAGATTGCGCATGTTCCACACGTAGGTCCTGAAAGTAGGCCAGCGGCGATTTGCCGAGCACGGCGTCGCAACGGCGTTGCAGTGTGCGTGCACTGGTAGCCAACGCCTCGGCGGCCTTCTGCAGCGAGAAGCCCTTCTTGAGATTTTCTCGCGCCCATCGTTCGAAGCGCAGAACCATTGGATCTGCCTGTGCCAGATGATTGGGAATGATGTAAGTGGCTTGCAACGAGCGTATGTCCGCGAGGAGATAACGCGAGACGAGGGTCGATAGCTCCGGGCTCACTGTGCGTATCAGCCATAGTGCAAGATCGAGATGCCCCATCGCCGCGCCAGTCGTAACAACAGTGCCTGCTGACACCAGCATTCGAGATTCATCGAGCAGGACCTTCGGGTAGCGTTGCCGGAATAATGGAGCGAGCCACCAGGTTGTAGTCGCCTCACAATGATCGAGAAGTCCTGTCTCAGCTAATAGAAAGGTCCCGGGACCTTCATTCTGGTCCTGACCATTGGGTGCACGGTTATCGGCCATGGCGCCGATCCGCTTGCCCCCCTAGCAATCGGTTCTGCTCTTATGGTGATGGTTTTTGCAGGCGGTCACATTTCCGGAGGGCACTTCAATCCGGCCGTTACGCTGGGCGTCTGGCTGCGCGGCAAGTGCGAGGCCAAAGATGTGGCCCCGTACATGATCTTTCAGATCATCGGGGCTGTGCTGGCTGCGTTGGTCGTCAAGTTCTTAAAGGGAGAGCCGCTGTTACACCGCTCCACCCGGCGACTGCACCTGCGCTTCTGGCGGAGTTTCTTTTCACCTTTGCCCTCGTATACGTCGTACTGAACGTCGTCACGGCCAAGGCACGTCAGGCAATTCTTTTTATGGTTTCGCGATCGGATTCACGGTGCTGGTGGGGGCGTTTTCTGTCGGCAACATTTCCGGTGGAGCGTTCAATCCAGCGGTCGCGGTGGGTATCTCGGTCCTCGGGCTGTCGTCCTGGGCGAATATCTGGATTTATCTGGTCGCTGATTTTGCCGGCGCTGCGGTGGCGGCAGGTGCTTTCAAGGCACTCAATCCAGCCGATCATGAAGATGTGCGGCGACCCAACTCAAAGGATCAACCAAAAAATCTAGCGAAGGCTGCGTGAGTTGCTGCCCGCAGGACAGCTATTCGAACACTCAATCCAAGGTTCCGTGATGAGTGGAACCCATGCCAGGAGAGGAACGAAAGAAAAGTATTAGAGAACTGTGATGGCGAGGTTGGTCTGTTATCTGGCGCGCTCGCCAATGAATACCAAAGGGCCTTCCCAAAAGAAGGCCTTTCGGTTTCTCTGTTAGAAGTTATTCAGTTTCGTTGCTCACTGCTAAGGTGCCTACGTCGCTTCCATTGCCAGCAGAGAAGACCGCTTGCACTGAAAAGGCATCGCTCGTCCCGCACACCGGGCGAACGCGACCGGCACCTCAACTGAGCGTGTCGATGAAGGAGCAATCGGTCCCATTGGAAGCGGCATCGGCAGCAGAACGCTTGCCCTGCGGCCATGGTTGCCCGTATTGGGAACAATCGTGAAGCTGTTCAGCAGCGTCTGCGTCGCGGCCCGAGTTGCCAGTTCGCTTCCCAACGCGGGAAGGAATTTTCTATCGTCTGAAGCCGCCATGCTCTTTCCGCTGTATGGGATGTCGGGCTACTCGATTGATGGATGACGACCCCAATCGAAGCGTCTGCCGAGAATGCCCTTCACAATGAGATGGTCTGTACTTGCGGTGGTTCCAACTCCAACTCCGATGTTTATCTCCCACTTGGGAGAAGTGTTGAGGTCGGTTACAACAAAGATTTGCTGTTGTTGGTAATGCAATGAGTCGAATGCCCCGAGGCGTCCATAGTCGGCGTAGTATTCGATGCCGCCGCTCACCACTCGTGTGAAGTCATAGCTCACCTTTGCACCCGGAGAAAAGCCAAGCCCTTGATGCACATCGGGGCCGTGCAACGTGCGTTCGAGTGCCGGATTCACTGCGAAATACCACCGGCCTGCGGTCTTATCAATGATGGGCCGAATCTCCCACGTCCATGTGTCAGGGGAATAGACGGCGCGTTGGTAGCCGATCTCGGTCGATAGACTGAGACCTACCGGAAGATGCCAGCTATCGGGGGCGCGGATGCGTGGGCGTATGTGATCGCCGACCCACTGCACACCGTGACTATCCTGCGAGCTGGTAAAGACATAGAAGCCGATCTCCGACCAACTCGTAATGCCTTCAGTGAGTTCGAGCGTCTCATGATCCTGATGATTGGTTGGAATGACGCCATCGATGTAATATTTCTGACCTTCCGGGGTGAAGTTGGAGTGCAATTCCGTCATCAAAGTCTTCGGCGCAACGGTGTCTGCGCCGTAAACCTGAATCTCATAGTTTCCTTGTGCTACAGAGGATCGCGCGTACAAGATGACCGCGATTGCGAGCACCGTTTTGGCAGCGAGCTTGATCGTTGAGCTACGCATAGTTGAGCACCATCATGAATCCTCGATCCATGTGATCTTGCTGATGGCAGTGCAAGAGTGTCTTACCCGGATTGTCGGCCACAAACTCTACTTCGACGGTTCCACTGGCGTGAACCAGGACGACATCTTTGCGCGGTCCTGCTATCTCCGCGCCATCTTCAAGCCGCCGAATCTCAAATGTATGCCTGTGCAGATGAATCGGGTGATCATCCATGCTCTTGTTTTTCATGACCAGGCGATAACGCTGTCCCGCCTGCAACAAAGGCGAGTGCTCTGGCGTTGAATTCTGCGGATAGCCCAGACCGTTGATCCGCCAGAGCTCTTCGTTGCCGTGCCCCTGGAACTTGGAGTCGAAGACCAGCTCGATCGTTTTTGCGTCTTGATGTTGTACGGCATCGCCTGCCCCTGCGAACTGGCGATAGTTCCATACAAGATCCTCCGGTTGCGTCCACACCGGCTTGCCGGAAGAGTTGGCGTATTCAATGACAACGCCCATTCCGCTAGCTTGAACATGCTTGCGGACTTCACCGAGTATCCATACGCCGGGATTGTTCATCTCGACAATGGCCGAGACGCGCTCCGCGGGCGCGAGCCGAAGCATGGAAACTGTCTGAGTCTGGGCTACTGAATTTCCATCCAGGGCCACCACCTTGAAGGTGTGCCCGGAGAACGAAATCCAGTGAACCTCGGTCGGGCTGCTATTGAGGATGTGCATCATGACGCGCTCGCCTTGTTTGACCTTGACTGGATCTCCAGAGCCGAGCATCTTGCCGTTGATCGTTGCGACATCGTAGACCGGGTTCATATAACCGTCGTCACTGCTCAGGAACTGCCCATTCCAGTCATGGAGTCCAAGGAGGACCTCCCGATCGTAGGCAGCTGGGTTGTCACGCGGCTCGATCAGCAGGAAACCGTGCAGTCCGCCGTACTGCGCCTTGGTGAGGTTCCTCCCCGCGAACGTATGCGTGTGATACCAGCGAAAACCTGCCGGCTTGGGGGTCATGGTATAGCGTGTAGAGGCATCTGGCGCGATCATCGGTGTGCCTTCTTCCATGGCGCCATCGATCTCTGAGGGAAGATAGAGGCCGTGCCAGTGAACGATCTCCGAATCCTTCGTCAGGTTCCGAATCTCAACAGACAGCGGTTCTCCCTCTCGCATCCGGAACAACGGCCCGGGAATTTGGCCGTTATAAGCTACGGTCCGGATGCGATGCCTTGGCGAAGCCTCTAGGGTGTAAGGTGCGATTTCAAGCGTCACGTCCACCGCCGCTCCTGCGTGGGCCGCGCCGGACAACGCAAGCGAGCCGACCGCCATTCCAGAGAGTTGCGTAAAACGCCTGCGTGTCAGTGAGGGGAGAGACACGGGATTGGGCATAGTTCTTTGTAGCTCCGATTGAGTTCAACAAAAAGCGAGTGCAGTTAGACCGGAATGGTCCTATTTCAACGTACAAACAGGATGGTGGGTTAGTTGGAAACCTGGCCAACCAGATTGAGATCCAACGCAACGTCATTCTCAGCTTTCAAGATCAAGAAGCTCGGATTCTTGAGACCCCACTGAACATAGGGAACGACGAATTGAGCCTTCGCCGTTGCCTTCGATCCATCCATGTGAATCCGTATCGGAATCGTCAGATCGTGAGGATTGCCGAGTAGGGTGAACACTCCGTTCACCTGAATGGTCGAGTCGCCAGAGGGCGGGATTGTTCCGGTGTAGGTTTTGGGCGCAAAGGAGACGGTCGTGTACTGATCCACCTTGAGAATGTCCTTGTTCATCTTCTTATCGCGGCTGTCGTTCCCGGTCTTCCCGCTGCCGGCCAGTACGGTCACCGAACCTGACATCTTAGGATTGCTGCGGTCAAACTCAATCGACCCAGATTGAATGTGAAACGTGCCGTTGACGACCTCGTGGGTTGTTTTGAGCGTCATCTTGACCTCGCTGGCATCGGGATTGACAGCGAAGGTCTGATGCTGGGCGAGTGCGGCGGGAGCGAATAGCAGCGCGAGGGCTATGACTAGGAAGGATTTCATTACATCATTTCCCCTAAAAGGTTTAACTGCCGAGAGTTGTTTTGGCGTGGCTCGATTTCAGTTGGCGAACGCCTGTGGAGCAACAGCGGCGGCCTGGGTGACACGCGTGAGTCTAGCCGTTACGCGCATCGCGCCGGGCCAGACCCTGAGGCAGAACGGCAGTACAGCGCGCGCGAGCGCGTTGTTTAAGCCGTCGGCGGCGACCTCGGCAAGACGCATCTGGGACAGCATTGCGGAGCGCAGTTTTGGCTGAAAGACCGGCGCCGGCTCCGCGGCAAGATAGGCAGCGGCGGCACGGCGGGCAGTATGCAGGGCGATGGATATGCCATCGCCTGTGAACGAGGGGATCACGGCTGCCTGATCGCCGAGACAGTAGAGCCCATCCTCAGTTGCGCAGCGGATGTAACCGTACGGGATATGAGTGATGGTGATTGGTTTATCGAGCAGCGGCTCCGCACCGTCAAGCCGCATCGCGAGGTGGGGACAGTCCTGCTGCATCTTTGCAAGAAGGCCCTCCCAGCGGAGACCTGCACCTGCAAAATACTGCCGTTGCACCACACAGCAGAAATTCGTAATGCCGTCTTCCACCGGTTGGATACCACCGTAGCCTCCGGAATAGAGCGTCAACTCGGAGGCGTCCGCCAGGTCAGCGGTCTGGGCGGCAGACAGTCGGTAATACATCTTGAAGGCGACCCATTGGTGAGGGTCCTTTGGGCGACCGTGGCCCCGCAGATCGTGCTTGCCTGTGGCGAGAAAGGCGGTTGGTGCTTCGTATGTGGTGCCGTCGTCGAGCGTAGCCTGCCAGAGGTTGGCAGTCGCGCGGCTGAGCGACTGCACACCGCGACCACGTTTAACGCGGACTCCCGCGGCGATGGCGGCGGCGATGAGCGCTGTATCCAGCGCTTTGCGCGTGAGCGAGGCTGCAGGAAAAGGCAAGGGAGCCTCCGCAGCGCGTCTGGCTGCGGCAAGGCGAACGTAATCGATGGGCACCGCGCCAAGAGTGGCCACGTCGATGCCAAGTGCATGCAGGTCTTCAAGGGCCTCACCGCTTAGGAATTCTCCGCAGACCTTATGGCGCGGTGTGGGCTCGCGTTCGATCAGCGTGACGCTTCGCCCCTTTCGAGCGAGCGCGATCGAAGCCGCACAGCCTGCCACTCCACCACCGAGGATCATTACTTCGTCTTGCAAGGCATTCCCTCCAAATTCAATGGATATCAATCAATTTGCAGCGGACTCCATCTTCCTAGTAGACGTCCACAAAACAGTTCAGCACGTCATTCTGTACAAATCGTCATTTTGGAGCCCGTAGAGCGCTGGCTGGACGAATGCACATGTCGAGGTCTAGATCTCAGAGACGAAATGTGGATCGCCTGCGTTTATGAAGATGCCCTGAAAATCTCATAACCCCTAGACGACAATCAGTCACGGCGGGTGGTGAGTTCGCGCCAGTTGAGGCCGAGGTCCACGATCAGCAGCGAGGCAAGTGTGAACGCAATCACCCCGACGGCGGATAAGACGTCGCCCAGGTGGCTCCAGTAACGCGGCCAGAGGTTGAGCACGCGGCTGGAGACGAAGGTAAAGGTAGCTGCATAGGAGCGCGCCATCCATTGGCGATGCTGTGTGATTTGGCGGTTGCGCGCGGTGATGACGGCGGCGGTGGTGCAGACCATCCAGGCGGCGGCTTGCATGGAAGTTCCGGGAAGACCCGGGCGGCCAGCTGCGAGAGCGATCCCCGTGAAGGAACCAACAAACACGGAGATGACGTAGATGCGGCCGAGGATGCGATGGAGTTGGAGGTGACGCTGGCGGATCCGCGAGGAGAAATTGATGGGGCCGATCAAAAGAGCGAGGATTCCGGCGAGTGTATGCGGGATGAGGAGATGGCGGTCGGCAATGACCTGAAGACGGTAGGCGTGGTACATCGGGTAGTCGGTGATGAGGAGCAGCTCTGAGGTAATGAAGACGAAGAGTACGGTGAGACCAAGCGAGACCCAAAGAATAGTCTTGAATCTGGAACCGGCGGAACTGGGTGCTGGCAGAGTGGAAATTGGCATTATTTGCTTCTCAGATGGTTAGACGTGATTAGATGCGTCATCAGGGGGAGGGACGAGAGGCTTCATATCTGTTAGCCTAACGAGACGCTTCAAAATAACCGACCTCACTTCCATCGCCCCACGCACAACCGTCCCGGACGCCACTTCTCCACCGTCGCCGCCTCTCGCGGGATCTCCGCCGCAGCCAGCAGGCGTACCCAATCCTCCTTCCGGAAGGCCCGCCGGAACGACACCGGCCCATCATGCCGCACAAGCCAGTGCCAACGCACCCACCCAAACATCCGACTACTCCACTCCGACCGCTCCAAATCATTGATAAACCAACCTACCTGCACGGTAGCTTCCATCCACCTCTGCAGCGCGATGATCTCCTCGTCCTCCAGATGATGTGCCATCAGCGAACTAACGACGATATCCATCGGCTTCTCCGGTCGATACACCATAGCATTGCCGGTCACCCATGTGATTCGGAGCTCCTTCGGCGTGGACTCCGCTGCCGCACGCGCCGCATAGGGATTCAAGTCGATCCCCGTTAGCTGCACAGCTATACCCCGTCTCCGTGCCCAGCTTGCAATCTGACGCAGTAGATCGCCGCCGCCACAGCCTACATCGACGATGTGTATCGGACCACGCAATCCATGCGGCAACCGCTCCAGCCATGCCAGGGTCGGCCGATAACCCAGCAGCCAGCGATTGACTTTTTCCAGACTGCGCAGGCAGTCACGGAAATCCTCATAACTACAGTCACCATCCATTAGCTCCGGCAACTCACGCGGAGAGACCCGCCGAGTGAAGTCGATCTCTACACTAGACCGCATGAAAGCGCATCCTCTCCGTTATCAGCCCCGGCCCAAACGCCATCGCACACCCACGCTGCCCCGGCCGCGCCTGCTGCATCATCCGCTGCAGCACAAACATCACCGTCGCCGACGACATGTTGCCGAAGCACGACAGTACTTCGCGCGACGCTGCCAGCGCATCCGTCGGCAGCTCCAGTCCCTTCTCTACCGCATCCAGAATCGACCGTCCGCCGGGATGCACCGCCCACAGGTCAATGCCGTCGCGCTCCGCCATCAGTTCGCCCTCATGCAGCGCGCGGCCCAGTTCTCTCGGCACCTGCCCGGAGAGCAGCATGTCGAAACCTAGCCCGCGAATCTTCCAGCTAATCAGCCCACGTGTCTCGGGCACCATCACGGCCTTGAAGCTGTCCAGCGCGAAACCCTGCTCGCGAGCAGTAACTAGGCTCGATGCCGCGCCATCGGCAAAGACCAGGAAGGAGAGCACCTGCTCCAGTTCCTGCGTCTCTTGGAAGTGCAGCGTGCACAGCTCCAGGTTGACCATCAGAACTCCCGCCTTCGGATCTGAGCGCACAATGTGCCGCGCCAGCTTCAGTGCATTGATCGCGGCATAGCATCCCATGAATCCAACCATCGTGCGCTCCACGCCCGCCGAAAGCCCGAGGTGGTCGACGATCTCAAAGTCCAGCCCCGGCGCATAGAGCCCCGTGCAGCAGGTCACCAGCACATGCGTAATAACGGAGCGTTCCTCCTCGCTCAGCGCAAGCCGGTCCACGGCCTTCCGCATCAGCACCGGAGCGCTCTGCTCAAACAACTCCATACGCCGCGCCGTGTTGGGAAAGTTACCTAGCCGATAAAACTCATTCGCGTTATGCGACGAGAGTTGGCCGGAACCTTTCTGCGGATCGAGGAACGAATAGCGATGCGCGATGTCGGCGCGGCTCACCATGCGGCGGAAGACCTTACGTAGCCGCGGGTCGGCGAGCATCTTCTCGGCGAAGACGACGAAGGTGTCATGCACATCGTGCTCTGGTACGGCAGTGGCGATGCGGTTCAGGTAAGCCGTAGTCAAGCGGAATAGGCCCTCAGCCCGGATCATCGGGATTAAATGTCGCGTTTGTGTTGTTGGGGAAGCTGGACCACGAAGAGACGACGATCCGGCGACAGTCGACTACTTGAGAGAACAGGTTCCGTATTCTCAATACAACAGCTACTCGTTGAGACGAGACCTCTGTTCTTTTGATAGCACCTTGGAGCGAGGGAA